>JADLHF010000139.1 GCA_020848935.1 Acetobacteraceae bacterium
GCGCACGAGACCAACACCTTCAGCAAGGTGCCCACGACCATCGAGAGCTTCCGCCGCGGCACCTGGATCACCGGCAACGGGATCGCCGGCGCCCGCCGCGCCACCCGCACCGCGCTGGGCGGCAGTTTCGAGATGGCGGACAAGCACGGCTGGGTGCTCGCCCATCCGATCTGTGCCAGCGCCAACCCTTCGGGCCACGTCGATGACAGCCTGTTCGACCAGGTCTGCGACATGCTGCTGGAAGCCGCCGACGGCATCGACGGCGCGCTGCTGCATCTCCACGGCGCCATGGTCACCCAAAGCCACGAGGATGCCGAGGGCGAATTGCTGCGCCGCCTGCGCGCCAAGGTCGGGCCGGACATCCCGATCGTGGTCACGCTGGACCTGCATGGCAACATCACCCGGTTGATGGCCGACAGCGCCAACGCCCTGATCGCCGTGCGCACCTACCCGCATATCGACCACTACGAAATGGCGCTGAAGGGCGGCGAATTGTTGCAGCGCGCCATGCTGGGCGAGATCAAGCCGGTCACCGTGATCGCCAAGCGCCCGATGCTGCGCGGTCTCGATGGCGGGCGCACGCAGACCGGCCCGATGCGCGAGCTGATCGACCGCGGCGAGGCGATCGAGGCGGCAGGTGGCGCGCTGGTGGTCTCGGTCTGCTCCGGCTTCACCGCCGCCGACATCTTCGACATCGGCCCCTCGGTCACCGTCACCACCGACGCCAACCCTGCGGCAGGCCAGAAGATCGCCGAATCCTTCATGGACTATGCCTGGGAACAGCGCGCCTATGTTGGCATCACCGACTGGTCGATCGCCGATGCCGTTGCCCACGCCAAGGCGGGCGAAGGCAAGCACGACCGCCCGCTGGTGATGTCCGACGTCACCGACAACCCCGGCAGCGGCCATTACGGCGACACCACCAACGTGCTGCGCGCCATGATCGCCGCCGAGCTGCAGAACGCCGCGTTCTATGCCATCTACGACCCCGACGCCGCCCGCCAATGCGCCGCCATCGGCGCCGGCAACACCGGCACCGTCACACTGGGCGGCAAGCACGACCCGGCGGCCGGCGGCGGCCCGCTGACGCTCAACGGTGAGGTCACAACGCTGAGCAGCGGGAAATTCCAGGCCTTCGGCCCGATGGGCGGCGGCGTCTGGCGGGAGAAGGGCCTGTCCGCCCTGTTCCGTGTCGGCGGCATCGACATCGCCATCATCAGCAACAACGGCCAGGCCACCGACCTCGCCCAGCTGACCTCGCTCGGCATCGACCCGGCCACCAAATCCGCCATCGCGGTGAAGTCCAAGCACCATTTCCGCGCCGCCTTCACCCCCGTCGCGCGGGAAATCATCACCATCGACGGCGGCGGCCTCGGCTCGGCGATCCTGGCCAACCCCGAGGGCTACAAGCGCGTCCGCCGGCCGATCTGGCCACTCGACCCCATCTGACCGGAGCATCCACCTTGCCCCCTCGCACACCCCGTGGAACCCTGAAGCCGAAGCGCGGGGAGAATGACATGGACTCGAAAGCGACCACCACCGTCGAACACACGGTCCCTGGCCTGGAGGCGCCGGCCGAGATCGTGGTCGATACCTGGGGCATCCCGCATATCCGCGCCGCCACCCGCCGCGACATCTTCTTCGTCCAGGGCTTCAACGCCGCGCGCGACCGGCTCTGGCAGCTCGACATCTGGCGCAAGCGCGGCCTCGGCCGCCTGGCCGCCGATTTCGGGCCGGGCTTCCTGGCCCAGGACCGCGCCGCCCGCCTGTTCCTCTACCGCGGCGACATGGACGCGGAATGGGCCAGTTACGGCACGCCCGAGGCGAAATCGATCACCGAGGCCTTCGCGGCGGGGATCAACGCCTTCATCGACCTGTCCGACGCCGACCACGCCCTGCGCCCGCCGGAATTCGCCGCCATGGGCACGCGGCCGGAGAAATGGGCGGCCGAGGACGTGGTCCGCATCCGCAGCCACGCCCTGGTCCGCAACGTGCTGTCCGAAGTCGCCCGCGCCCAGGTCGCCGCGCGCGCCGGCATCGATGCCGACCTGGCCCGCATGTCCCTCGAACCCGCCTGGAAGCCGGTGATCCCCGAAGGCCTCGACCTCGCCACCATCCCGCCCGACGTGCTCGACGATTTCCGCCTCGCCACCGCCGCACTCGACATGCCGCCCGCCCGCCTCACCGCCACGCTCATCGATGCCTGGAAATGGACCAAGGTGAACGATCTGGGCAATGTCTATTTCGACGGCTCCAACAACTGGGTGGTCGCCCCCGCGCGCACCGCCACCGGCCGCCCGATCCTGGGCAGCGATCCCCACCGCGCCCACCAGTTGCCCTCGCTGCGCTACATCGTCCACCTCACCGGCCCCGGCCTCGACGTGATCGGCAGCGGCGAGCCCGCCATCCCCGGCGTATCGTTCGGCCACAACGAGGTGGCCGGATTTGCGCTCACCATCTTCCCGATGGACCAGGCCGACCTCTACGTCTACGAAACCAATCCCGACGACCCCGACCAGTACCGCTTCCAGGGCGGCTGGGAGCGGATGACCACGCTGCGCGAAACCGTCCGCGTGCGCAGCGCCACCGACCAGCAAGTGGCGCTGAAATTCACCCGCCACGGCCCGGTGGTGAAGCAGGACCGCCGGAACAACCGCGCCTATGCCATCCGCTCGGTCTGGTCCGAGCCCGGCACGGCGGCCTACTACACCAGCCTCGCCTGCATGCAGGCCAAGACACCGGCGCAGTACGCCGACGCCGTCGCCCACTGGAAGGCGCCCACCATCAACCACGTCTATGCCGATACCGGCGGCAACATCGCCTGGCTGGCCTCCGGCCTGGTGCCATACCGGCGGAATTTCGACGGCCTTCTGCCGGTGCCCGGCGACGGGCGCTACGAATGGGACGGCTTCGTCGCCGCCACCGACCTGCCGCGCGACATCAACCCGGAAAAGGGCTTCTTCGCCACCGCCAACGAAATGAACCTGCCGCCGGACTACCCGATCGACGAACGTCGCCTCGGCTTCGAATGGGCCGAGCACTCCCGCACCGACCGCATCCACCAGGTGCTGGGCGAACAGGAAGCCCACACGCTGGAACAGTCGATGCAACTGCAAACCGACAGCATCTCGCTCCCCGGCCTGCGCGTGCAACAGGTCATCGCCCACCTCGCGGGGGCCAATTCTTCAAGCGGGGGCGACCTCGCCGGCGCCCTCGAATTGCTGCGCGGCTGGGATGGCTCGCTGGCCCGCGACAGCGGCCCCGGCGCGCTGTTCGAGCTGTGGTGGACCAAGCACCTCAAGCCCGCGATGCTCGACCTGCTGGTGCCCGACCCCGCCATCCGCCCGCTGATGGCACCGGGCGACCACGAGACCCTGCTGGGCATGCTGGAAGGCATGGACCCGCGCATCGGCGACCGCGACGCCCTGCTGCGCCGCACCCTGGCCGCCGCCTTCGCCGACGCCCGCGCGCGGATGGGTGACAACCTGGCCAACTGGGCCTGGGGACGCCTGCACCACGGCAAGTTCGTCCATCCGCTGGCCGCCGTCCGGCCGGGCTTCCCCGAGGTTGGCCCGCTGCCCAAGGCCGGCTCCGGCTCGGTGGTGATGAATGCCGGCTACCGCCCGTCGGATTTCCGCGTCACCTCCGGCGCCTCGTTCCGCATGGTGCTGGATGTCGGCAACTGGGATGCCTCGGTCACCGTCAACGCCCCTGGCCAGTCCGGCGACCCGCGCAGCCCGCATTACGCCGCGCTGGCCCCGAAATGGGCGGCCGAGGAATACGTGCCGATGCTGTACTCGCGCGAAGCCGTCGATGCCGCCGCCAGCGTGGTGATCAAGCTCACCCCGCGATGAATCGCGGCCTGCTCACCCTGGCGGCCGGCGCCGCGCGGCTGCGCCTGGCGCCGGCGGTGGGCGGCGCGATCGCCGACTGGCACGTCGGCGAGACCCAGGTGATGCGCCCCGCCCAGCCCGGCGCGCTGGCGGAGAACAACCCGCGCGGCCTGGCCAGCTACCCGCTGGTGCCGCTGTCCAACCGCGTGGCCGGGCGCCGCTTCTCCTTCGCCGGCCTCACCTATCCGCTCCCCGACCTGCTGGACGGCCTGTACATCCACGGCGCCGGCTGGATGCTGCCCTGGACGGTGCAGGAGTCCGGCCCCGCCCACGCCACCCTGCAACTCGACTATCCCGGCGGCCCGCTCTGGCCCTTCGCCTTTGTCGCCGAGCAGCGCCTGCTGCTGCTCCCCGACGGCCTGCGCCACGAAATTTCGGTCCGCAACACCGCCGAGCACGCCGCCCCGCTCGCCCTCGGCAGCCACCCGTTCTTCCCCCGCACGCCACAGGCCCGGCTGCACTTCGCCGCCCACCACGTCTGGCTTCACGACGCGGCCCGCATCCCCACCCGCCGCGTCGATGTGCCGCCGCAATGGGACCACCGCCACGGGCTCACGGTCGGCCGGGTCACGCTGGACCACTGCTTCGCCGCCTGGAACGGCCTGGCCCGCATCGTCTGGCCCGAGCACGAACTGGCGCTGTCCATCGCCGCCGACCCGGTGTTCCGCCACGCCATCGTCTATATCCCCGACGGCCAGGATTTCTTCGCCTTCGAACCGGTCAGCAACATGACCGACGGCATCAACCGGATCGACGGCACCACCGAACACGGCATGGCCATCCTGCGACCCGGCGAGCAGATCGCCGGCACCATCCGCTTCACCCTGGAGCACACCGCATGACCACCTCCACCGCGCGCTACGCCAGCCTCACCCGCCGCGCCGTGCTCATCACCGGCGGCGCCTCGGGCATCGGCGCCCACATGGTGCGCGAATTCACCGGCCAGGGTGCCCGCGTCACGTTCCTCGACATCGACACCGCAGCCGCCGCCAAGCTGACCGCCGAACTCCCGCAGGCCCGCTTCATCGCCTGCGACGTCACCGACATCCCCGCCCTGCGCGCCGCCATCGCCACCGCCGGCGAGGTCGAAGTGCTCATCAACAACGCCGCCCGCGACGACCGCCACGCCATCGAAACAGTCGAGCCGGAATACTGGCGCCGTACCCTGGCGCTCAACCTCGACCACCAGTTCTTCGCCACCCAGGCCGTGCTGCCCGCCATGCGCGCCCGCGGCACCGGCTGCGTGATCATGATGGGCTCCATCTCCTGGATGCGCGCCCGTGGCGGCATGGTCGGCTACACCACGGCGAAAGCCGCGATCAACGGCATGACCCGCACCCTGGCGCGCGAACTCGGCGAGCACGGCATTCGCGTCAATTCCATCGTCCCCGGCGCCATCAATACCGAACGCCAGGCCACACTCTGGCGCACCCCGGAACTGGACCGCCAGATCCTGGAGAACCAGGCGCTGAAAATCCCGCTCGACGGCAGCCATGTCGCCCGCATGGCGCTCTTCCTGGCGTCGGACGAGGCCAGCGGATTGACCGGACAGAACTTCCTCGTCGATGCCGGGATGACGTTGAACTGAAAAACAGCAAGAAAGGTCTTCTTTTTCTGAAGAAAAAGAAGCAAAAAGACTTCATTCATAAGAAGTCTCTTGCCCCTTACCTTAATGGATAAAAGTTTTTTGGTTCTTTTTTTCAAAAAAGAACTGCTTCCTTCCTACCCCTTCAACCGCGCCAGGCTGAGCACGGCCGCCACCCCCACCAGCCCCGCCCCCACCAGCACCGACGCCGCTGCCGCCGTTGCCATGCCGCGCGCCTGCAACGCCGCGAACACCAGCGCCACCACCGCCGCCCCCATCGTCTGGCCCAGCAGCCGCGAGGTGGAGATCATGCCGCTGCCCGCCCCGCTGCGCTCGCGCGGCACGGCCGAGATCAGCTGCCGGTTGTTCGGCGTCTGGAACAGCGCGAACCCCGCCCCGGTGATCACCATCCGCCACGCCACATCCCACCACGCCGCGCCGGGCGCCAGCGCCGCGATCGCCAGCAGCCCCGCCGTCATCAGCGCCAACCCCACGCCGCCCAGCAATCCCGCCGAGAACCGGTCCGACAACACGCCGGCAAACGGCGAGATCGCCATCACCGCCACCGGCCACGGCGTCATCAGCAGCCCGGTGCCGATCTCGCTCGCCCCCCCGGCATGGAACAGGAACGGCAGCGCGACATAGGCGCAGGTCTGCCCCATGTAGGAACACACCGAGGTCGCCACCGCCAGCGCAAAGACCGGCCGGCGGAACAGGTCCACCGGCAGCATCGGCGCCGACAGCGTCATCTGCCGCTTCACGAACACGAATCCCGCCGCCCCTGCCATGGCCAGCAGCGCGATTCCGGCCAGCATGAAGCCGCCATGCCCGAACCGGTCCAGCCCGGCGATGAACAGCCCCAGCGCCGCCGCGTTCAGCAGCGCACTCGCCACGTCGAACCGATGCGCGCCCCGCGCCGTGCGCGGCAGGAAGTGCAGCGTCGCCATTGCCACCACCCCCAGCGGCACGTTCACCAGGAACAGCCAGTGCCAGTCCCCCAGCGCCAGGATCCCCGCCGAGGTGGTCGGCCCCAGCGCCAGCGAGGTTGCCACCACCATGGTGTTCAGCCCCATGCCGCGGCCCAGCAGCGCGCGCGGAAAGATCGTGCGCACCAGTGCCGAGTTCACGCTCATGATCCCCGCCGCCCCCAACCCCTGCAGGATGCGCGCGGCCACCAGGAATTGCAGGTCGGGCGCCAGCGCGCACAGCAGCGAGCCGATGGTGAACACCACGATCCCCCAGCCGTACACCCGCCGATAGCCATAGATGTCGCCCAGCGAGGAGAACGGCAGCAACGTCACCGTCACCGCAATCTGATAGGCATTGACCACCCACACCGACGCCGCCGGGCTCACCCGCAACTCCGCCGCGATGCTCGGCAGCGCGATGTTCGGCAGCGACGCCCCCAGCACCGACAGCCCCACCGCCAGGGTGAGCGTGAACATCGCGCGCAGCCGGGGCGCGGCCGGTAGCCCGTCGGGGAATTGCATACCGCCTCGTGCCGCGCCCGCGCGCGCCGCGCAACCCCCACATGCCAATTGCACGCCGTGGCCGCACGCGTCATCCTGCCATCAGCAACGTTGAAGGAGCGCCGTCATGGCCCGCATCGCCCGCCGCACCCTCTTCCGGCTCGCCGGTGGCACCGCGCTGGCAATGCCTGCCCTGCACACCGGACACGCACAGGCCAGGAAGCTGGTGTTCGGCGGCTCGGTGCCGCTCTCCGGCGGTGCCGCCGAAACCGGGCTCAACGTCAACAACGGCTACGCGACGGCCGTGAAGTTCATCAACGAACAGGGCGGCGTCGATATCGCCGGCACCAGGTACCAGCTCGAACTGAAGCTGTTCGACGACGCCTCGGACCCCTCGCGCGCCACCACGCTGATCCAGCGCCTGATCGACGACCGCGTTGATTTCTTCCTCGGCTCCTTCGGCAGCAACATCGTGCTGCCCACCGCCGCCATCACCGAACGCGCCGAGAAGCCGATGGTCCAGGCCGGCGGCGGCTCCGACCAGATCTTCACCCAGGGATACCGCTACGTCTTCGGCATGTACCCGCGCGCCACCCGGCAGTTCCAATCGACCGTGGCCTTCTTCAAGTCGCTGACCCCGCAGCCCAAGACCTTCTCGGTCATCGCCACCAACGACGCCTTCTCCAAGACCTTCGCCGCCGGCATCGTCAAGGACTGCACCGCCGGCGGCTTCCAGCTGATCGAGAACTACCTGCTGCCGGAACAGATCTCCGACACCTCCTCGGTCCTGTCCTCGGTGCGCAGCAAGACGCCGGACATGCTGCTCTGCGCCATGCACGACCAGAACTCGCTGCTGGTCGCCCGCCAGATGATCGCCACCGGCACCAATGTCGGCCTGCTGTTCCAGGGCCTCGGCCCCCAGCTCACGTCGTACCGCGAGGCGCTGGGCCGCTACGCCAACGGCATCTTCTATCCCACCTACTGGGACCGCCGCAGCACCTGGAAGGACCCGTTCTTCGGCAGCCCAACGAAGTTCGCCGAGTACTACGCGAAGAACTTCACCCGCCCGCTCGCCTACCACTGCGCCGCCGGTGCCGCCTGCATCATCACCTACGTCAAGGCGATGCAGGCCGCGCGCAGCATCGACCCGGTGAAGGTGCGCGACGCGCTGGCCGCCACCGACCTCGAAACCCTCTATGGCCGCATCAAGTTCACCCCCGAAGGCGACGGCGACGCCGTGGTCATGGGCCCCTCGGTGGGCCAGGTGCTGAAGGGCCAGGGCGAGGTGGTCTATCCCGCCGGCGCCAAGACCGCCGACCTGCTGTGGCCGGTGCCGGACTGGGACAAGAAGAGCTGAGGGCAATGGCGCACGGGACGGGCTGAATGCTCGCCGTCCAGACCATCGCCGACGGCCTGGTGCTGGGCGGGCTTTATGCGCTGGCGGCGGTCGGCTTCTCGCTGATCTTCGGCGTGCTCGGCGTGGTCAACCTCAGCCACGGCGCCATCGTGATGATGGGCGCCTACCTCACCTGGTTCGTCTGGCACACCACCGGGCTCGACCCGCTGCTGGCCATCCCGCCGGTGATGCTGGTTCTGTTCGCCTTCGGCTACGTCTACCAGCGCGGCCTGATCCAGCTGGCGGTGGACCGTTCCTCGCTGCTCGCCTCCATGCTGGTCACCTTCGGCGTGGCGCTGATGCTGCGCAACCTGCTGGTGCTGGTGTTCTCGCCCGACTTCAAGAGCATCACGCCGGGCTACGCCTTCAACTACCTGCGCCTCGGCGAAGTCACCATCGACCTGGTGCGCATCTCCGCCCTGGCCGCCAGCCTGGCGCTGCTGGGCGCGCTGGCCTGGGTGCTGAACCGCACCCGCATCGGCCGGGTGATCCGCGCCACCGCGCAACAGGAACTCGCCGCCCGGCTGTGCGGCGTGAACGCGCGCCACGTCTATGGCATGACCTTCGGCGTCTCGGCCGCCTTCGCCGGCGCCTCGGGGGCGATCCTCGGCATCGTGCTGCCGTTCGCGCCGCCGGACGAGGCGAACTGGACCCTGAACGCCTTCGTCGTCGTGGTCCTCGGCGGCGTCGGCTCGCCCTCGGGGGCGCTGCTCGGCGGGCTGGTGCTCGGCCTGATCAGCACCGCCACCTCGCAACTGATCGGCCCCGCCTTCCCCAATGCGATGATGTTCCTGATCCTGGTGCTGATGCTGATGGTGCGCCCCGCCGGCCTGCTCGGCAACGCCTTCGCGGCGAGCCGCTAATATGGATCGTTAGCATGCTGGCCGAAGCCCTTGCCCGCCACCGCTGGTGGATCGCGCTGACCCTGCTCGGCATCGCCGCCGCCGCCGTCGTGCCCTTCGTGCTGATGCCGTTCCACGTCCGCGTCGGCCAGATGATCCTGCTCTCCACCGGCCTCGGCCTGGCCTGGACCCTGCTCGGCGGCTTCGCCGGCTACTGGAGCTTCGGCCACACCGCCTTCATCGGCCTCGGCGCCTTCGCCGCCGGGTTGTTCGAGGTCAACGCCCTCGGCACCGAATTCATGCGCACCGATCCGCTGCTGGGCTTCGCCCTCGGCCTGCTGGCCGGCATGGCCGCCTGCGCGGTGGCCGCCGCCCTGGTGGCCTGGCCGATCCTGCGCCTGCGCGGCATCTACTTCGCCGTCGCCATGCTCGGCGTCGCCCAGGTGCTGTCCGAACTCACCAACTCGATCGAGGCGTTCCAGGGCTCGCTCGGCCTCGTCCTGCCGCGCATCCCCGCCTTCGGCCTGCGTACCGAGGCGGTGTTCTACTACCTGCTGCTGATCGCCGCCGTCATCATCCTGGCCATCGCCTTCCTGGTGAAGAACGCCCGCATCGGCCAGGGCCTGGCCGCGATGCGCGAGGACGAGGACACCGCGCGCATGCTCGGCGTGCCCACCGAGCGCTACAAGATCACCATGTTCGTGCTCTCCGCCGCGCTGACCGGCGCGCTCGGCGTGATCTACGCGCACTCGCTGGGATACATCACCACCGGCTCGGTCTATCGCACCGATTTCTCGCTCAACATGATCGTCTACAACCTGCTCGGCGGCATCGGCACCCTGGTCGGCCCCCTGATCGGCGCCGCCATCATGGTGCTGCTGACCCAGGTGGTGCTGGGCAGCTTCCTCAACCTGCACATGTTCCTCACCGGCGCGATGCTGGTCGCCCTGGTGGTCGCGGCCCCCAAGGGGATCATGGGCGGCCTGGCCGGCACCTGGCAGTCCTGGCGCCGCCGCCGGACGGCAGCGCCATGAGGGCACCGATCCTGCAACTGACGAACGTCACCAAGCGCTTCCGCGGCCTGGTCGCCACCGACCGCGTCAGCCTGACGGTCGCCGCCGGCAGCATCACCAGCCTGATCGGCCCGAACGGCGCCGGCAAGTCCACCATCTTCAACCTGGTCACCGGCTACCTCCCGCTATCCGAAGGCGAAATCCGCTTCCACGACGAGCGTATCGACGGCAAATCCACCGTCGCCCTGGCCCGCCGCGGCATCGCCCGCGCCTTCCAGATCGCCAAGCCCTTCCCCGACATCTCCGTGCACGACAATGTCCGCATCGGCGCCCTGTTCGGCCGCGACGGCCGGCGCGACGTGGACCAGGTGACCGAGCGCGCGCTGGCGCTGACCGGGCTGGAGGATTTCGCCGACCGCCCGGCGGGCGACCTGACCGTGGGCTTCCTGCGCCGGCTGGAGATCGCCCGCGCGATCGCCGCCCGGCCGATACTGCTGCTGGCCGACGAGCCCTGCGCCGGCCTCAACCCCGCCGAGACCGAGGAGATCTGCGACATCCTGCGCCGCATCCGCGCGCGCGGCACCACCGTGTTCCTGGTCGAACACGACATGGAAGCGGTGATGCGCATCTCGGACAACATCATCGTGCTCGACGCCGGCGCCAAGATCGCCGAGGGCACGCCGGGCGAAATCTCCGCCAATCCCGCGGTGATCGCCGCCTATCTCGGAACGCCGGACGCGGCGTGATGCGGCTGGCCGCCGCCGACCTCGCGGAAGCAAGGCCAGGGCGCTGCCCTGGACCCGCCAAGGGGCCGGGCCCCTTGGATCCCCTTCACTTTGCCTGACGCTGCTGCGCCCAGCCGGATACCGCGCCCGGAACACCGCGGCAGCCGCCGGCGACACCGCTACCGCCCCAGGAACGCCCGCCGCACATAATCGTTGCCGAGCAGTTCCTCCCCGGTCCCGCCCAGCACCACCGTCCCCTTCTCCATCACATAGCCGCGATGCGCGATCTTCAGCGACTGGTGCACGTTCTGCTCCACCAGCAGCACCGCCACCCCCTCCTCGGCGATCGCCGCGATCAGGCGGAACAGTTCCTGCACCCGCTGCGGCGCCAGGCCCAGCGACGGCTCGTCCAGGATCATCAGCCGCGGTGCGCTCATCATCCCGCGCGCGATCGCCAGCATCTGCTGCTCGCCGCCCGACAGTGAGCCGGCCAGTTGTGCCCGGCGCTCCGCCAGGCGCGGGAACAGGGTGAAGACATGGGTGATCGCCCGCGCCACCGCCGCCGCATCCTGGGTGAACCCGCCCATCTGCAGGTTCTCGGCCACCGTCATCTGCGCGAACACCAGCCGCCCCTCGGGCACCAGCGTGATCCCGCGCCTCACCACCACATGGCTCGGCTGCCCCTCGATCGCCGCGCCGTCGAAGCGGATCGTGCCGGCCCGCGCCCGCAGCGCCCCGGCCACCACCTTCACCGTCGTCGACTTGCCGGCCCCGTTCGCCCCCAGCAGCGCCACGATCTCCCCGCGCCCCACCTGGAACGACACGTCGCGCACGGCGGCGAGGCCGTTGTACGAATAGGCCAGCCGGGCCACGTCCAGCAGACTCTCGGGATGCGTCATGCTGGAATGATACCGCAAGCCACCCCGCTGGAAAGAACCCGCGGCCGCACCGCCGCCGTTTCCCCCCGCGGCCCCAGCATCCCCCTCGTCACGTCCACCCCCGGCGCTTTCGTTCCCTTCGCGTTGGTCCCCACTGCGGCGGAAATTTTTTGCTTGCATCGGTATCTTGAGTTATATATAATCTCAACAAATGTTAGATAACCACCCTCCTCTCGGCGCTCAGATCGCCGCACTGCGCACCGCCGCCCCCGGCCGTGCTGCAGGCGGAATGCTGTCCGACGCCGTCCTGGCCGCCATCGCCGCCCTGTTCGCCCGGATTTTCGCCCAACTGGAAGACCTCCTCCGGCTCTGGCAGTCCGGCCAGCTCCCCGCGCCCGCACAGCGCGGCCCCATCACCCGCATCCCCACCACGGGCATCCCCAGCACACGCAGGCCCGGGACCGAACGCCACCTGTCCCGCACGCGCCGCTCAACGCCGGCCACCCCCCTGGACTCCAGCCACGCCCGGCCCACCGCCCACCAGAATTCCGCCCACCAGAATTCCGCCCGCCAAACGCCCACAAGCCACCATTTCCCCCGGCGCCATCCGGCCCCGCCAGTCGTGCCAATCGGACCCGCCCCCCTCCCCTTGCCGTGCGCGGCAGTCCCGCACCACGCCCCAGCCCGCGCCCCCCCAGCCCGCGCCCCCCAGCCCGCGCCCCCCAGCCCGCGCCCCCCGGCCACCGCCATCCAACCCGCTGAAAAAATCCCGTCCGGGAGATCGGCAGAGCATGCCAAATTCATTACGTTTACGTAATAATAATCCCCTCCTTCCAGCCCATGGCTTGACACCGCTTCGCCAGCGGCTTGAGCTTCGCCAGGTGCCGAGGAGATGACGATGACGGGTTCCACCACCACCGACCGCCGCAACGCGCTGCCCGACCGCGAGCTGACCTTCGACGAATCCCGCCGCCGCATCGCCGAGGCCGCGAAATACCTCGCCGGCGGCGTCTCCTCGAATTTCCGCCTCGGCATCTCCCCCACCCCCCTGGTGCTGGAGCGCGGCGAGGGCGCCACCCTGATCGACGCCGACGGCAACCGCCTGATCGACTACTACCTCTCGATGGGCCCGATGATCCTCGGCCACAACCCGCAAGACGTCATCGCCGCGGTGAAGGCCCAGCTCGATCGCGGCATCCTCTACGGCGGCCAGTCCGGGCTCGAAGCCGAAGCCGCACGACTGGTCTGCGAGATGGTGCCCTGCGCCGAGCGGATGCGCTTCTGCTCTTCCGGCTCCGAAGCCGTGCAGGCGGCGCTGCGCATCGCCCGCGCCGCCACCGACCGCCGCGTGGTGGTGAAGTTCGCCGGCCACTACCACGGCTGGTTCGACAACGTGCTGTGGTCCACCACCCCGCCCCCCGGCGCCACCGCCCCGGTCGCCGGCAGCCGCGGCCAGATCGCCGACGCCGCCATCGACATCGCCGTGCTGCCCTGGAACGACGCCGCCGCCCTGCAAGCCCGGCTGGCCAAGGGCGACGTCGCCATGGTCATCATGGAGGCGGCGATGTGCAACCAGGGGTCCATCCATCCCGCCCCCGGCTATCTCGAAGCCGCCCGCGAAGCCTGCACGAAGCACGGCACCATCCTGGTGTTCGACGAGGTGATCACCGGCTTCCGCGTCGGCCCCGGCGGCGCCCAGCAGCATTTCGGCGTCACCCCCGACCTCGCCACCTTCGCCAAGGCCATCGCCAACGGCTTCCCCGTCGCCGCCATCGCCGGCAAGGCGTCCCTGCTCGACGAACTGGCAAAGGGCGTCATGCACGGCGGCACCTATAACGGCCAGGCCATCACCATGGCCGCCACCGTCGCCACCCTCAAACGCCTGCGCCAGCCGGAAACCTTCGCGCTGCTGAACAAACGCGGCACCCGCCTGATGGACGGCATCCGCGCCGAATTCGCCAAGGCGAAGGTCCCGGTGGTGGTCGCCGGCTTCCCCACCATCTTCCACGTCGCCCTCGGCATGACCGAGCCCGCCCGCAACTGGTCCGACCTGCAAGTCTTCGACCGCGCCCGCTACGTCGCCTTCACCACCGCCCTGGTCAAGCACGGCGTCCGCGCGCTCGAACGCGGCGCCTGGTTCCTCTCCACCGAACACGACGAGGACATCATCGACCAGACCATCGACGCCGTCGGCCGCGCCCTGCGCGACATCACCGCCTGACCGCCGCATTCCCCACCGGCCCGTCGCGCACCACCCGCCCGTCCACCAGGTGGATGCGCCGCTGCGCCATCGCCGCCAGCCCCTCGTCATGGGTCACCGCGATCACCGTCCGCCCCTCGCCGGCCAGCCCGGCCAGCACGGCGAACACGGCGGCCGCGTTGCGCGTGTCCAGCGAGCCCGTCGGCTCGTCGGCCAGCACCACCTGCGGGTCGTTGGCCAGCGCGCGGGCCACCGCCGTGCGCTGCCGCTGCCCGCCCGACAAGGCATCCGGCTTCTTCAGCGCCTGGTCCGCCATCCCCAGCGAGTCCAGCAGCGCCATCGCCCGCGCCCGCATCGCCACGCCCTTCAGCCGGCCGAGCTGGCGCATCGGCAGCATCACGTTGTCCAGCACGCTGAACTCCGGCAACAGGAAGTGGAACTGGAACACGAAGCCGAACACCGCCAGCCGCAGCCGCGTCCGCGCCGCATCGTCCAGCCCCGAGGTCGCCGCCCCGCCCACCAGCACCTCGCCCGAACTCGGCACATCCAGCAGCCCCAACAGGTACAGCAGCGACGACTTGCCCGAACCCGATGGCCCCGTGATCACGCTGAAGCTCGCCGGCCGGAACCCCAGCGTCACCCCGCTCACCAGCGTCACCGGCACCGCGCCCTGCAACACCCGGCCCAACCCCTCGGCGCGCAACACCTCGCCGTCCATCACGTCATGGGCCGTCACGTCGCCCCCCGGATGATCACCAGCGGATCGGTCCGCGCGGCCTTGCGCGCCGGAATCCACGCCGCCACCACCGACGACAACAGCGCAATCCCCGCCGCCAGCCCATAGGTGGCGGGCGATTGCAGCACCATCAGCGTGCCGCCCTCCCCGTCCGTGCTGCCCGGCGCCGGAAACGTCTCGATCACCGACGCCCCCGCCCCGCCCAGCAGCCACCCCGCCGCCACCCCCATCACGCCGACGGCGATCCCCTCGACGATGAAGGTCGCCACCACGCTGCCCCGCGGCATGCCGATCGAGCGCATGATGGCGATGTCGCGCGCCTTCTCGCTGACCACGGTGGAGATGATGTTGAAGATGCCGAACCCCGCCACCAGCAGGATCGAGCCGGTGCTGCCATAGATGATCACGTTCTGCAGCACGAACACCTCCAGGATGCGCGCGAACGTCTCCTCCCAGGGCGCCGCCTTGTAGCCCCAGCGCCCCTCGGCCAGCGCCGCCACCTCCCTGGAGCGGGAGATGTCGGCCAGCTTGACGTGGATCTCGTTGATCACCCGCGGCCGCGCCTGCATCGATTGCTGGCGGTTCAGCGCCACATAGACCTGGCCGGTATCCAGTTGCTCCAGCCCGGTGCGGAAGATGCCCACGACGCGCAGCGCGCTCTCGCCGCCCGCGCTGGTGGCCACGCTGATCGTGTCGCCCAGCGCCGCCCCCATCTTATCGGCCAGCGCCAGCCCGATCACGATGCCGTCCGGCCGGCTGCCCAGCGCCTCCAGGCTGCCCTGGCGCATATCGCGCGACAGCGTGGTGACCGCGCTCTCCCGCACCGGGTCGATGCCGATGGCGTTGACCGCATAGTCGCGCCCGGCCCGGCGCAGCAGCATCTGCCCGCGCAGCGTCGGCGCCACCGCCACCCCCGGCATCGCCGCCAGGGCCGCCATGATCTCCCCGGCATTGGCGATCCCGCGCACGGGATCGCGCGGCAGGATGCGCGCCACCGCCACCGCCGCCCGGGGATGCAGCATCGCCAGCGGCTGGGCCGCCGGCTGGCGCACCTCGTCGGTGATCGTCACATGCGGATTGCTGTCGATCATCTGGGTGCGGAAATAGCTTTGGAACCCGCCCATCAGGCCGGTCACCGCGATGAACACGCCAACACCCAGCGCCACCCCCAGCACCGACACCAGCGTCTGCCGCCGCCGGCTGCGCAGATGCGCCGCCGCGATGGACAGCGGCAGCATCATCCGTGCGGAACGCCGGGCGCCTGGCCCACCACCGCCTGGCCATCCGCCAGCCCCGCCGGCGGATCGGCCACCAGCACCGCGCCATCCGCCAGCCCGGCGCGGATCTCGATCGCCGCCGGCCCCGCGGCCCCCAGTTCCACCGGCGTCAGCCGGGCATGGCCATCCACCACCCGGAACACATGCGCCGCCCCCGGCCGCCCGCCCCGCGGCGGCGCATGGCGCACGGCGGTGGGCGGCACCAGCAGCGCGCCGTCGCGCTCGGCCACCACCAGGTTCACATCCACCGTCATGCCGATCAGCATCCCGGTATCGGGCGGCAGGTCCGCCTCCACCCGGAAGGTCCGCGTCGCCGTGTCGCCGCGCCCGCGGATATTGGTCACCGTCGCGGCAATCGCCTTGCCCGGGAACGCCTCGGCGCGGATCGCCACCTTGGCGCCCATGTGCACGCGGGCGATGTCGCGCTCGTCCACATCGGCCGCCACCTTCAGCGCCACGGTCGAGGCGATCTCGAACAGCGTGGCGTTGGCCGCCACCGTCTCGCCCGGCTGCACCGGCCGCTTCATCACGACCCCGTCCAGCGGGCTGGCGATGCGATATTCCTCCAGCTGGCGCGCGGCGATCTGCACCGCCGCCACCGCCGCGTCGCGCACCTGCTCGCTGCGCTGCACTTGCTGCTGGGAGCGGATCGCCCGTGCCGCCAGCGTCTCGTCGCGCGCCAGCTCCTGCTCGGCCAGCACCAGCCGCGCCTGCGCGTCCGACAGCCGCTGCTGCGCCTGGCGATCGTCGAGCTGGGCGATCACCTGCCCGGCGCGCACCCGATCGCCCTCGTCGGCCGCCAGCGTCACGATCCGCGCGGCCACGGTGGTGCCAACCCGCGCCGAATCCACCGCCTCCACCACCCCGGTGGCATACACCGCCTCCAGCGCCGCCCCCCGCCAGGGCGCGGCCAGCACCAGCACCGGCGGCCGGGCGAATTGCCACCAGCCCGCCGCCCCGGCGCCCGCCAGCACAACCAGCGCCAGCAGCCAACCCAGCCGGCGCCAGCCACGCGCCGGCGCCGGCGGCAGCGCCGGCAGCGTGCCGGCCTGGCGCGGGGCAGTCGCATCCCGGGGCGGCCGCGGTATCTGGATGGTCTCGGTCATCGATTTCCCCTGCGGCGGCCCTGCATAGCCCAGAATCCGGCGCGCCGGTCCTTAATCCAGGTCAACCCCGCCGCAAGCTGGGCGCAATGCCGCGAGCGCGAAGGCGGCGCGGGGCAAGGTTGCATCGGCCGCCGGTGACGCTGCCGGCGAAGCCTGATACCCGGAACCCCTGGGGGGCCAAGCCATGCACGATCTCCGCCGGGTCGTCCTGTGGATGGCCGGCACCCTGATGTCCTTCTCCGCCCTGGCCGTCGCCATCCGCGAGATGGCCCGCGTGCTGACGGTGTGGGAGGTGCTCGCCCTGCGCAATCTCGGCGGCATCGCCCTGCTGGCCGCCTATGCCCTGGTCGCCGGCGCCCGGATCGGCCCGCCCACGCCGCTGCGCATCCACCTGGTGCGCAACTTGTTCCACTTCTTCGGCCAGGCCTGCTGGGCCTTCGGCGTCACCCTGCTGCCGCTGGCCACGGTGTTCGCGCTGGAATTCACCACCCCGGCCTGGACGATGGTGATGGCCACCATCTTCCTGGGCGAGCGCATCAGCCGCGCGCGCATCGGCGCCCTGGTGCTGGGCTTCCTCGGCGTGCTGGTGATCCTGCGTCCGGGCGCCGCCGCCTTCAATCCCGCCGCCCTGATCGTGCTGGCCGCAGCACTGTTCTTCTCGGTTCAGATCACCACCACGAAATTCCTCACCGGCCGCAACTCCACGCTGACCATCCTGTTCTGGATGAACATCCTGCAACTGCCCGCCTATCTCGCCACCAACGTCGCCCTGGGCGGCGAACTGTGGTTCTTCCCGCGCATCCCGGCCGACGCCTGGCTGCCGCTGCTCGCCCTGCTGGTCACCGGCCTGTCCGCCCATGTCTGCTTCACCAACGCCATGCGCTACGGCGACGCCACCCTGGTGGTGCCGATCGACTTCCTGCGCATCCCCTTCATCGCCACCATCGGCGTTCTGCTCTACGCCGAGCCGTTCGACCCCATGGTGCTGCTGGGGGCTGCCATCAGCGCCGCCGGCATCCTCTGGTCGCTGGCCGAAGCCCGCCGATATGCCCAAACTCGCCGGACCAGCAGCGGAGCGACGACATGACCCAGCCCCTTCCCCTCCATCACGGCATCTTCGGCCGCCTGCGCCGCGACACCGGCGAGGCGTGGGAGCGCTTCATCCGCCACCCCTTCGTGCTCGGCATCGGCGACGCCACGCTGCCGCAGCCCGCCTTCCAGCACTACCTGAAACAGGACTACCTGTTCCTGATCCAGTTCGCCCGCGCCCATGCCCTGGCGGGATACAAGAGCACCGACCTCGCCGGGCTGCGCGCCGCCGCCGCCGCGGTCACCGCCATCGTCGATACCGAGATGCCGCTGCACATCAGTTACTGCGCCGGCTGGGGCCTGACCGAGGCGCAGATGCAGGCTGAGCCGGAGGACATGGAGACCATCGCATATACCCGCTTCGTGCTGGAACGCGGCCTGGCCGGCGACGGGCTGGACCTCGACGCAGCACTGATCCCCTGCCTGGTCGGCTATGCCGAGGTGGTCGAGCGCCTGCTGGCCGACCCCGCCACGCGGCAGGAGGGCAACCCCTATGCCGCCTGGATGGCTGCCTATGCCAGTGACGACTACCGCGCCGCCGCCGCCGCCGCCATCGAGAGCCTCGACCGCCAGTTCGCCCTGCGCGGCAGCGAGGCCCGCTACCCCGACCTGCTCGCCACCTTCACCGCCGCCACCAGGCTGGAGGAAGCCTTCTGGGAGATGGGCTGGCGCCGCCGCGCCTGAATCCCCCGCCGATTGGTCCGCCGGCAACCCGCCCCGGCGGACTTGCCGCCCCGCCGCCACCGCGCCCAGAGTTGGGCCATGCAGCCCCGCCCCCCGCTCACCCCGCTCCTCGCCCTGATGGCGATCCGGGCCACCGGCGCCTTCCAGCTCCAGGCCGCCGCCGTCGCCGCCCCCTCGCTGATCGCCGAGCGCGGCCTGTCCTATGCCGAGATCGGCATGCTGATCGGCGCCTACATGGTGCCCGGCATCTTCCTCACCGTGCCCGGCGGCCTGCTGGCCAGCCGCATCGGCGACCGCCCGGTGATGCGCGGCGCCATGGCGCTGATGGCCGCCGGCGCCCTGGCCGCCGCCCTGGCCGACGGCTTCGCCGGAATGCTGGCCGGGCGCGTGCTGTCCGGCTGCGGCGGGGTGGTGATGCTGATGCTGGTGATCAAGATGACCACCGACCGATACGCGGGGCCGATGCTCTCCACCGCCACCTCGATGGTCATCGTCTCCTGGCCGGCCGGCTTCGCGCTCAGCCTGGTCGCCCTCGGCCCGGTGGACGCGGCGCTCGGCTGGCGCTGGGTGCTGGGCCTGTCGGGCCTGCCGGTGGCGCTGGCCATCGCGCTCACCTTCCTGGTCGGCCACGCCGCCCCGGCGCTGGCCGCCGTGGCGGGTGCCGTGCAACGCGGCGTCTCCTGGCGCTTCATCGCGGCGGCCAGCGGCAACTGGACGCTCTACAACGCCGCCATCGCGGTAATGGCCGGCTTCCTGCCCGCCATGCTGACCGATTCCGGCCGGCCGGCGGTCGCCGCCGCGGCGCTGGCCAGCATCGTCACCTGGGCCTTCGCCGCCGCCACCCCGTTCGGCGGACTGCTCGCCGACCGGCTGATCGGCCGCCCCGCCGCGGTGGTGCTCGGCATCCTGGCCACTGGCGGCATGCTCCTGGCGGTCGCCCCGTCCGACGGTGCCGTCGCGGTCTTGGTGCTGCTCGGTATCGCGTACGCCATTCCGCCCGGCGCGCTGACCGCCCAGGTCGGCGAAGGCACCCCGCCCGGCGCCCGCGCCCTGGTGTTCGGCTGGTACAGCGCCGGCTCCTATGTCGGGCTGACCATCGCCCCGTGGATCGCCGGCCGCCTGCGCGATGCCACCGCCAACCCGAACGCCCCGCTGCTGTTCGGCGCCGTGCTGATGTTCGCCATGCTGCCCTGCTTTGCCTGGTTTCGTTGGGAGCTCAAGAAGCAAACATAGAAAAGAAAGAACTTCTTTTTCTGTAGAAAAAGAAGCAAAAAGACTTTCATCAATATTTCATATTGTGGCACCTTCGCGCGCCACACCTCCAGTGAATGGAAGTTTTTTGGTTCTTTTTTTCAAAAAAGAACGCGCTTCACTCCCGCGCCACCGCCAGCCCGAACCCCAGCAACAGGAACGACAACCCGCCAAGCTCGATGGCGAACGCGCTCGACGAACTCGCCAGCGGCCATTGCGCCAACACGAAGCTGGCGAACAGCCCCACGCGCAGCGGCGCCGGGCGGCGCCACAGGCCGCGCATCAGCGGCGCGCCCCAGGCCAGCACCATCGCGACATACAGCGCCAGTCCGGGCACCCCGGCATCGGTCACCGCCTGGAGATAGGCGTTGTGCGGATGCAGGTTGCACCCCAGCATGCCGCCCCCGTCATCGGTGGGATCGCTGGCGTAGTGCCAGCCGCGCCAGTAGCGCCGCTCGGCACAGCCGCTGCGGAAGCCGTCGAAGCCGCGCCCGGTCCAGGGATGGTCCTCGGCGATCGCCACGGCGCGCGCGGCGATCTGGCCGTAATTGCTTTCGGGGAAACTCTCCATCTGGGTGGTGAACTTGGTGACCAGGCGATAGAAGGTCGGCGGCGCCACCACCGCCGTGGCCGCCACCAGCCCGGCGCCCAGCAGCAGGGCCGCCGCCACCGGCAGGCGCAGCCGCGGCAGGAACGCGCCAGCCACCACCAGCCCCAGCACGGTCAGCAAGACCGGCATGCGCTGGCCGATCAGCACCACCGCCGCCAGCCCCAGCGCCGCCAGGCCCGCCGCCGCGACGATGCGCCACCAGGCCAAGGCGCCGGCCAGCACGCGCCCGATCGGCGGCAGCAGCACCACCGGCAACAGCCGCGCCAGCGGCGCCCCGGCGCGCGGCTTCTGGAACGGACCGGTCAACTCGCCATCGCCCCAGCGCGGATAGCCGCCCAGGTTGCGCCCGGTGGCGAACTGAAGCACCGCGGACGCCCCGATCCATGCCGCGCACGCGGCCAGCACCGCCCACAGCCGGCGCCGCGCCGCGGGATCGGCCAGCACCTGCCGCTCCAGCGCCGCCACCAGCAGCAGATAGCGCCCCACCACCAATGCCTGCACCAGCGAGCGCCCGCCGCCCTGGCCGATGCCGGGCAGCGAGCAGAACACCGCCCAGCCCCACCACGCCAGCGCGAACGGCACCCAGCCCTGCCGCAGCCAGCGCCATTCGCCCAGCAACGCGCAGCGCAGCAGGAACCCGGCGCCGATCAGCCCGATCAGCGCCTCGGCCAGCACATAGGCGTGCAGCATGCCCGGCGCGATGCCCAGCACCGCCCATCCGGCGGCGCGGTCCAGCCGCGCCACCAGCAACGCCCGCGGCCCAGCCACCCGCAATTCAGCGGGCATCGGCCGCCAACGGCGCAGCGCGGCGCCCGGCCAACGCCCGCTCGCCGCGCGTCGGCACGAACAGCACCACGGCACAGATCGCCGCCGGCAACAGGCTTCGCAGCCACAGCAGCGGGATGACCCCGGGCATGCGGACCGCCAGGCTGTCCAGCGCCAACCCCACCGCCACCAGCGCCACCACGCTCAGGATCGCCACGAACGGCCGCAGCAGCCCGCCATGGCGGCGGAACACGCCCCCCAGCACCGCCAGCAGCGCCACCATGGTGAAGCTCATGGTGCTCAGCGGCGCTGTCAGCCGCTTGTGCCCCTCCACCCGCCATTTCGGGATGTCGCGCGGATTCACCACACCCGCCGGCGGATTGAACAGGTCGGCGATCCCCATCTCGCCGGCATCGCGCAGCCGTGCCCCGGCCTCGCGCGCCGGCGCCGAGAGGTCCACCAAGTTTTCCTTGAAACTCAGCACGTTCAGCTGGCCGGTGCGGGCGTCGATCTCCTGGCGGGTGCCATTCTCCAGCAATACCCGCGGGCCGGTCGCGCCCTCCATCAGCCGCCCGCTTTCGGCCAGGATGGTGGCGCGGTGGGCACGATCGCGCGCGTCATCCACCATGATGCCGCGCAGCGTGCCGTCGGCCGACTTGGCCCGCACATAGACCACCAGATCGTCGGACACGGTGGTGAACACCCCCTCCTGCAACAGGAAGGCGGCGATGTGGTTGCGGATCTCCCACTGGTATTCGCGGAACGAACTGGCGCTGGCCGGCACCAGCCACAGGTTCAGCGCGTAGTGCACCCCCATGGTCACCGCCACCACCGCCAGCGCCGGGCGCGCCAGCGCCAGCGGCGACAGCCCGGCCGCGCGCATCACCGTCAACTCGCGGTCCCCGGCCAGCCGCTGATAGACGAACTGCACCACCACGAAGCAGGTGATCGGCAGGATCACCGCCACGAAGCCGGGAATCAGCAGCCCGGTCAGTTTCAGGAACACGGTGAAGGACAAGCCGCGGTTGACCACCAGTTCGACAAAGCGCAGCGATTGGGTCAGCCAGATCAGCGCCACCAGCCCCAGCGTCACCGCCAGCAGGGCGACGAAAAGCTGGCGGAACACGTAGCGGTCCAGCCGGGTGATGTGCAGCGCCCCCATCAGCGATCCTTCCGGCCCAGGCGGATCACGTCGCCATAGCACGCCAGCAGCCGCTGCGTGACGACCTCGCGGGTGAAATCGGCCTGGTAGGCCGCCTCTCCCGCGGCGGCCAGGCGGGCGCGCAATGGGGCATCGTCGCGCAGCCGGCGCAGGCAGGCGGCGAGCGCCGCGGCGTCGTCGATCGGGCACAGCAGCCCGGTTTGTCCGTCGGTGACGTATTGCCGCGCGCCATCCGCCCGGGTGGCCACCAGCGGGCGGCGCATCGCCCAGGCCTCGGCGATCACCGTGCCGAACGGCTCGTAGCGGCTCGGCAGCACGCAGATGTCACAGGCCTCCAGCAACGCCCGGCGGTCATCGCGCCAGCCCAGGAAGCGCACCCGCTCCATCAGCCCCAGCTTGGCCGCCAGGGCCTGGTACTCGCCGCGCGCCGGCCCGTCGCCGGCCAGCCACAGCACCGCGCCGGGCACTTCGGCCAGCGCGCGCAGCATGGTGTCGATGCCCTTCACCGCATGCATCCGCGCCAGCACCAGCAGCACCAGCGCGTCCTCGGCGGTGTCCAGGCTGGCCCGCGTCACCGGGGCGGCCGGCGGCATGGTGCCGAAGGTGTTGACCATGAAGCTGCGTTCCACCGGCGCACCGCTGCGCACAATGTAATCGCGAATATCCGGTGTGACAGCCACATAGCTGTCAGCCCTGCGAAAATACTTCAAGTCATAGTAGTCGCCGAACCAGCCCAGCACGGGGCACGGCATGGCGGCGGGAATGAACGAGGCGGCCCGCTGCATCCAGGCATGCACCAGGTCGGCGCCCATTGCGCGCGCCAGCGCGCCGATCCGACCGCCGCGCCGCAGCACCCGGTCCGCGGTCGAGAAGCCCATGGTTTCCACCGGCACCCCGGCATTGCCATAGCGCGCCAGCGCCGCCGGCCACGGCCGGGTCAGCACCGTCTGCACCACCCCCCGCTCGTGCAGGGCAAGAATGGCGTCCTGGGCGAAGGTTTCCGCTCCCCCCACCCGCGCCCCGGCAATCACCTGCAATACCCGCATTGGCCGCAACTGCCACAGCCCCGCCCGGCTGTCGAGGCGGACCCCGCCTGGATTGACCCACCTCACGCCGCCTGCCAGCCTGCCGCCATGGCGGCATACGACCTGATCGTGATCGGCGGCGGGCTGGTGGGGGGTGCCATCGCCTGGGGCGCCGCGCGGCTCGGTGCCAGCGTGGCGTTGCTGGACGAGGGCGACGTGGCCCATCGCGCCGCGCGCGGCAATTTCGGCCTGGTCTGGGTGCAGACCAAGGGGGCGGGGATGCCGCCCTATGCCCATTGGACCCGACGCTCCGCCGAGCTGTGGCCCGAATTGCAGCACGCCATGACCGAGCGCACCGGCGTTGACGTCGCGCTGCGCCAGCCCGGCGGGCTGATGTTCTGCCTGTCGGACGAAGAACTGGAGAGCCGCGCCGAACAGGCCAGGCGCATGCACAACGAAAGCGGCGGCATCGGCACCCGCGTGCTGGATCGCGCCGAGGTCCGCGCGCTGGTGCCGATGGTGGGCGACCGCGTGGTGGGCGCCACCTTCTGCCCGCTCGATGGCCACGCCAACCCGCTGAAGCTGCTGCGCGCCCTGCATCATGCCCTGGCCGGGGCAGGTGGTGCCTATTTGCCCAACCGGACCGTCACCGCCATCACCCCGCAAGCGCCGGGCTTCGTCGTGCAGGCCGGCGGCGAGCGGCTGACCGGCGCGAAACTGGTCATCGCCGCCGGGCTCGGCAGCCGCGACCTCGCGCCGATGGTCGGGCTGGCGATGCCGGTCTCCCCGCTGCGCGGCCAGATCGTCGTCACCGAGCGGCTGCGCCCGTTCCTCGACCACGCCACCCACGTCATCCGCCAGACCGAGGAGGGCGGCGTGATGATGGGCGACAGCCATGAGGAGGTCGGTTTCGACAACGGCACCCTGGTGCCGGTGCTGCGCGACATCGCCGCGCGCAATCTCGCCGTCTTCCCGCATCTGCGCGACGCCAGCGTGGTGCGCGTCTGGGGCGCGCTGCGGGTGATGACGCCGGACGGGCACCCGATCTACCAGCAATCCGAACGCCATCCCGGCGCCTTCGCCGCCACCTGCCATTCCGGCGTCACCCTGGCCGGCGCCCATGCGCTTGCCCTGGCGCCCGCCATCCTGGCCGGTGCCCTGCCGGAATCGCTGGCCCCGTTCAGCGCCGCGAGGTTCCATGTTCAGCCGGCGTGACGATCCCCGGGCGATCTGTCGCTTCATCTTCGAGGGCCAACCCCTTGAAGCCAAAGCCGGCGATAGCGTCGCCGCGGCCCTGCTCGCGGCGGGGATCACGCAGTTCCGCACCACCCCGGCCACCGGCGCGCCGCGCGGCCCGTGGTGCCTGATGGGCGTGTGCTTCGACTGCCTGGTGGATATCGACGGCCAGGCCAACCGCCAGGCCTGCCAGGTGACGGTGGCCGAGGGCATGGCCGTTCGCCGCATGTACGGCCCCCGGCCATGACGCATGACTGCGTAATCGTCGGCGCCGGCCCCGCCGGCATGGCGGCCGCCTCGCTGCTGGCCCGGCATGGCGCCGATGTCGTTGTGCTCGACGAACAGCCCGCTCCAGGCGGCCAGATCTGGCGCGGCATCGAAGCGGCGGATGCCGGGCTGCGCGCCGTTCTCGGCGGCGAATACGCCGCGGGGGCTGCCGCCGTGGCCGAATTCCGGGCCAGCGGCGCCAGCTACCGGCCCGGCCAGTCGGTGTGGAACATCACGCCCGAGCTGGACGTCTGGACCACCCCGGCCGACGGCGCCGGCCATCTGCGGGGCCGCACCGTGCTGCTGGCGGTCGGCGCCATGGAACGCCCGGTGCCGATCCCCGGCTGGACCCTGCCCGGCGCGATGGGGGCCGGCGGCGTGCAGATCCTGCTGAAATCCGCCAACCTGCTGCCGCAAGGCCTGGTGCTGGCCGGCCAGGGTCCGCTGCTCTATCAGCTCGCCACCCAGTGCATCGCCGCCGGGGCACCGCCCGCGGCGATCCTGGACGCCGCCCGCCCCGCCGATGTCTGGCCCGCCCTGCGCCTGCTGCGCCCGGCGGCCCTGCCGTACCTGCACAAGGGGCTGCTGTTGCAGGGCACGATCCGCGCCGCCGGCATTCCCTGGTATCGCGGCGTGACCAGGCTGCGCCTGCTGGGAGGCGATGCGGTTGCCGGTGTTCGCTTTCATAGCGGCGGGCAAGACACCGAAATTGCAGCAAACCTGGTCGCCTTGCACGACGGCGTCATCCCCGCCCAGCATGCCGCCCGCGTCGCCGGCTGCACCCATCGCTGGGACGCCGCGCAGGCCTGTTTCCACCCGGTTCTGGACGCATGGGGCAGTGCCACAGTGCCCGGCCTGCTGGTGGCCGGCGACGCCGGGGGCATCGGCGGCGCCGCGGCCGCGGTGCATCAGGGCCGGATCGCGGCGGCCGATATCCTGCGCCGCCTCGGCCGGCTGGACGAAGCCGGCCGCGACCGGCTCGCCGCTGCTGACCGCCGTGCCCTGGCGCGCCACCTGGCCATCCGCCCCTTCCTCGATCGCCGCTACCGCCCCATCGCCCTGGTGCCGGACGACAGCGTGACCGTCTGCCGCTGCGAGGAGGTCACCGCCGCCGACCTGCGCGCCGCCGTGGCCATGGGCTGCCAGGGACCCAACCAGGCAAAAAGCTTCACCCGCGCCGGCATGGGGCCCTGCCAGGGGCGGATGTGCGGCACCACCGTTACCACCGTGCTGGCCGCCGCGCTCGGGCGTCCGCCTGGGGACGTCGGCCATGCGCGGGTGCGGCCGCCGTTGAAGCCGATCACGGTGGGGGAGTTGGCGGAGGCGACGTAAGGCAAGGAAGTGTGTTCTTTTTTGAGAAAAAATCCAAAAAACTTTCGTTCAATGCAGCCTTGGCGCGCGCAGGAAGCTGGTGCGATCGGCGGACATTACCCGCACGGTCATCCTGGTGCCGTCGCGGTTGATCTTCAGCGTCACCGGCGTGCCGGCCGGCCCCGCCGCCCACAGCTTGCGCCACAGCGAGCCGAGGTCGCTCACCTCGTCATCGCCCAGGCCCAGGATACGGTCGCCCTGCTGCACCCCGGCCTTGGCCGCCGGTCCGCGGTCGGACACGCCGCCCACCACCAGCCCGCCATCGCCCTCCATCGCATACAGCCCCAGCCAGGGCCGCGGCGGCTTGCGGACCCGGCCGTAGTTCAGCAGGTCGTCCAGCACCGGGCGCAGATCGGCCACCGGCACGATCATGTTCATGTCCATCCGCCGCTTGCCGTCGCCCTGCTGCAGGATCAGCGAGCCGGTGCCCAGCAGCTTGCCGTCCCGCCCGATCAGCGCCGAGCCGGACCAGAACGGATGGGCCGGGGCGGTGAAGATCGCGTTGTCCAGCAGGTATTCCCAGTAGCCGGCGAATTCCTGGCGGCCCACCACCTTGGCCTCGATGGCATGCGCGCGCCCGCCGCCGGCGGCCATCACCGCCTCGGCACCGACCGCCAGCGCATCGGAGTCGCCCAGCTCGATCGCCGGCAGCCCCAGCCGGCCGAGCGCCTGGACCAGGCCGAAGCCGCTGATCTGGTCGAACGCCAGCGCATGGCCGGGCACCGCGCGGCCGTCATTGGTGATCAGCCAGACGGTCTCGGCCTCGGTGATCAGGTAGCCGATGGTCAATACCAGCCCATCCTCGCGGATCACCACGCCGTTGCCGACGCGATCGGTGCCCAGCGTGCCGGCGGTGTAGGCGTCGGACGGAACGTTGGCGCGCAGCCCGACCACCGACTTGAGCGTGCGCTCAAGATCGAAGCCGTAGTCTTCCGGATCCGGCTGGAGATTGGTGGGGATTTCCCAATCCGGAACCTGTGGGGGGTCATCGTCCTGTGTCATCGTCCCACTATAATGGTGCACGCGGCGCGATGGACAACCGAGGACGGAAATTTCTCCGTGATGCCCCGGGATGCCACGGCTAGCATCGCCCATCCTCGGAAGGCCCCGCCATGACCCAGCGCTTCGCCGTGATCGGCATCGATCACCGCCATGTCTATGAACTCACGCAGTATCTGATCGATGCCGGCCTGGAGTGCGCCGGCTGGTGGAACGTCACCACCAACCCGCACGTGCTGGAGGGATTCCGCAGGCGCTTCCCCCATCTGCCGGAAGTGGCCGAGCGCGAGCGGCTGATGGATGACCAGGGCATCGGCCTGGTCGTCACCGCGGCCATTCCCAGCGAGCGCGCGGCACTCGCCATCGAGGCGATGCGCCGCGGCAAGGACGTGCTGGCCGACAAGCCGGGGATCACGACGCGGGCCGACCTGGCGGCGGTGCAGGCGGCGGTGGCCGAGACGCGGCGCAAGTTCACCGTGGCCTTCGGCGACCGCTGGGCGTCCCCGGCCAGCGCCCGGGCGCGGGAACTGGTCCAGGCCGGCGCGATCGGCCGGCTGGTCTCCACCACCGGCATGTCGCCGCATCGCATGAACCGCCAGACCCGGCCGGACTGGTTCTGGGATGCCCGCACCAACGGCTCGATCCTGGTTGATATCGGCTGCCACCAGATCGACTCCTTCCTGCACCTGACCGGGCGCGAGGAGGCCGAGATCGTTCATGCCGCCATCCGCAGCGTGGCGCCGGAGCGCACGCCGGTGGCGGATTTCCAGGATTGGGGTGAGATGATCCTGCGCAACGACGTCTGCACCGCGACGATGCAGATGCACTGGTTCACGCCGGACGGCCTGGCCGACTGGGGCGACGGGCGGGCCTTCATCTGGGGCACCGAGGGGTTCATCGAGCTGCGCAAGAACCTCGACCTGCTCGGCCGCGACGGCGGGCAGCACCTGTTCCTGACCAACAATGCCAAGACCGAGTACATCGCCTGCGCCGGCCAGAAGGTGGGCACGTTCCGTGCGTTCGCCGCCGATCTGCGCGACCGGACCGAGACGGCGATGACGCAGAGCCACTGTTTCGCCGTGTGCCGCCTGGCGCTGGAGGCCGAGGAGCGGGCGCTGGCCGGGTGAGCGACGGGAAGGCGATGATGCGGTTCCGGCCATGACCGTCGGGCCGATCTTCGACGCCGCGCCGCGGCCCGGCAAACCGACGATCCGCCTGGCGCCCTATGCCGGCGTCGCCGGGGCGCAGATGCTGCACATCGTGCCCGAAGGCCGCTATCCCAGCACACCGCCGACGCTGCACGGGTATCGCTGCGCCAGTCCGAAGCGGGACCGGTGGTTCAACTCTCTGCTGGCGCGAGGCGATGTGGCATGCCCGGCCGAGGCGGTGATGCTGTACCGCGATGCCTTTCTGCTGGACGGCAAGCAGGTGCTGGCAAGCGACACGACGGCGGTGGCGGAAAGCTACGCCAACATGCGGGTCACCGAGGCGGTGGTGGCCCACCATCACGCGCAGCTGGCACGCATCGCCCGCGGGGATTTGGAGACGATCGCCGAGGCCGGCCCGCCGGTGGTGGCGATCTTCAACGAGGCCTGCATGAACTACGGCCACGTCCTGGTCGAGTCGCTGCCGCGATTGCTGCACCTGGAGGCGGCGGGCATCCGCCGGATGCGGCTGGCGCTGCCGGCGGAGGCGGAGACGCTGCGCCCGATGATTGGCTTCGCGCTGGCGGAGCTGGGGCTGGAGGCGGCGTTCATGCCGTGCCCGGCGGGGTCGATCATGCGCGTGCCCGCCTTGCACTGGGTTTCTTCGGTCGCGCGGCATGAGTATCGCAAGTCGCCGACGCTGCGGCGGCTGGCCGAACGGTTGCGCGCGGCGGTGCCGGTGCAGGCGTGCGGCGCGCGGCTTTATGTGGCGCGGCCCGACGGCGCGCGGCGGCGGGTCACCAATGCGCACGCCATCGCGGCGATCGCGGAGCAGCTTGGCTATCGCGTGGTGGAACCGTCGGGGATGCCGTTCGGCGCGCAGGTCGCGCTGTTCGCCGGGGCGGGGGTGGTGGCGGGGCCGATGGGGGCGGCGCTGACCTCGATCTGCCTGATGGCGCCCGGCGGGAGGGTGGCGATGTTCGAGGGCGGCAACTGCGACCCGTTCTTCTGGGACCTCGCCTGCCTGTCGGGGCACGCATTCCATTGGGCATTCACGGCGCCGGCCACCGAGTATGATACGGCGCTGCTGGATCGCGAGATGACGATCGACCCCGCCATGGCGCGCCATGTGTTGTCGGCGCTGGCCGGTTGAGGCGGGCTGCACGGCAGTGTGGGGCTGGTGGTGGGATATTATTTTGATATCGTAACAATAAGAACACGAAAAGACGTGCCCGCCGGGACGCGTGCGACAGGCTGGACGGCTTGAGGGCGGAGGCGCGCGCGCCGGGTGGGCGGGTGCGGAGCATGCCGGGGTGATTTGGGGGGTGAAGGCGGGCGCCTGGCTGGGCGCGCGCGGGAAGGTGGCGGTGCGCGGATGCGGGATGCGCGGGCCGGCTACGGGCGGGATGGACGGATGCGGGCCATGGCGCGGCGCGCACCGCACGGCGGTGCGGCGGGCGGGCGGGGTGCTGCCGTGGTGGGACGGGCGATGGCCGGGGCGTTGCGAGGGGGTGGGGAGCGGGGGTTTTTCTTAATGGATGAAGTTTTTTTGCTTCTTTTTGTTCACAAAAAGAAGAGTCTTTTCTTGCCTTATCCTGCGACTCCCAGGCGCCCGGCCATATCCTGGATGAATTGCCAGGCGACGCGGCCCGAGCGGGCGCCGCGGGTGACGCTCCATTCGACGGCGGCGGCGTGCAGGGCTTCGGGGGTGATGGGCAGGTTGAGGGCGGTGGCGTAGCCGTCGATCATGGCGAAGAAGGTATCCTGGTCGCAGTTGTAGAAGCCGATCCACAGGCCGAAGCGGTCGGACAGCGAGACTTTTTCCTCGGTCGCTTCGCTGGCGTGGATGGCGGTGGAGCGTTCGTTCTCGATCATGTCGCGCGGCATCAGGTGGCGGCGGTTGGAGGTGGCGTAGAACAGCACGTTGGCGGGCCGGCCCTCGATGCCGCCGTCGAGCACGGATTTCAGCGCCTTGTAGTCGGCGTCCTCCTTTTCGAAGGAGAGGTCGTCGCAGTAGATCAGGCAGCGGCGGTCGGCACCGCGCAGGTCCGGCCCGCGCAGCAGGGCGAGCAGGTCCGGCAGGGTGGCGATGTCCTCGCGATGGATTTCGATCAGGACCAGGCTGGCGGGATGTTCGGCGTTGATGCGGGCGTGCACGGCCTTGACCAGCGAGGACTTGCCCATGCCGCGGGCGCCCCAGAGCATGGCGTTGTTGGCCGGCAGGCCGGCGGCGAAGCGGGCCGTGTTCTCCAGCACCAGCGCCTTTTGGCTCTCCACGCCGCGGAGCAGGTCGATATCGACCCGGCTGACCCGGGTGACCGGGCGGAGCTCGCCGGTTTCGGGCTGCCAGGCGAAGGCATCGGCCAGGGTGAGGTCGGGCGCCGGCGACGGTGGGGGGGCGAGGCGGTCCAGGGCGTCGGCGATGCGGCCCAGGGATTCGAGGAGGGCGGCTTCGGGCAGGCGCTGGTCCATGACAGGGCAATCCGATCGTGCTTGACGTAGAGGGCGCGGAAACTATGGTCCGCGGCGAACCACCGCAACCCGGAACCCCCATTCATGCTGATCTCACCGGCCTACGCCCAGGATTTGGGCGGCTTCGTCGCCTCTGCCGGGCAGTTCCTGCCGATCCTGCTGATCTTCGCCGTGTTCTACTTCCTGTTGATCCGCCCACAGCAGCAGCAGGCGAAGAAGCTGAAAGCCAAGCTGGCGGCGCTGAAGCGCAACGACCGGGTGCTGACCGGCGGCGGGATTGTCGGCGTGGTGCAGAAGACCACCGAGGGGAGCAACGAGATCGAGGTGGAGATCGCGCCGAATGTGCGGGTGAAGGTGCTGCGCGAGACGATCACCTCGGTGCTGGGCGATCCCAAGCCGGCGAATGACAGCAAGGTGGTGCAGAAGGGCTGACACGCCCAGGCCGGCCTGCACGATGCCCACGATCCCGAGGATTTCGGGGCATCGCTTCTTCTTCTACAGCCTTGAGGGCAACGAACCGCCGCATGTCCACATCGAACATGGGGATCGTGTGGCAAAGTTCTGGCTTTCCCCGGTGCAATTGGTGGAGTCGTTCGGCTTTCGATCGCATGAGTTGAGCCGGTTGCGTATGCTGGTGCTGGAGAATCGCGCGGCCTTCCTGGAGGCATGGGATGAGCATTTCAACGGCGAAGCTTGACGCAACTGCCGCGGCTGTTGAGGTCGATGGCGCGATGCTACGCGTGGTACTCTCGGATGGGCGCGAGGTTGCAGCCCCGCTGGAATGGTTTGCGCGCCTGCGCGATGCCACCAGCGAACAGCGCGGCCGATGGCGCCTGATCGGCGCCGGGCGTGGCATTCACTGGCCCGATCTCGACGAGGACATCTCGGTGCGACAACTGCTCGGTGGGCCAAGCTGACGTCCATCCCTGGTCCGGCCACGAAAAAGGGCCCCTTGCGGGGCCCTTTCCGTGCTGCCGGTCCGATCGATCAGATCGAAATCGCCTCGTAATTGGCCAGGTTGTCCAGCCAGTTCTGCACGTAGTCCGGGCGGCGGTTGCGGAAGTCCAGGTAGTAGCTGTGCTCCCACACGTCGCAGCCCAGCAGGGCCTTGCCCTCGCCGGTGGCCAGCGGGTTGGAGCCGTTCGGCGTCTTGGTGCATTTCAGCTTGCCGTCGGCGCCCATCACCAGCCAGGCCCAGCCGCTGCCGAACTGGGTGGTGGCCGCCGTCTTGAAGGCGTCCTTGAAGGCCTGCACGCTGCCGAAATCGGCCACCAGCTTGGCTTCCAGCTTGCCGGGGATGCCGCCGCCGGTGGCCGACATGTTCTGCCAGAACAGGATGTGGTTCCAATGCTGGCCGGCATTGTTGAACACCGGGGCCATCGCGGCGTTGCCGTGGGCCAGCTTGACGATCTCGTCCAGCGACTTGCCCTGCAGGGCGGCGTCCTTCTCGACGAAGCCGTTCAGCGCGGTGACATAGGCCTGGTGGTGCTTGCCGTGGTGCAGTTCCAGGGTTTCCTGGCACATTCCCTTCGCGGCCAGGGCGGCGGTGGTATAGGGGAGGGCGGGGAGTGTGAATGCCATGAAGCCGTTCTCCGGAATTGTTTTGCGAATGAGGACGCCCTTCGTAGCTATGGTCGCACCGCGCCCAGGTCAAGCTTGCGGCCCTGGCTTTGACGCGGCATCTGGCGGTGCATGAGCCGGCCCGCCACCCTGTCACCCCCTGCCGCACTATCGCCCGTCGCCGCGCTGGTGCGGCGCCACGACCCCGACCGCTTCCTCACCGCCCTGTTCGCCCCCGCCGCGCGGCGCGAGGTGCTGTTCACGCTCTATGCTTTCAACCACGAGCTGGCCCGCGCGCGCGAGGTGGTCAGCGAGCCGATGCTGGCGCTGATCCGCCTGCAATGGTGGCGCGAGGTGGTTCAGGGCGCCGCCCGGCGCCATGAGGTGGCCACCCCGCTGGCCGCCGCCATCGCCCAGGGGCTGCTGCTGCCGGCCGACCTGCTGGCGATGATCGACGGGCGGGAGGCCGAGGCCGAGCCGGCCATCCCCGACCGCGCCGCCTGGCACGCCTATCTCGCCGCCACCGGCGGTGCGGCGATGGCCGCGGCCGGCCGGGCGCTGGGCGCCGATGCGGCCATGCTGGCCCGGCTGCGGCATCTGGGCGCCGCACACGCGCTGGCCGGGCAGTTGCGCAACCTGCCCGCCCTGGCCCGCGCCGGGCGGGTGCTGCTGCCGCAGGACGTGCTGGGCGCGCACGGCCTGACCGTGCACGACATCACCGCCGGGCGCGGGGCCGAGAAGCTGCGGGCGGCGCTGGGCGAACTGGCCGCCGAAGGGCGGGCCGCCCTGGCTGGAAGGCGCACCGCCCTGCCCCGCGCCGTGATCGCCGCCGCATTGCCCGCCGTGCTGGCCCGCCGCGACCTCGCCCGCGCCACCCCCGCCGCCCAACCGCCGGGTGGCCGCCTGCTGGGCGATCGCCTCGCCGTGCTGGCCGCCTGGCTGCGCGGGCGGGTGTGATTGCTGGCAGCGGCGGCGATCAAGTAGGGTGCGCCATGCCTGCCTCCCCCCCGCTGCTGCCCGAGCATCTCGACCCGGTCTTCTGGGAACCCGACCGGCTGGGGACCGATAGCGCCTGGTGGGGCCATGTGCCCTTCGCCCACTGGCTGGTTGCCGCCACCCACCCTCGGGTGCTGGTGGAGCTGGGCACACATTCCGGCGTCTCCTACGCCGCGTTCTGCCGCGCGGTGGCCGAAGGCGGCCTGACCACGCGCTGCGTTGCGGTGGATACCTGGCGCGGCGATCTTCAGGCCGGGCACTACGGCGCGGCGGTGTATCGCGAACTGCGCGACTGGCACGACGCCCGCCACGCGCATTTCTCGCGCCTGGTGCGCGCCGATTTCGACACCGCGCGGGGCATGTTCGGCGCCGGCACCATCGACCTGCTGCATATCGACGGGCTGCACGACTACCCCGCGGTGCGCCACGATTTCGACACCTGGCGGCCCGCCCTCTCGGACCGCGGGGTGGTGCTGCTGCACGACACCGAAATGCGCGAACCGGGCTTCGAGGTCTGGCGCCTGTGGGACGAACTCCGCCACCGGCACCCCTCGTTCGCCTTCACGCACGGCTACGGGCTGGGGGTTCTGGCGGTCGGCGCCCATCCGCCGGCCGCGCTCGCAGCACTCTGCGCCGCCACCGGCACGAAGCGCGAGGCGCGGTTGCGCCGGATGTTCGCCACCGTCGGCGAACGCTGGGTCAGCGAGCAGACGCTGCGCCAGGCGCTGGCGCGCGAAGCCAAGGCGGCGGACCCGGCGGCCTGATGGACCACGACATTCGCCACCGCCTGGAACAGCGGCTCGGCCGCGCCCATGCCCGCCAGCGCCTGGGCCTGGAACACGACCACGAAGCCGACGCCTTCGGCCACGGCCGCACCTTCCTGCACCCCGAGAACTGGTTCGCGCTGCACGGACTGATCCGCCTCGTGCTGCGCCTCTCGCTGACCTGGGGCCGCGGCCAGCGCAACGCGGCGGCGGTACGGCTGCGCCAGAACACCCTGCATTCCCGGCGCCTGCCCCCCGCCTTCAACGGCTTCACCATCCTGCACCTCAGCGACCTGCATGCCGACATGAGCGGCCCGGCACTGGCCCGCGCCACCAGCCTGATCGCCGGCCTGCACTACGACCTCTGCGTGCTGACCGGCGATTTCCGTGGCCGCACGCACGGCCCGTTCGCCGCCTCGCTGCACGCCATGGCGCCGTTGATCGCCAGCCTGCGCGCGCCCGTCCATGCCGTGCTCGGCAACCACGATACCGTGCGCATGCTGCCGGGGCTGGAGGAAATGGGCGTGCGGGTCCTGATGAACGAAACCATCCCGATCCTGCGCGACGGCGCGCGAATCGACCTGGCCGGCATCGACGACGCCCATTTCTACCGCGCCGACAGCATCGAGAAGGTGGCCGACACCATCCCCGAAGGCGGCTTCGCCGTGTTGCTGTCGCATACCCCGGAAATCTACCGCCAGGCCGCGCACGCCGGCTTCGACCTGCTGCTTGCCGGCCATACCCATGGCGGCCAGATCTGCCTGCCCGGCGGCGTGCCGATCACGCTGGATTCAGACCTGCCCCGCCGGCTCGGCGCCGGCCCATGGCGCTACCGCACCCTGCACGGCTACACCTCGGTGGGCCTCGGCACCTCGGTGGTGCCCGCGCGCTTCAACTGCCCGCCGGAGATCACCCTGCACCGGCTGATGCGCGCCGAGCCGGCACCATCATGAAATGCCACGGCAAGACGAGTGAACAAAAGGTCTTTTTGCTTCTTTTTCTTCTGAAAAAGAAGATTCTTCCTCCCCTATTCCCTA
>JADLHF010000140.1 GCA_020848935.1 Acetobacteraceae bacterium
CCGCCCTGAAACTGCGCGGCGCCGGCCCGATCATCGCGTCCGACTACTCCCCCGCCCGCCGCACCCTGGCCCGCCGCATGGGTGCCGACATCGCCATCGACCCCGCCGCCGCCTCGCCCTACGCCACCTTGGCCGATTCCATCACCCCGCCGGGTTTCGACCCCAGCCGCTACGCCGCCCTCTTCGCCACCGGCCCGAAACGCCGCCCGGCGGTGATCTTCGAATGTGTCGGCGTGCCCGGCGTGCTCGGCCAGATCATGGAGGGCGCCCCCGCCGCCGCCCGCATCGTCGTCGTCGGCGTCTGCATGCAGACCGACACGCTCGAACCCTTCTTCGGCATCGTCAAGCAACTCGACCTGCAATTCGTCCTCGCCTACACCGCCGCCGAATTCGCCGACACCCTGGCCTACATCGCCGACGGCCGCCTGGACGTCACCCCGCTCATCACCGGCCGCGTCGGCCTGGACGGCGTCCGCCAGGCCTTCGCCGACCTCGCCAGCCCGGAAACCCACGCCAAGGTGCTGATCGAGCCCTGGCGCTGAGACGAAGGACAGAACAGGGTCTTCTTTTTGTGAACAAAAAGAAGCAAAAAAACTTCACAATATTTTTCTTCTCTCCCCCCGTGCTTTGCGGGGGGAGCCGGAGGGGGGCCGCCACCCCACCCAAATTTCCCCTTGCCGCGAACAACAAAGTTAGATAGACTCCCTCCAAATGTTATCGCACCCGCCCACCCTCAACCAGCAGATCGCCGGCCTGCGCTCCGCCATCTCGGCGGACCAGGCACCCGCTTGGCTGCCCGACGCCCTGCACGCCCTGATCATCGCCATCCTCGCCCGCCTCCTCGGCCGCCTGGAAGCGATGATCCAACTCTGGCAGTCCGGCCAACTCCCCCCGCCGCCGCTCCGTGCCCCCGCTCGGCACACCACCCCCCGCCGCCAGACCCGCTCTCACGCGCCCCGTCCCCATGCATCCGAGTCGCCGCGCCGCGCGATCGCGCCGCCCGGCGCCCCCATGCCCGCATCGCGCGCCCCGGCCATCACCCGCGCCGCATCCCGCACGCCCCCCATCCCCACGCCACACCGCGGCTTCGCTGCACCCCCGCCACCCCACCCCGCCCGCGCGCCACCCGTCAGCCAGCACCCCATCAGTCCCTGACACCCCCCTGGCCCTGACACCCCCCCTGGCGGGATCGCACCCGCACGCCTATTTTCATAACGATATCGTGATAACTCCACTACCCTCCGCCGACCCTCCCTTGACCGCCGCCCTCAGACCGTCCACCACACCCTCCCCGACCATGTGAACGCCATGTCCTCCGCCGCGCTCCCCGTCTCCGCCAGCGACTACCGCCGCGGCGCGCTGCTGGTCACCGGCGCCATCGTGGTCTGGAGCATCGCCGGCGTGCTCGCCCGCTGGGTCACGGTCGATCCCTGGACCACCCTGTTCTGGCGCTCGCTCTTCGCCGCCGGCGCCCTGTTCGCCTACCTCGCCGCGCGCGATGGCCGCGCCATGTTCGCCGGCTTCGCCCGCCTCGGCGGCGTCGGCATCGCCATGGGCCTGTGCTTCGCCGCTTCGATGATCTGCTTCATCAACGCCCTGGCGCTGACCACGGTCGCCGCCGTGCTGGTCTTCCAGGCCGCCGCCCCGCTCTTCGCCGCCGTCCTCGCCTGGCTGTTGCTGCGCGAGCGCGTCGCCCGCCGCACCGCCATCGCCATCGCCCTGACCCTGTGCGGCGTCGGGCTGATCGTCGTCCAATCCGCCGATATCGGCCGGCTCTGGGGCAACATCATCTCCGCCGCCATGGGCCTCACCTACGCCCTGACCGTCGTCCTCGCCCGAATCCGCCACGACGTGCCCACCACCGAGGCCACCCTGCTCGGCGTCCTCGTCGTCGCCGCGGTCAGCGCGCCGATGGCCAGCTTCACCGTCGCCCCGCACGACATGGCGGTGCTGGCGGTCTTCGGCGTGGTCCAGATGGGCCTCGCCCTGATCATGTTCACCACCGGCGTGCGCCTGATCCCCTCCGCCGATGCCGGCCTGATCTCGGTGCTCGAAGCCGTCCTTGCCCCGATCTGGGTCTGGATCGCCTTCGCCGAGAACCCCGGCGCCATGACCCTGCTCGGCGGCGCCGTGGTCATCGCCGCCGTCAGCTGGGCCGCCTCCGGAAAGCGCCAGTAGAACCGCCCATCCGCCTTTGAACCTCCCCCCCTCCCGTCACCTGCCGGTGAACTTCGGCCGCCGCTTCTCCCGAAACGCCGCCACCCCCTCCTTGTGATCCCTGCTCGCTCCCAGCGTCGGCTGCACAAAGGCCTCGTATTCCAGGAAATCCTCCAGGCTCGGCCCGGCCGCGACATGGAACAGCTTCTTGGACAGCCCCAGCGCAAAGGTCGGCCCCTGCGCCATCTCGGCCGCCATCGCCGCCGCCCGCGCGTCAAGCTCGCCGTCGGGGATCACGTGGTTCACCAGCCCCAGCCGCTGCCCCTCCGCGGCATCGAACACCCGCCCGGTGAACACCAGCTCCTTGGCGATGTTCATCGGCAGCCGCCGCGCCAGGAACCAGATGCCGCCGCCATCGGGGGCATAGCCGATCCGCCGGAACGTCGCCCCGAGCCGCGCCGTGTCGCTGGCCAGCACGATGTCGCAGCCCAGCACCAGCGACAGCCCGATCCCCACCGCATGCCCGCGCACCGCCGCGATCACCGGCTTCTCCAGCGCATGCAGGATGCGCATATAGGTCTGGCTGAGCCCCTGCAGCCGGTCGCGCCGCGCGCGCAAATCATCCTCGGCCATCCGGTCGATATCCGCCCCGGCGCAGAAATCCGCCCCGCTGCCGGCCAGCACCACCGCGCGGACATCGTCGTTGAAGCGCAATGACTGGAACGCCGCGATCAGCGCCTCGCGCATCTCCCTGGTCAGCGCGTTCATCTTCTCCGGCCGGTTCAGCGTCACCGTGGCAACGGCGCCGGAAATCGTGGTCTCAACCTGCATGGCAATTCCCTTCGGATTGGCCGCTTCCGGCAGCAGCGGCTCAGACCTTGCTGCGCGCCGGGGGCCGGGCGGCCGCCGTGCGGGGCACCGGCTCGCGCCCCTCGGCGGACATCTCCAGGTCCATGATCACGTCGCGCGCCACCGGCACGCCGCGCAGCCGCACGCCCGGCCCGCCGGCAGCGGAAACCTCGCCGGCATCGATGAAGATCACCCCGGCATCCTCCAGCGTCCGCCGCAGCGTATCCAGCACCGCGGTGCTGGCGATCACCGGCCCGCGGGCCCGTTCCAGCCGCTGCACCATGGTGACCGCGGCGCCCACCAGTGCTGCAAACTGCCGCTGGTCCAGCCGCAGCATCGCCCGCGCCGCCTTGATCTGCTCACCCGTCAGCATCGCCTGCCAATCCTTCCGCCGGTGACCGGCCACGGCGGCGCCACCCTTCCGGCTCGTATCTAGGCCATGCAGCAGCATCCCACAACGAAACGGTGCCGTCGGTTGACGCCGCCCCCCCGGCCGCCGCACCGTGGCGGCCCGCACCGAGAAAGCCACGCCATGCCATTGCCGCAACAGTTCCACCGCCTCCGCCTGCCGGTGATCGGCGCGCCGATGTTCATCGTCTCCGGCCTCGACCTGGTGGAAGCCCAATGCCGCGCCGGCATCCTCGGCACCTTCCCGGCCCTGAACGCCCGCCCACAATCAGAATTCGCCGTCTGGCTGGAGCAACTCGGCGAACGGCTCGCCGGCACCCATAGCCTCTACGGCGTCAACCTGATCTGCCACGCCAGCAACGACCGCCTGTCCGGCGACCTCGAAACCTGCATGAAGTTCAAGGTCCCCCTCATCATCACCTCGCTGCGCCCACCCGCCGAGGTGGTCCAGGGCGCCCACGCCTATGGCGGCCTGGTGTTCCACGACGTCACCACCGTCCGCCACGCCGAGAAGGCCGCCGAACAGGGCGTCGACGGCCTGATCGTGGTCTGCGCCGGCGCCGGCGGCCATGGCGGCGCCACCTCCCCCTTCGCCCTGCTGCCGGAAATCCGCCGCTTCTTCCCCGGCACCCTCATCCTGGCCGGCGCCATCGGCGACGGTGCCGCCATCCTCGCCGCCCAGGCGATGGGTGCCGATCTCGTCTATATGGGCACCCGCTTCATCGCCACCCGGGAAGCCAATGCCGCGCCGGGCTACAAGCAGATGATCGTGGACTCCGGCAGCAAGGACGTCACCTACACCAACATGTTCTCCGGCGTGCATGGCAACTACCTGTCGAAAAGCATGATCGCCGCCGGCCTCGACCCCGCCAACCTGCCCGCCCCCGAGACCGGCCGCACCTATGTCGCCGGCCACAAGCGGGAAAAGCCCAAGGCCTGGAGCGAAATCTGGGGCGCCGGCCAGGGTGCGGGCGCCATCACCGACACCCCCCCGGTCGCCACCCTGATCCAGCGCATGGAAGCCGAATACCGCGCCGCCGCCGACCGCCTCGCCACCCTCGCCGGGGCCCCCAGCCGCATCGGCATCCAGGTGCCGGACCTCGGCGCCGGCATGTGAGCCGCCATGGGCATCACCGCGGCGGCAACCCCCGCCCGGCATGACCCTGCCCCTGATGGGCCTGCCGATCAGCTTCGGCGGCCAGCGCCCCCCGGTCCGCCACGGCGCGCCGGCGCTCGGCGCGGACAATGCGGCCGAGCGCCGACAGCCCTCAGCGCAGCTTGCCGCGCAATTCCTCCAGCTGCGCCCGGTAGCCCTCGGCATCGCCATGGTCGACGAATTCCCGGTACTGCGCATGCGCCCCGCGGATCGCCGTGGCATGGCGGATCGGGCACCAGAACTGCTCGGTCCGCCCGGCAATCTCCCGCGCAAAGGACAGGACACCGTTGGCATAGCCGCAATAAAGGCAGTTCAGCTTCTCGATGGCATTGAGGTAGCCCAGCCGGTGCCGGTCCAGGACAACATGCTCGCCGCGGACCACCCGGCGGATGCCCCAGGCCGGAAAGCACGCCAGTTGGTACACCGTCAGCGACAGGTCGAGCAGCGCGATCGGCACCACCACCGCATAGATCACCGGCGCCACCAGCACGTGGCGCCACGGCGCCTCGCGCAGATAGCGCAACAACCCGATGCGCAGGCGGCGATACAGTTGCGCCACCTCGGCATCGAACACCGCCCGCCCCTTGGCCAGCCGATAGCGCAAGCCGGCCCGATGTGCATCCAGCCGCTGTTCGATCGCGTCCTCCAGGGCATGGAGCCGTGCGAAGAGCCGGTCGATCTCGTCGTTCATCCGCGTCGCCTCCCCCGCCCGCCGCGCTGGCCCCAGGGTGGGGCGCAATCCGACCGGGTCAGGCGACCAGCCATAGCACGCCGCAGAAACCACGCCTCATTCGGCGATCCACCGCCGATACCGCTCGGCCGAAACCGCAATCGCCGCCTTCCCCCCCGTCGGCATCACCCGGTCCCACCACGCCCCGTACAACCGATCAAATGCGAACGGCGCCACCGAAGCCTCAATGGCGCTCACCGTGCGCGCCGGCAACGGAATCAGATTCGGATAGCTGCGCATGAAGCTCACCCGGCCGCGATCCGGCAGAAGCTGGATGATATCCCCGGTCAGCAGCGCCCCCCGCCCCCCGGCCCCGTCGCGCCAGTGCAGCATCGCCCCGCCATCGAAATGTCCCGGCGCATTGACCAGCGTGATCCCGTCGCCCAGCGCATGCACCGCCCCCTCCCAAAACCGCAACGCCGGGTCGGGCCGCATCACATGCGCGCGGTCGGCCGCATGCAGCCACACCGGACACTCGAACGCCCGCGCCCACTCCACCATGCTGGCATAGTAATGCGGATGCGAAATGGCGACGGCGGAAATCCCGCCCAGCCCCCGCACCAGCGCCATCGTCGCATCGTCCAGCAACGATATGCAGTCCCACAGGATGTTCCCCTCCGGCCGCAGGATCAGCAGCGCCCGCTGCCCGATGGCAAACCCCGGCACGGTGCCGATGCCCAGCAACCCCGGCTCATGCGCCCGCCAGGCATTCATGTGGCTGGCGCCCAGCGCCGCCATCGTCGTCCAGCGCTGCCCGCCAGCCCCGACATACTGCCGCTCGTCCAGGCAGATCGCGCACCCCGCCGGCGCCACGTCGCTCGGCGCATGCTGCGTCCCACACGTGGCACAGATGAACGGCGTCATCCGTGCCGCGCCCGGCTGTCATCCGGCGCCTGTTCCCGCGCATCCATCCCGTAGTCGCGCAGCACCTCAGCCACCCGCAGCCGATACCCAGCGAACACCCCCGCCCGCCCCGCCGCCTGCGTCGCCCGATGCTCCGCATGGTTGCGCCACGCCCGCACCGCCGCCTCGTCGCGCCAGAACGACAGCGACAATATCTTCCCCGTATCGGTCAGGCTCTGGAACCGCTCCACGCTGATGAACCCGTCCATGCCCATCAGCGCCTCGCGCAGCCGCGCCGCGTGCTCCAGATAGGCCCCCGCCTGCCCCTCCGCCGGGCGAACCTCGAAGATCACCGCAATCATCCGTCCCTCCCGCCGCTCTATCCGCAACGGCGTCACGATGGCATGGTACCGCAAAACCTGACCAGCGCCGGGAACCCGACCGATATGACCGACATCGCAGCCGCCGATCTCGCCAAGGCCCGCGCCGACCTCGCCCCCACCGGCACGCTGCGTGCCGGCATCAACATGAGCAACTTCCTGCTGGTCACCGGCAAGACCGGGTCCGGCGACCCCGTCGGCGTCTCCCCCAGCATGGCCGCCGAAGTCGCAAGCCGCCTCGGCGTGCCGCTCAAGCTCGTCCCCTTCCCCAACCCCGGCGTGCTCGCCGACGCGGCAGGCACCGACACCTGGGACATCGGCCTGATCGGCGCCGACCCGCTGCGCAGCGAGAAAACCGCCTTCACCGCCGCCTACTGCGAGATCGAAGCCACCTACATGGTCCCGCCGGGCTCGCGCCTGAAAACCATCGCCGACGTGGACAAGCCCGGCGTCACCATCTGCGTCTCCGCCCGCAGCGCCTACGACCTCTGGCTGGAACGCAACATCCGGCACGCCACCCTGATCCGCGCCGACGGCCTCGGCGGCGCCTTCGACAAATACCTCGCCGAGAACATCGACGCACTGGCCGGCCTCCGCCCCGGCCTGCTCGGCGACCTGCCGAAAGCCCCCGGCCACACCATCATGGACGGCCGGTTCATGGCCGTGCAGCAAGCCATCGGCTGCGGCAAGGGCAAACCCGCCGGAGAGGCATTCCTCCGCGCCTTCGTGGAGGAGGCGAAAGCCTCCGGCCTGGTGGCGAAGCTCATCGCCCAGCACAAGGTGGTCGGGCTGAGCGTCGCGCCGGCGGCTTGGAAATAGCCCAGTTCAGAGTCGGGTTCGAATCGGTCTTTCACCGTGCGGGTCCGCGCAACAGCGGGATGGCCGAAGCCCTCCTCCACGCCGCAGCCTGCGCCATCGTGCCACGCTGGCTGGCGCGTTGCCGATGCGATTCGAAATCGCCTCTCACGAGTTGGCGCCTCCAACATGGCTGGGGTGGCTCTATAATCCTGTCGCGCTGTCTGGCTCCGCTGCTACACTGGGCCGCGACATATGGCTGCGCGCCGCCGATATCGGATCATGAGGGAACCCCAGATGGACTTGTCGATCGACCTTAGCGCCCTGCCCTTCGATGCCGACGCCATGCTGGACGGATTGCGGCCCTGGATTGAATGTGAGAGCCCGACCTTCGATGCGGCTTCGGTGGAGCGCATGCTGGACCTGGCGGCCCGCGACCTGGTTCTGGCCGGGGCGCGAATTGAACGGATTGCCGGCCGGATGGGTTTTGCCGGCTGCGTGCGCGCCACTTTTCCGCACAAGAGCACCGAGCCCGGCATCCTGGTCATGGGGCACATGGACACCGTGCATCCGGTGGGAACGCTGGCGAAGCTGCCGTTCCGCCGGGATGGCGAGAAATGCTACGGTCCGGCAATCCAGGACATGAAAGGCGGCAACTACCTTTCCCTGGAAGCGGTGCGGCAGCTGGCGCGCGCCGGGATCCATACCAAACTGCCGGTGACGTTCCTGTTCACGCCGGACGAGGAGGTGGGCAGCCCAAGCACGCGCGACGTGATCGAAGCCGAGGCGGCACGGCACAAATACGTTCTGGTGCCCGAGCCTGGCCGACCCGACGGCGGTGTGGTGACAGGGCGCTATGCGATCGCCCGCTTCAATCTGGAAGCCACCGGCCGACCAAGCCATGCCGGGTCACGGCCGGGAGATGGGCGCAGTGCAATCCGGGAGATGGCGCGCCAATTGATTGCCATCGAGGACATGACGACGCCCGACTGCACCTTCTCGGTCGGTGTCATCCATGGCGGGCAATGGGTGAACTGCGTCACGACCACCTGCACCGGAGAGGCTCTATCGATGGCGAAGCGCCAAGCTGACCTCGATCGCGGTGTCGAGGCGATGCTTGCACTGGGGGCCAGCAGCAACGATGTCCAGTTCAAGGTGACCCGCGGCGTCACCCGCCCGGTCTGGGAGCCCGACGCCAAGGGCATGGCGCTCTATGACCACGCGAGGCGAATTGCCAACTCGCTGGGCTTCGACATCGCCCACCAGAGCAGCGGCGGCGGATCGGACGGCAACTTCACCGGGGCCATGGGCATCCCGACCCTGGACGGTCTTGGCGTGCAGGGCGCCGGAGCCCATACGCTGGAGGAGCACATAGAAGTGGCCAGCTTGGCGCGCCGTGGTCGCCTGATGGCAGGGCTGCTGGCCAGCCTGGCGTGACAACTCAGCCGCCGCTGACCGTCGGCAGCAGGACGGAATCGATTTCGCCGAGATGTGCTGGGCTGCGGCTCCGGGAGTCCGCTTGGGCATTCACATTCGCAACGAAATTCAGAACACGACCCCGCTCACCTGACAGCGGGCGATAACGGAAGCGCGCGAAGCCTGGTCCAGAAAGCCGCCACGGATCATCGGACTACTGGAATCCATCCAGCACCGGTATCGCAACCAAATGGCGGATTCCCACTGGGGCGGGGTGAAAGCCGGTAGCTGCTGGGCCCGCCATCCCATCCTGGTTCGCGCAATGGGCTTGCCCTATCTCCACCGCTTCGTCACGCTGCCCGACGAAAAGCTGGGAGCCTCCGCCATGGCCTACAAACCCTTCGATCTCACCGGCAAGGTCGCCCTGGTCACCGGCGGCAATTCCGGCATCGGCCTCGGCATGGCCCGCGCCATCGCCGAAGCCGGCGCCAATGTCGCCATCTGGGGCACCAACCCGGCCAAGAACGCCGCCGCCCGCGCCCACCTGGAGGAAACCGGCGCGAAAATCCTCGCCCTGGAATGCGATGTCGGCGACGAGCAGGCGGTCGAAAAAGCCTTCGCCACCACGCTCGATGTGCTGGGTCGCGTCGATGGCTGTTTCGCCAATGCCGGCATCGGCGCCGGCCGCGCCACCCCGTTCCACGAATACGACACCGAGGCCTGGCGCCGCGTCCTGCGCGTCAACCTCGACGGCGCCATGTTCACCCTGCGCGCCGCCGCCCGCCACATGATCGCCCGCGGCGGCGGCGGCCGCCTCGCCGGCACGGCCTCGCTCGCCGCCATCGAGGGTGCGGCCCGCAACGAGCACTACTCCGCCACCAAGGGCGGCCTGATCTCCATGCTGCAATCCATCGCCGTCGAGACCGCCCGCCACGGCATCACCGCCAACGCCATCCTGCCCGGCTGGATCGAAACCGACATGACCGCGAAATCCATCGCCAACGAGAAATTCGCGGGCAACGTCATGCCGAGAATCCCGATGCGCCGCTGGGGCACCGGCGCCGATTTCGGCGGGATCGCGGTCTACATCATGTCCGATGCCAGCGCCTACCACACCGGCGAATCCTTCGTCATCGACGGCGGGTATTCGATCTTCTAGCAAGAAAGATTCTTCTTTTTGTGAACAAAAAGAAGCAAAAAAACTTCATTCGCTTTCTCAAGGAATGAAAGTTTTTTGGTTCTTTTTTTCAAAAAAGAACATGCTTTCTTCTCTCGATTGGAACCCGCAAAGATGCGCTTCGGCTACCTCACCCTCGCCGCCTCCCCCTCCCCGGAGGAAGACGCCGCGCGCATCGACCAGCAGCTCGAACAGGCTGTCGCCGCCGAGGCCCTGGGCTTCGACGGCATCTGGCTCACCGAGCATTATTTCACCGGCGAAAGCGTCTACAACGACGCCCTGACCTTCGCCGCCGCCATCGCCATGAAAACCAGCCGCATCCGCATCGGCTTCGCGGTGGTGCAGATGCCGTTCCACCACCCCGTCCGCCTGGCCACCCAGCTTGCCCTGCTGGACAACCTCTCCAAGGGCCGCATCGATGTCGGCATCGGCAAGGGCACCGTCTTCAACGAGTACGAGTTCATCGGCCACGGCCTGCGCAGCACCGACAGCAAGGCCCGGATGGAGGAGGCGCAGTCGATCTTCGAGCGCCTGTTCCGAGACACCCCTGTCACCCACACGGGAAAATACTATTCCCTCCACGTTCCCGCCCTGCGCCCGAAACCGGTGCAGCCCGGCGGTCCGCCGCTATGGCGCAGCGTGATCTCGCCATCCTCCTTCCTCGATTGCGGCCGCCGCGCCATCCCCATCCTCACCGCCCGCCTCCCGGTCCCGCGCATCCGCGAACGCTGGGCCCTCTACGAACAGGGCCTGGACGAAGGCGGCCACGACGCCGCCACCAGATCCCGCCTGCTCGCCAGCGCCGCCCTGTGGCGCAACGTCTATGTCGGCGAATCAGATGCCGAGGCGGAAGACTCCGCCGCCCGCCTGATGCTCGCCGCCCGCCACCACATCAACCACCTGCGGGCCACCCTGAACCCGCCGGACTTCACCATCGACCCCGCGATGCTCAACCCCTGGGCCGATCCCGCCACGCCGGACACCGCGGCGCTGGCCAACATGCTGGAAACCGGCACGCTCTACGGCTCGGCAAAGCGCGTGCGCGAACAGGTCGCCGAACTGCGCGACGCCGGCGTGCGCCACCTGCTGGTCCAGACCGGCTTCGGCGACATGGCGCACAGCCTCGTCACCGCCTCCACCCGCCGCTTCGGCGAACAGGTGATGCCCGCCTTCCGCGCCGCCTGACCGCCGCCTTCACCCTTCCTCAATCACCGCCGGCCTATCTCCCAACCGCCGGCCAAAATCCGTTCGCGTCCGCGCGACGGGCCGTTCTCATATTCTGGACTGCTGAGACGGACTTCACGCCATGCGCAAGCCCCCGGGCCCCTGGCACCTCGCCACCGACAACGCCCTGCCCCTGGTCGCCATCCCCGGCACCGATCCGCACGAGATCGCCTGGCTTCCGGCCCTCCCCCCCGCGCCCCAACCCCCG
>JADLHF010000141.1 GCA_020848935.1 Acetobacteraceae bacterium
GGCCTGACCAAGGGCGGCCCGATGAACGCCACCCATGTCCTCGCCACGCTCAGCTACCAGACCGGCCTGGCCAGCGGCAACATCGGCGAGGGTGCCGCCGTCGCACTCACCATGCTGCCGGTGCTGCTGGTGCTGATCATCTGGCAACTGCGCCGCATCCGCCGCAGCACGGTGGCCTAGATGCGCAGGGACTCTTCTTTTTGTGAACAAAAAGAAGCAAAAAAACTTCATTCATTTGCCGGGAGGCATGCCGTGACTCTCCGCCCGCCCACCGGGAACGCGCTGCCGCCGCACAAGACCCAAGATGCCGCCCATCCTCTAATGAAAAAAGTCTTTTTGTTTCTTTTTGTTCACAAAAAGAAGACCTTTCTGTCCTTCGCCTCCCCCGCGCCATGACCACCCTCGCCGCCCACCCGCGGCTGGAACGCGCCCTGTTCATCTGGGCGCCGCTCGCCTTCTTCCTCGTCTTCCTGGTCGGCCCGTTCTACTGGATGCTGATCACCGCGCTGAAGCCTGACTCCGAGCTGTACGACGGCAGCAGAAGCCCGCTCTACGTCGCCACCCCTTCGCTCGACCATTTCCTGTACTTGTTCGAGAAGACCGACTTCGCCACCTGGATCGGCAACACCATGCTGGTCGCCACCCTTTCGACCGCCATCGCCCTGGTGATGGGTGTCCCGGCCGGCTACGCCCTCGCCCGCCTGCGCTTCCGCGGCGCCGCGCTGATCGGCACCGCGATCTTCGTCACCTACCTGGTGCCCACCACCCTGCTGTTCATCCCGATGGTCGAGGTGATGGCCAGCATCGGCATGGACGACAACATCTGGGCGCTGGTCATCGTCTATCCCACGTTCCTGGTGCCCTTCGTCACCTGGTTGATGAGCGGCTATTTCCGCACCATCCCCGCCGAGCTGGAGGAATGCGCCCGCATCGACGGCCTCACCCGCCTCGGCGCCATGCTGCGCATCGCCATCCCCCTGGCCCGCCCCGGCATCCTCTCGGCCGGCATCTTCTCGTTCACCCTGTCGTGGAACGAGTTCATCTATGCCCTCACCCTGGTCACCGCCAGCAGCGAGCGCACCATCCCCGTCGGCGTGCTGGTCCAGCTCACCCGGGCGGATTTCTACTTCTGGGGCCCCCTGATGGCCGGCGCCCTGCTCGGCTCGGTGCCGGTCGCGGTGGTCTATTCCTTCTTCGTGGATCAATACGCCTCCGGCCTCACCGCCGGCGCGGTCAAGGGCTGAGCGGGCGCGGCAGGCGGAACGGTCAAACAGAAGGTTGTCATTGCCGCGATTCGTGCTAAGCGCAGGGCATTGATCCAGCGCGACCGCGCAACCCGGACGGGCGTTGGGGGCCGGCAGGCTCCGGCCGGCCGGCGCATCGGTGGGCGGCTCCCCACAGGTGGTGCCGGATTCGGCAGGAGACCCGGATGCGCGCCGCCGAAGGAAAGGGACCAATGTTCGAGCCGGCACTTGCATTGGCGACCGGCGATCGAACCGGCCCCGCAGCCGCAGGAGTTGCCTGACGCGATGGAGCGGCCGGGTCGTACCATTCTCCGCCTGCTGGGGATTGCCGCCTTCGTGTTCCTGGTGATCGCCTTCATCTGCTTCATGCTCATCAAGCTCGGCGCCGCCCCGCCCGTGGTGCTGCTCGGCGGCCCCAACCCGATGCCCGAGGAACGGGCGCAGCTGATCGCCGAATACGGCCTGAACCAGCCCGCGGTGGTGCAGTTCATCCGCTATGTCGTGCGCACCCTGGCCGGCGAATTCGGCCGCTCCTGGCAGACCGGCGCCACGGTCGCCGACGACCTGCTGGCGCGCCTGCCCGCCACGCTGGAACTGATGGTCTATGCGTTGCTGCTGGGGGCGCTGATCGGCATTCCCGCCGGCGTCGCCGCCGCCTTCAGCCGCGGCCGGGCCGAGGAGCGCACGGCGCGCGGCGCCGGCCTGGTCGGTGCCGCGATGCCCTCCTTCCTGCTGGCGCTGCTTCTGCTGCTGGTCTTCTTCCGCTGGCTCGATCTGTCGCCGGCACCGTCCGGGCGCCTCAGCGTCGTGCTCACCCCGCCCCCCACCATCACCGGCAGCTACTTCATCGACGCCATACTGATGCAGGATGCCGCCGCCGCCCGCTCCGCGCTTGGCCAGCTGATCCTGCCGGTGCTCACCCTCGCCCTGCTGATCGCCGCCCAGCTCACGCTTCAGGTCCGCACCGCCATCCTGATGCAGCTCGATACCGCCCATTTCGCCTATGCCCGCGCCCAGGGCATGTCGCGCGACATGCTGACCGGCATCGCCATGCGCGGCGCCGCGCCCTCGATCTGGGCCGCGTTCTGCGGCCAGTGCGCCGCCCTGCTGGGAACCACGGCGGTCATCGAATACGTCTTCGCCTGGGGCGGCGTCGGCCAGTACGGGCTGGAGGCGATGAGCCGGGGCGACTTCGCCGTGATGCAGGCCTTCATCCTGCTCAGCGCCGCCCTCTCGCTGCTGGTGCACCTGATGCATGCCGGCGTCCGCCGCGTGGCGCGCCTGCGGATTCGGCGGGCATGACCGGGCGGCGAATCCCCGCCCTTGTCCTCGGCCTGCCGCGGCGCAGCCCGGCGGCGGCCATCGGCCTGCTGATCGTGCTCGGCTTCGTCGTCGCCGCACTGGCGCGCCCGCTGGTCTGGCCGTTCGGGCCGGGGGCGGCGGACGCCTCCAGCGAGCTGATCGGCCCCTCCCTGCGCCACCCGCTGGGCACCGACGAGACCGGCCGCGACATGCTCGCCCGCGTCATCGACGGCGCGCGCTATGCCATCGCCGTGCCGCTGGCCGCCCTGGTCCTGGGCATCGCGCTCGGCACGCCGTTCGGCCTGCTGGCCGGGCTGGCCGGTGGCCTGGCCGACCGGCTGCTGCGCCGCCTGGCCCAGGCCATCGGCTTCATCCCGCCGCTGCTGCTCGCCCTCGCACTGGTCGCCGCCATGGGGCCATCGCTGCGCCACGTGGTGCTGGCGCTGGGCGTGCTGGAGGCGATGTTCTTCGCCCGCGCCATGCGCGACCAGGTGCGCGCCATGCACGACAGCGGCTTCATCGAGGCCGCGGTGGCCATGGGCAACCGCCGCCGCCGGCTGATCCTGGTGCACCTGCTGCCCAACACCCTGGCCGGCATCGCCTCCGAGATGCCGCGCCGCGCCGCCTGGGCGCTCGCCACCCTGGCGGTGATGGGTTTCGCCGGCATCGGCACCGCCGCCGGTGCCAGCGAATGGGGGGCAATGGTGCGCGAGGGAACCAACGCCATGTTCACCGGCCAGTGGTGGCTGGCGCTGTTCCCCGGCCTCGCCCTGCTGCTGCTCGGCTTCGGCCTGCAGCTGCTGGCCGCCGGCATCGCCGACCTCACCCTGCGCTCCCCGGCCTCGCGCGCCGGCGACCTGGCCGGGGCGACGCGCTGATGCTGCTGGATGTCCAGGACCTGCGCGTCGCGCGCCGCGCCCCCGGCCCCGATGCCAACAGCGACACCGCCAGCGGCCCCGCCAGGGGCATCGGCACCGCGCTGGCCGGCGTGTCGTTCCGCGTGGTCAAGGGGCGCATCCTCGCCCTGGTCGGCGAACACGGCGCCGGCAAGTCGCTGACCGCCAGCGCCGTCCTCGGCCTGTTGCAGCCCTCCGCCCGCGTCACCGGCGGCCGCGCGCTGTTCGAGGGCCAGGACCTGCTGCGCATGTCCGACGCCGATCTCACCCGGGTACGCGGCGCGCGCATCGGCTTCGTCGTCCAGGCCGGCCACACCACGCTGGACCCCTCCGCGCGCGTCGGCGCCCAGTTGATGCGCGCGCAAAGCGTCCACCGCGCCATCGTCAAGGCCGAGGCCGCCTGGCGCGCCGAAACCCTCATGTCCTCCATGGGCATCGCCGAGCCGCGCCTGCGCGCCGACGCCTGGCCGCACGAATTGACCCCGGCCACCGTGCAGCGCGTCGTCCTCGCCCTCGCCCTGATCAACGAGCCCCAGCTGCTGATCGCCGACGAGCCCACCGCCGGGCTGGACATCACCACCCAGGTCCAGATCCTCGACCTGCTGTACCTCGAACTGCGGCGCCGGCGCATCGGCGGCATCATCATCACCCGCGACCTCGGCGTGGTCGCGCAATACTGCGACGACGTCGCGGTGATGTTCGCCGGCCAGGTGGTGGAACAGGGACCGGTGTCGCAGGTCTTCGCCCGCCCCGCCCACCCCTTCACCCGCGCCCTGCTCGCCACCGTGCCCGAACGCCTGGCCATCGCCGGAAACCTCGCCTTCGGCGGCGCCCTGCCGCCCGCGCCGGATGGCTGCCCCTACCGGCCGCGCTGCCCCGAAGCCACCGAGCGCTGCACCACCGCGCCCCCGCTGGTCGGTGCCGGCGTGCATGCCGCGCGCTGCCACTTCGCCCGCCTGGGGGCTGCATGAGCGTCGTCGCCGAACTGCGCGGGGTCTCCGTGGAGCTGGGCGACGACGACCGCCGCGTCGCCGCCCTCACCCGCATCGACCTCCAGGTCGCCGCCGGCCAGATCCTCGGCGTGGCCGGCGAGTCCGGCGCCGGCAAGTCAACCCTGGCCCGCACCCTCCTGCGCCTGGTGCAGCCGCAGGCCGGCACCGTGCTGCTGGAAGGCAACGACATCACCGCCCAGCCGGAACGCCGGCTGCGCCGCCTGCGCGGCCGCATGACCATGACCTTCCGCAACCCGCTGGCGGTGCTCAACCCCCGCATGACCGTGCGCGCCCTGCTGGAAGAGCCGCTGCGCCTGCATGCCCGCTTGACCGCGCCCGCCCGCCGCGCCGCGGTCGAGGCACTGGCCGAGCGGCTGCGCCTGCGCGCCGGCGAGCTGGAACTGCGGCCGGCGGAGCTCGATGCCGGCCGCGCCCAGCTCGTCGGCCTCGGCCGCGCCATCGCCACCCAGCCGCGCCTGCTGGTGCTGGACGAGCCGACCTGCGAGCTGGACACCGTCGCCGCCGCCGAGTTCCTCGCCCTGCTCGCCAGCCTGCGCGACTCCGCGGACATGGCGATCGTGCTGATCGGCCACGACATCACCGCGCTGCAGCCGGTCGCCGATCGCATCGCCGTGCTCTACCTCGGCGAAATCGTCGAGGAAGGCCCCACCGCCGACCTGCTGCGCGACGCGCTGCACCCCTACTCCCAGGCCCTACTCTCCGCCCATCTGCCCGCCGACCCCACCCGCCGCGGCCGGCGCATCCGCCTGCGTGGCGAGGCGCCGACGCCCGACGACCGGACCCCCGGCTGCGGCTTCGCTCCGCGCTGCCCCATCGCCGAAAATCGCTGCCGCAGCGGCGCGCCAACCCCCAACCAGATCGGCACCGACCGGCGCGTCGCCTGCTTGCGGGTTCTCGAAGGCAGCAGCCGGATTCCGCTGACGCGTTAAGGCGGAAGGAAGAGTCTTCTTTTTGTGAACAAAAAGAAGCAAAAAAACTTTTCGACATTTTCGGGGGATGCGGGGGGAGATATCCATTGCAGCGGTTTGACAGTTAGATATAATGGTTTTGTGTTAGATCAATCATCCTCGCTGGGCGACGGGATCGCCCGCTTGCACGCCGCCACCACGGGCGCGGCGCCCATCTGGCTGCCCGATCGACTGCACGCCCTGATCATGGCCTGCCTCGCCCGCCTTTTCGCCCGCCTGGAAGATCTCATCCGGCTCTGGCAAGATGGAATCCTCACCCCGCCCGCTCCGCGCCCCGCCCCCTCCCGTGGCGCGTCAGCCCGCAACGCGCGCGGCAAATCGCGCCGCGTCTCCCCGCGCGCCCGCCGCACCTCCGCGTCATGTCCGGACCCCCTCCTGCGCCCGGCCGCTTGCCGCGCGCGCGCCCTGGCGCACCCCGCCGCGCCCAAGTCGCGACTCCCCAGCATCCCGCCCCCGCGCCCGCGCAGCGCCCGCGCACCCCCCGGGATGAGGTCGCGCACGCAGCCGCGCGCGAACGCATCGGCGCATCAATTTTGTTACGATATCGAAATCAACACCCGGCTACACCAGATGGCAGGACACCATCTGCCCTGCCCCGACATCGCGCAGCGCCGGTTCCTCGGTGCGGCATCGCGCGACGGCGAGCGGACAACGGGTATGGAAGCGACAGCCCGGCGGCGGATTCAGCGCGCTCGGCACCTCGCCGGCCACCGCGATCTGCGGGCGCGTGGCCTCGATCTCCGGGTCCGGGATCGGCACCGCCGCCAGCAGCGCCTGGGTGTAGGGATGCAGCGGCCGCCGGTACAGCGTCTCGCGGTCGGCGATCTCGGCGATCCGTCCCAGATACATCACCGCAATCCGGTCGCTGATATGCCGCACCACCGCCAGGTCATGCGCCACGAAGATGTAGGTCAGGCCCAGGCTCTGCTGCAGGTCCTGGAACAGGTTGACGATCTGCGCCTGGATCGACACGTCCAGCGCCGAGACCGGCTCGTCGCAGATCAGCAGATCCGGCTCCATCGACAGCGCCCGCGCCACCCCGATGCGCTGCCGCTGGCCGCCGGAGAACTCGTGGATGTAGCGGTCCGCCATGTCCGGCCGCAGCCCCACCAGCGCCAGCAGCTCCCGCGCCCGGTCCGCCCGCGCCGCCCGGTTGGGCAGCAGGTCATGCACGATCATCGGCTCGGCAATCAGATCGACCACCTTCATGCGCGGGTTCAGCGAGCCGTACGGATCCTGATAGACCATCTGCATCCGCTTGCGGATCGGCCGCATCGCGGCCCGGTCGTGCCTGGTGATGTCCTCGCCGTCGAACACGACGCGCCCGGCGGTGATGTCGAGCATGCGCAGCACGGCAAGCCCGGTGGTGGACTTGCCGCACCCGCTCTCGCCCACCAGGCCAAGCGTCTCGCCGCGGTTCAGCAGGAACGACACCCCGTCCACCGCCTTCACCGAGGCGACCTGGCGCTGCACCAGCGTGCCGGCCTTGATCGGGAAATGGACCTTCAGGTCCTCGACCACCAGCAACGGCGAGGGATCAGACATGTTCGCCAACCCGGGCATCGACATCGACGAAACAGGCCTTCAGATGGCCGTTGCCCACCGGATCGAGGCTCGGCCGCTCCTGCAGGCACCGTTCGGTCACCCAGCCGCAGCGCGGCGCGAAGGCACAGCCGGGCGGCAGGCGGGTGAGGTCCGGCGGCTGGCCGTCGATCGGCACGAGCCGCCGGCCCAGCACCTGGTCGAGCCGCGGAACGCATGCCATCAGCCCCTGGGTGTAGGGATGCTGCGGGCGCTTGTAGATGTCGCGCGCCGTGCCGGTTTCCACCACCCGCCCGGCATACATCACGCTCACCCGGTCGGCGTAGCGCGCCACCACGCCGAGGTCGTGGGTGATCAGGATCAGCGCCGCCCCGGTCTCGCGGGTCAGTTCCTTCAGCAGCGACAGGATCTGCGACTGCACGGTCACGTCCAGCGCCGTGGTCGGCTCGTCGGCGATGATCAGCTTGGGCTGGCAGGCCAGCGCCATGGCGATCATCGCGCGCTGGCGCATGCCGCCGGAGAACTGGTGCGGATACGCATCCACCCGCGAACGGGCATCGGGGATGCGCACCCGCGCGAGCAGCTCGCCCGCCCGCTCCAGCGCCGCCTTCCAGCTGGCGCCCCGGTGCAGCATCACCGGTTCGCCCACCTGCATGCCCACCGTCAGCGATGGATTCAGCGACGTCATCGGCTCCTGGAAGATCATCGCAATGCGGTCGCCGCGAACCGCGCGCATCTCGGCTTCCGTGATCTTCAGCAGATCCTGGCCCTCGAACATCACGCTGCCCGCGACGATCTCGCCCGGCGGATTGGGGATCAGTCGCATGAGCGAGAGCGCCGAGACGCTCTTGCCCGATCCGCTCTCCCCCACGATCGCCAGCGTCTCGCCGGCATCGACATCGAACGACACGCTGTCGACGGCCATCACCGGACCGCGCTCGGTGCGGAAGCTGGTGGTGAGGCCGCTGACTTCCAGAAGCTTGGCCACTCAGAACCCCATCTTCTTCTTGAGGTCCTGGTCGATCCAGATGCGGGCATAGATCGGGCCGGGCTTCACCGCGCCCACGCGCAACTCGCCGTCATAGTTCTTCACCCACGGCCACCACGCGGTGTAGCGGTACTGGATGGGCAGCCAGATATACGGCGCCTGGTCAATCACCTCGCGGGTCATCTCGCGGATGATGGCCTGCCGATCACCCTCGTTCTGGGTCGCATATGCCTTGTTCATCTTGGCGGTGAACTCGGGCGTGCTCCACATCGACGGACCCCAGAGCTGCCCGGGGGTGAAGCTCTTGTGCAGCGTGCGCGTCGGGTTGGTGTGCCCGTTGGTCATGAAGTAGCCGGCGCTGTGCTTGCCGGTCGTCATGGCCGAGAGGTAGGCGCCGTATTCCAGCGGCTGGATCTCCAGCTTCACGCCGACCTGCTCCAGGTAGCCGGCCACCAGCGGCAGCAGTTCCATGTTGTCCGGCGAGCACGAGCAGACCTGCACCTTGAAGCTGAAGCCCTTGGGGTACCCCGCCTCGGCCAGCAGCTTCTTGGCCTTCTCGGGGTTGTAGGTGTACAGTTCCTTGATCGAATCCGGCATCTTCTCCAGCGGCTCGAAGTAGCCGATATAGTCCGGGTGCTGCGGATAGGCGAACAGCTCGGCATTGCCGCCGTAGTACTCCTTGGCAATCTCCGCCTGGTTCACCGCCAGGTTGAGCGCGCGGCGCACACGGATGTCGTCGAACGGCTTCTGATCGACGCGCATCGACAGGAACACGCCGGAGTAGTTCAACCACTTCGCCCATTTCAGCTGCGGCGCGCTCTTCTTCAGGCTGTCCACCGCCGTCCAGCTGATCGACTCCAGGATATCGATCTTGCCGGTACGCAGCGCCGTGTGCTGCGTGGTCTCGTCGCGCATGATGCGATAGGTGACGCGGTCGACGAACGGCAGCTTGTACTCGACACCGTCGATCTTGTCCTTGTCCCAATAGACCGGGTTCTTGGCATAGGCCTGGGAGTTGCCCTGCACGTAATCCACCAGCTGGAACGGCCCGGTGCCGACCGCGTTCTTCCAGTTGCCGATGCCGGCCTTCACCAGTTCCTGCGGATAGATCGCCGAATAGTAGCCCCAGCCGAAGCGGTAATCCCAGTCGGCATGGTACTCCTTCATGAAGAACGTGACGCTGTGCTTGTCTGCCGCCTCCACCCGATCCACGTAGTAGTAATAATCCTTGAACGCCTTCGGGCTGTTCACCTGGCGGTTGAACGTGGCCACAACATCGTCGGCAACGAACTCGCGGCTCTCCATCACGCCGTCCTTGGCGGGCCACATGATTCCCTTGCGCAGCTTGATCTCCACGCGCAGTGGGTTCTGCTTCCATTCCCAGGTTTCGGCGAGCTCGCCGCGCATGGCCTCCTCGGCCAGCCAGGCATCTGGCTTGAAGTTGTACTTGCCGCCCCGGCGCACCGATTTGTCGAGATTGCCTGCGAACAGCGTCTCGAAATGCAGGTTGTCGTGATTGGTCTTCCAGGCGAAATCGCCCGGATCCCACGACAGCGCCGAGATCGTCGACGAGACGGTGACCACTTCCAGGTTGCCGCCGTATTGCGGCTTCTGCGCCTGTGCGGCACCGGCCGAGACAACCAGTGCGGCGGCCAGCGAGCCGGACGCCAGTAGCTTATGCTTCACGGAAAGCTCTCCTTCGTTTTTCTGATTCAGCGGCTGCCGCGCATGCGCGGATCGAGCAGATCGCGCATCGCGTCGCCAAGCACGTTGATCGCGTAGACCACGATGGTGATGCACAACCCCGGCGCCAGCGCCAACCATGGCGCCATGTACATGTATGTGCGCCCGGACCCGCTGAGCAGGCCGCCCCACGTGGGGGCGGGGGGCGGCACGCCGAAGCCCAGGAAGCTGAGGCCGGATTCCACCAGGATCACCGCGCCCACGCGCGTGGTGAACAGCACGATCACCGGCGGCAGGATGTTCGGCAGGATGTGCTGCAGCAGGATGCGCGCAGTGCTCGCGCCCATCGACTGGGCGGCATGCACGTACATGTTCTCGCGCACCGACACCACGGCGCCGCGCACGATGCGGCTGCCGCCGATGCCGAACACCAGTCCGAGCACGAAAATCACCTGCGGCATGCCGGGCCCCAGCACCGAGACCACCACGATGAGGATGATCAGGTCCGGGAAGCTCATCCACGCATCGACCATGCGCTGGATCACCAGGTCGACCTTGCCGCCGAGATAGCCGGTGACGATGCCCAGCAGCACCGAGATGACCGTGGCAAGCGTGGCCGCGGCGAAGCCGATGATCACCGAAAGCTGGGCGCCGTACAGCAGGCGGGAGAACATGTCGCGCCCCAGATGGTCGGTGCCGAGCCAGAATCGCGCCGATGGCGGCTTGAGGCGGTTGGCGGGGCTGATCTGGTTCATCCCGTACGGCGCAATCACGTCGGCAAAGATGCCGCAGAACAGGAACAGCAGGACGACGACGAACCCGATCGCGCCCAGCGGCTTCTCGCGGAACAGGCGGATGAAGAAGTCCACCACCGGCCCACGCTGCGTTGGCAGCACCTGCGCTGCTTGTACGACGGCGGACATCAGCGGTACCTCACCTTCGGGTCGAGCAGGCCGTAGCTGAGATCCACCAGCAGGTTGATCAGCACCACGGCGACGCCGACCACGAGGAACACGCCGGTGATCACCGGGTAGTCGCGCCGGCTCACCGCCTCCAGCAGCATCAGCCCCATGCCGGGGATGACGAAGATCTGCTCCATGATCACGGTGCCGCCGATCAGGATGGGCGCCTGCAGGCCGATCAGCGTCACCACCGGGATCAGCGCGTTGCGCAGCGCGTGGCGCACGACCATCGTGCGCTCGTTCATGCCCTTGGCCCAGGCGGTGCGGATATAGTCCTGGCGCAGTACCTCCAGCATCATCGTGCGCGTCATGCGCATGGTGATCGCCGACAGCGAGGTGCCGAGGATGGCGGCGGGCAGGGCAAGCTGGAGGATGTTGCCGATCGGGTCTTCGCTGAACGGCACGAACTTCACCTCCGGCGACACACCCCACCAGATCGCCGGGAACACCATCACCATGGTGCCGATCCAGAAGCCGGGCACCGCCAGGTTGATGATCGAGAACGAGCGGCCGAGGTAATCCCCCCAGGTATCCTGGCGGATCGCGGACCAGACGCCGATCGGCACGGCGACGATCAGCGCCACGAACAGCGCCATGAAGCCCAGTTGGAACGTGGTGGGCAGGCGGGCGAGGATTTCGCCGATGACCGACTGCTCCTGCCACAGCGAGGAGCCGAAATCGCCGCGCAGCAGGATGCCGCCGATCCAGCGGAAATACTGGGTGTAGATGGGCTGGTCGAGGCCGAGGGCAGCTTCGAGCTTCTCGCGGTCGGCGCCGCCCGCGCTGATGTCGTTCTGCGAGATCATCAGGTCGATGATGTCGCCGGGGATCATCCGCACCGTCGAGAACACGATCACGCTCGCGAAAAACAGCGTTGGGATCAGCGCGAGGAGTCGGCGGATGACGTACGCCCGCATGCAACGAATTCCCTTGGACGTTCTTGTCGACAATAAGACCAGCAGTCGGGCCGCGCGCCAAGGGGGGGACAGGCCGGCTGCGCGGATTTAGTCCCCGCCTTGTCCCGCCCGGGGCGGGGGGCGGGGTTGAGCGCGGGGGGGCTCGTGTCCGGCGCGGTTTCGGGCTAGGCATCGCCAAATGACCTGAGGAGCCGTCGCGCGTGAGCAGCAGTCTCGAACAGAAAATCCCCTCGATCGACGCCATCGAGGACGGCTTGGCCAGCCAGGGCTATATCAGTTCGCGCCAGATCGCGACGGCATTGTTCCTGGCCGTGCGGCTGGGCAAGCCGATCCTGGTGGAGGGACCGGCCGGGGTGGGCAAGACCGAGCTGGCCAAGGCGACCGCCGGGTTCCTGGACCTGCCGCTGATCCGCATGCAGTGCTATGAAGGATTGGACGAGTCCAAGGCGCTGTACGAGTGGAAGTATGGCAAGCAGCTTCTGTACACCCAGATCCTGAAGGACAAGCTGGGCGAGCAGTTGCGCGATGCGGCCAACCTGGACGAGGCGCTGGCGCGGCTGGACAAGGTGGACGACATCTTCTTCTCCGAGCGCTTCCTGGAACCGCGCCCGCTGCTGCGGGCGCTGAAGGAGCCGCTGGGCTGCGTGCTGCTGGTGGACGAGGTGGACAAGGCGGACGAGGAGTTCGAATCCTTCCTGCTGGAAATCCTCAGCGACTACCAGGTCAGCATCCCCGAACTCGGCACCCAGTCGGCCAAGGTCATCCCGATCGTGCTGCTGACCTCCAACAACACCCGCGACCTCGGCGACGCGATGAAGCGGCGCTGCCTGCATCTGCATATCGGCTATCCCGATGCGCGGCGGGAGGAGCGGATCGTGGCTACCCGCATTCCGCACGTGCAGGCCAACCTGCTGCGGCAACTGGTGCATTTCGTGCAGGCCCTGCGGACCCAGGATCTGCGCAAGCTGCCCTCGGTCAGCGAGACGATCGACTGGGCGCGGGCGCTGATCCTGATGAATGCGGGGCAGTTGGACAACGATCTGGTCCACAACACCCTGAACGTGCTGCTGAAGTTCGAGGGCGACATGACCAGCGCGGGCAAGCTGGTGGGGGAGATGACGCACCAGGCGGTGCGCGAGGGCCAGGCGATGGCGGCGAAGTAGCGCCGCCGTGTCGTATTCCCAGTCGGCGGCGAAGCGGGCGGAGACGCAGGCGCAGACGTCGGACATGATCCTGCGGCTGTTGCGGGTGGCCCGCGGGGCCGGGGTGCGGATCTCGGTGGCGGAGTCGATCGATGCGTTCGAATCCGCCAATGCGGTGGGGTTTTCGGACCGGCAGGTGCTGAAGGACGCGCTGACGCTGACCATCGCCAAGACGGTGGAGGACAAGCAGCTCTTCGAGCAGTGCTTCGAGACCTATTTCAAGCGCGAGAACACCGCGCTGGGCGGCAAGATCGCCGAGGCCGGGCGCAAGCCGGGGGCGCCGCCGCAGGGCGAGGGGCAGCCGGGGGATTCGCAGGGCGAGGGTGCGTCGTCCAGCCTGGGGCAGATGCTGCTGGACAACGACCTGGCCGGGCTGGCGGCGGCGATGGAGCGGGCGGCGGAGGCGGCCGGGGCGAGCAACATCACGCTGTTCACCCAGACCAACCTATATGCCCGCCGCATCCTGGACCGGATGGGACTGCCGGAGCTGGAGCGGGAGGTCACCCGGCTGCGGGCGGAGGGCAATACCGAGCTGGCCGACCGGCTGGCCCGCGCCCGGGCGGCGCTGGGCGAGCAGGCGCGGGCGTATATGGAGCGGCAGTTGACGCTGTTCGCGACGGGGACGACGCGGGAGATCCGCGAGGGGGCGTTGCGGCAGGTCAACCTGTCGCAGCTGGACCGGCGGGACATCCAGCGGATGCGGCAGTTGATCCGCGAGATGGCCAAGAAGCTGGCGGAACGCTACAGCCGCAAGCGCTACCGGGACCGCAAGGGTGTGTTGGACACGCGGCGGACGATCCGGCGGAACATGGCGTTCGACGCCATTCCGTTCCGCACGGTATGGAAGCGCGAGCGGATCGACAAGCCGCGGGTGATGGCGTTGTGCGACGTGTCCGGCTCGGTGGCGTCGGTGGCGCGGTTCCTGCTGATGTTCCTGTATTCGTTGAACGACGTGTTGGCCGACCTGCGCGGCTTTGCGTTTTCCAGCCACCTGGTGGAGGTGAGCGACATCCTGTCGCGCGAGAACAGCGACGATGCGGTGACCAAGATCCTGGAGGCGGTGGGGTTCGGCTCGACCAACTACGGCAAATCGCTGGAGGATTTCTCCGCCCTGGCGCTGAACAAGATCAACCGGCAGACCACGGTGATCATCCTGGGTGACGCACGGGGCAACCGCAACGAGCCGCGGGTGGATCTGATGGGCGGCATCTTCAGCCGGGCCGGGCGGGTGATCTGGCTGAACCCGGAGCCGCAGCCGCTGTGGGGGACGGGCGACAGCGACATGTACCGCTACGCGCCGTTCTGCCACCAGATGGTGACCTGCAACACGATCGCGCAACTGGAGCGGATCGTGGAGGAATTGCTGGCGACGGCGCGGCGATAGGAAAGGAAGGCCTTCTTTTTCTGAAGAAAAAGAAGCAAAAAGACTTCTTTTACCTGTTCATTGCGCGGCGGCACCGCGCGCACACTCCAATGAATAAATGTTTTTTGGTTCTTTTTTTCAAAAAAGAACATGCTTGCTTCGATCTTGCCTGCCTTTCCATTTTTGTTTCGTAAACGAAACATATATGGCGAGAGTCGGCACGAATTCAGGCAGGGCGATTTTTTGGAATCGCCTGGCGCAGGAAGGGCATGGGCCGGGGGCGGCTCTGCGGATAGAGCGGCAGGAGCGGCGGCGGCTTGGGGTGTGGCGGGCGCGGCGGCCTGGCCGGGCGGGGGGGCGGCGGCGGGGGTTGCAGCGGCGCCGGCGCGGGGATGCCGAGCAGGCGGCAGAGCGGGCGCAGGGTGCGGCCGAGGGATTTGAGGGCCTGGGGCGGGGCGGCGGCGAGCAGGGATTGGGTGGCGGGGTCGCGCAGCAGGTGGTCGAGCTGGGAGGCGAGGTTGGCGGCGTCGTGGCGCATGGGGTCATCGCGCAGGGCGTGCAGCAGCCAGGCCTGGCGGTGGGAGATATAGGGGCCGCGCGGGCCACCCGGGCGGCCGGGGCGCGGGGCGGAGGTGCGCGGCAGGCGGCCGGCGGCGAGCAGGGCCAGCAGGCGGGCGAGGCGCCGGCGGGCGCGGCTGACGCGGTTCCAGAGCGGGAGGGTGTGGCTGCCGAGGCTGCGGAAGCGGGCGGCGATGTAGAGGAGGAGGGAGGCGAGAATGCCGTCGATCCGCCCGGCGAGAAGCTGCGCGGGCGGGTCGGGGACGACCGGGGTGAGGGGCGAAGGGGCATTCATGCGGAGAAACTAACACATCTGTTAGTTCGCTGCAAGCGGGGATTCCGCCGGCGCGATGCGGCATGCGGCGACGGCGACATTGGGATTTCCCAACCTCCACGCCAAGGCGGCCCAATGCGAGCCGGCGCACCTTGCCGGCGGAAATTCATCCGCTGAAGGAAACCGTCATGTCCCGATCACTCCCGCCTGCCCTCTCATTGGACACCATGCTGAACAAGGTCCCCGAAGTCACCCTGGTGTTCTGGATCATCAAGATCATGGCGACGACGGTCGGCGAGACCGCGGCCGATTTTCTCAACGTCACGCTGAACCTGGGGCTGAACGGCACCTCGGTGGTGATGGGGGGTGCGCTGCTGGTCGCGCTGCTCATCCAGATCCGGGCGCGGCGCTACATACCGTGGGCATATTGGCTTGCCGTGGTGTTCGTGAGCGTGGTCGGCACGCTGATCACCGACAACCTGACCGACAATCTCGGGGTCAACCTGTTCGTCACCACGGCGGTGTTCTCGGTGGCGCTGGCGGCGACGTTCTTCGCCTGGCATGCCAGCGAGCGGACGCTTTCGGTGCATACCATCGTGACGACGAAGCGCGAGCTGTTCTATTGGGCGGCGATCCTGTTCACCTTCGCGCTCGGCACCGCTTCGGGCGATTTGATGGCCGAGAAGCTCCAGCTTGGCTACGGGCTGTCGGCGCTGGTCGTCGGCGCGCTGATCGCGGCCACCTATGCCTGCTACCGGCTGTTCGCGCTGAACGCGGTGCTGGCGTTCTGGATCGCCTATGTGCTGACCCGTCCGCTGGGCGCGTCGTTCGGCGACCTGCTGTCGCAGCCCCTGGCCAATGGCGGGCTGGGGCTGGGCACGACCGTGACCAGCTTCATCTTCCTGGCCGTCATCTCCGGGCTGGTTGTCCTGTTGACCCTGCGCCGGCGGCCGGTTGCCGTCCTGCCCGGCGCGTGAGCCGGGATCGGGACAGGTTGGGGGATCGTATGGCTGCGTCACGATCGTCCCAACCCGGCCCTGGCTAGTTTCGATTTGCGGGCGGCAGTTCGCCGCCACGCTGCGACAACAAGGAGACCATGCTATGAACGTCAAGGGAATTGCCGCTGTCGCGCTTGCCGCGCTGCTTGCCGCGGGGAGCCTGGGCGGCGCTGCCTACGCGGCCGGCGGACACCGCGAGGAGGATGGGCGCGACGCGGCGGCGCTCGCCGCCATGAAGGTGTCGCTGTCGCAGGCGATCGCGACGGCCGAGGCATCCGGCGGCCGCGCCGTTGGGGCGGATATCGTGCGCGAGCACGGGACGCCCGCCATCGAGGTTGAGATCGTCGGGGCGCGGGGGGTGACGACGGTGGTGGTGGACGGGCAGTCCGGCCAGGTCATCGCCACCCATGATGGCGAGCGGGACGACGGCGACGACGACTGACCCATGCCGGGGCGCCGCGCGGAAGCGCGGCGCCAGGCGTGCTGCAAGCGGGAAAGCGGGAAAGCGGGCGGATGAAGGTTCTGGTCATCGAGGACGACGCCGAGACCGCGGCGTATATCATGCGGGGGCTGCGCGAGCATGGCCATGTCGCGGACCACGCGGCCGACGGGCGGGACGGGCTGTTCATGGCGGTGGGTGGCGGGCACGATGTGCTGATTGTCGATCGCATGCTGCCGGGGCTGGACGGTTTGGGCCTGGACGGGCTGGGGCTGGTGCGCACCCTGCGCAGCGCCAAGGTGCGCGCGCCCGTGCTGTTCCTGACGGCGTTGCGCGGCGTGGGCGACCGGGTGGAAGGGTTGGAGGCCGGCGGCGACGACTACATGGTGAAGCCGTTCGCCTTTGCCGAGTTGCTCGCGCGGCTGAATGCGCTGGCCCGCCGGCCGCCGCTTTCGGACACGCCGAGCGTGCTCCGCACGGCGGATCTGGAGCTTGACCTGCTGAAGCGCACGGCGACGCGGGGCGGGGTGCGGATCGAACTGCAGCCGCGCGAATTCAGCCTGCTGGAGTTCCTGATGCGGCACGCCGAGCGCGTGGTGACGCGGACGATGCTGCTGGAGGGGGTTTGGGATTTCCATTTCGATCCGAAGACCAACATCGTGGAGACGCATATCAGCCGGCTGCGCGGCAAGCTGTCCCGCGGCGGGCGCGATCCGGAACTGATCCATACCGTCCGCGGCTCCGGCTATGTGCTCCGTGCGCCCGCCGCTTAGGCTGCTGCTGCGCTCGGCGGGGGTTCGGTTCGCGGCGCTTTATGTGGCGGTGTTCGCGGTGTCCGCGCTCATCCTGGGGGCGGCGGTGTTCCTGGCGGCGCGTTCCGCGCTTGACGAGCAGATGGCGGCACGGATCGACACCGAAACCGGGTTTCTTCGCGCGGAGTACCGGACCGGCGGGCTGGACAACCTGCTCGCCCTGCTGCGGACGCGCGGACGCGGTGCCAGCGCGCTGGACTACCTGCTGATGGCGCCGGACGGCACGCGCCTGGCGGGGGAAATGCCGGCGGCCCCGACCCTGCGCCCCGGCTGGATCACGGCGGAGACGCCGCATGCCACGCAGGATGACGGGCGCCCGGAACTGGTGCGCGCCCTGGTCACGGATCTGGGGGGCGGACTGATGCTGGCGGTGGGCGACGATCTCGGCCGCATCGGGGAGGTGGAGGAGGCGATCGGCGCCGCCTTCCTGTGGACCGTGGGGCTTGCGGCGGCGCTGGGGATCGGCGGCGGCGTCGTGGTCAGCCGGACATTCCTCCATCGGGTGGACGCGATTTCCCGCACGGCGGAGGCGATCATCGGCGGCGATCTCGCCCGGCGGGTGCCGGTGCGCGGGACCGGCGATGATCTCGACCGGCTGGCGGTGACGCTGAACCGGATGCTGGACCGCATCGGCGCGCTGATGGACAGTTTGCGCCAGGTCAGCAGCGACGTGGCGCACGACCTGCGCACACCTTTGTCGCGGCTGTACCACCGGCTGGAGGATGCGCAGCGGCACGCGGGCGCGGCGGCCGAGTACGACGGCGCAATCGGGGGCGCGATCGAGGGCGCGATGCGCGAGGCGGAGGGGTTGCTGGAGACGTTCTCCGCCCTGCTGCGGATTGCCCAGGTGGAGGGCGCATCCCCGCGGGCGGCGTTTCGCGACGTTGATCTGAGCGGCGTGGTGGAGGCGGTCGCGGATGCCTATCTGCCGGACGCCGAGGAGGGCGGCCATCGCCTGGAGGCCGAGATCGCACCCGGCATTCGGGTGCGCGGCGATCGGGAGCTGCTGACGCAGGCGGTGGCGAACCTGGTGGAGAACGCGCTGCGGCACACGCCGGCGGGGACGCGGATCATGGTGCGGCTGCTGCGCGAGGGCGCGGCCGGGGCCTGGGTGGTGGTGGAGGATGACGGGGCCGGCGTTGAACCCGCCGAGCTGTCACGGCTGACGCAGCGATTCTACCGGAGCGAGCGCAGCCGCACGACGCCGGGCAACGGGCTGGGGCTCAGCCTGGTTGCCGCCGTGGCGGAGCTGCACGGTGCCAGGCTCGACATCGCGAACGCGGCGCCGGGGTTGCGGATCAGGCTCCGGTTCGCGGTCGTGGCCGGCAGCGGCGCGGATAGCGGGTGAAGTGCCGGTCTTGGCGCATGATCGGCCGCGCTTGGGATGGCAGGGCGGAGTGCGGCCCGGCCGCCGCAGCGCGGTCCGCGCGACCGATGCTTCGGCTAGCGCTGGTCCTGCCGCCGCTCCACCACGCTCTCCACGGCGCGCCGCAGTTTTCCGGCGGCGCCGATGATGGCCTGTTCCAGCGTGGCGGCCTGGTCGGTGACCACGGTCGGCTGCCGCCCCTCGATGCGCGCCTCCATCGTGCAGCGCTTGTCCAGCGGGCCGCCCTTGTCGGCGTTGGTGTCGCTGGCATGGACCTCCACGCGCGTGACATGGGTGCTGACATGGCTGAGCGCATGGGCCACCACGCCCTGCACATGCGCGGCCAGGGCTTCGTGTCCGTGGATGTGGCGGTCGGTGCTGAATTCGATGTGCATGGTCGGCCTCGTCGCGAAGGGCCCGGTTCGATCGCCGGGGACGTGCCAGATATGGGGGCGCGGGCGCCGGAGGTCCATCGCGTGCAGGGGATCCGATGCCGGGGTGGGGCAATGCCGCGGCGTTCGGAGCGGGCGATGCGGCGGGTGCATTCGCGGGGCGGCCATGCGCGGCGGTTGATCGCGCCGCACGCATGCGGATGGCGGAGAGCGCGGCCTTCCGGCGAGCAGCGGCACGGCACGGCGGCGCGCGGCTGCATCAATGATGCGCCGGTTCGCCTACACTGGCGGCTTGGGCATTTGAGGGGGTGATCGGGTGACTTCCATCCTGCAACGCTACCAGCGCATCGCCCCGCTGTATGATCTGCTCGACCTGCCGTTCGAATACCGGCGGTATCGCCGGATCAGGCCATTGCTGTTCGAGGGCCTGTCGGGGCGCATCCTGGACGCCGGGGTCGGCACCGGGCGCAACGTGCCGTTCTATCCGCGCGGCACCAGCGTTGTCGGGATCGACCTCAGCCCGGCCATGCTCGCCCGCGCCGAACGCCGGCGCGCGCAGTCCGCCGTGCCGTTCGAGTTGCGGCAGATGGACGTGGCCGAGCTCGATTTTCCGGCGGCGGCGTTCGATGCCGCGGTGGCCACGTTCCTGTTCTGCGTGCTTCCCGACGACGCGCAGGTGGCGGCGCTGCGCGAATTGCGGCGGGTGGTGCGGCCGGGGGGCACGATCCGGCTGCTGGAATATGTCCAACCCAAGAGCCCGCTGCGCCGCCTGAGCGTCGCGCTGTGGCAACCTTGGGTCGCGTGGGCCTACGGGGCGGGTTTCGATCGCAAGACCGCGGCGCATATCCCGCAGGCCGGCCTGGAACTGGTGGATGCCCGTTTTGTCGTGGACGACCTGATCCAGCTGCTCACCGTGCGGGTTCCTGACTGAGCCTTGGCCGACACTGCCGGCGCGCCGGGCGTGTTTCAGGCGTAATGCATCGCGCCCAGCAATGCCCCGGACGCCGCGAGCAGCACGACCACGACCCATGGCGGCGCCTTCCAGACGGTCAGCAGCAGGAAGCCAGCCAGTGCGAGCGCGAAATCCCGTGGCGTCAGGACGGCACTTGTCCAGACCGGGCTGTAGAGCGCCGCGCCAAGGATGCCGACCACCGCCGCGTTCGCGCCGCGCATGGCGGCCTGGGCGGCTTGCCGGGCGCGCAGCACGTCCCAGAACGGCAGCATTCCGTAGACCAGCAGCAGGCCGGGCAGAAACAGGGCGAGCAGCGCGATGGCGGCGCCGGCGATGCCGTTCGGCGGTGGCCCGACCACGGCGCCGAGATAGGCCGCGAATGTAAAGAGCGGCCCCGGCACGGCCTGTGCCACGCCGTAGCCCGCCAGGAAGGCTTCGTTCGTGACCCAGCCGGGTGCCACCACCTCCGCCTGGAGCAATGGCAGGACGACATGGCCGCCGCCGAAGACGAGCGCGCCGGCGCGGTAGAAGGCATTGAAGAGCGCAAGCCCCGGTTGGCCGGTGGCGCCCGCGATGATGGGGGGGATGAGGAAGATGGCGGCAAACAGGCCAAGGGCCATGGCGCCGCCGCGCCTGGAAATCGGGAAGCGCAAATGGCCCGAAATGGGGCGCATTTCGCCGCGGCACAGGCGGAGCCCTGCCAGCATGCCGGTGGCGATCGCGGCGATCTGACCGAGCGAGCCGGCTGTTGTCACGACGATGGCGACGGCGGCCAGTGCAATCCCCGCCCGCACGCGATCCGGCGTCAGGGTTCGCGCCATGCCCCAGATGGCTTGCGCCACGACGGCCACGGCGACGAGCTTCAGCCCGTGCAGGACTCCGTCCGCCACGGGCCCGGTGAACGCTGCCGCGCCGAGCGCGAAGGCGAGCAGGATCAGGGCCGATGGCGTGGTGAAGGCGAACCATGCCGCCAGGCCGCCAAGAAGGCCGCGGCCGCGCAGCACGCCGAGCGAAAACCCCACCTGGCTCGATGCCGGTCCCGGCAGGAACTGGCACAGCGCGACGAGGTCGCCATAGCCGGCTTCGTCGATCCATTTCCGCCGTACCACCAGCTCCTCGCGGTAATAGCCGAGATGCGCTATCGGCCCGCCGAAGGACGTGACGCCGAGTTTGAGGAAGACGCGGAATATTTCGAGCACGCGTCCCGGCGCCGGCGCGTCACTCATCGCCGCGCCGGTGGGCCGGAGGGCGCCCACCGGCTTCGCCGATCATCCGCCGGCCAGCGATTTGGCGCACCGCGGCATGATGGAGGGCCCGAAATCGGATGAATACTGCCAGAAGGGCGTGGTGCTCCATGGTCTGGCTTCATTCCGCCGGCTCACCATCGTATTTCGTTGTCGATATTCTTTCGCGCCATGGCGGGGGTCAAGCGCAAAAGCGGCGGCCGGGGGGCCGCCCGAGGCGGAGTCGCCTGCCATTCACCGGACGCCTGCCGGTCACGCTGCCTTGCGTTACCTGGCCGCCGGCGAAGGGACTATGTACCTCGTGGTGGCATGATGGCGCCACCGGAGGCCTGAACCGAGGAAGGATGCATCATGCCGATCCGCACGCTCGCCGACGCGATCTCCCACTACGGCCGTGAGGCCTATCTGCTCACGATTGCGAAGGATGGCCCGCACACCAGCAATGTGACGACGGAGCTTGGCGATGGCGGCATCCGCTGCAGCGTGGGTCCGTCCGCCGCGAGGAACATCGCGCGCGAGCCCAACGTGTCGCTGTTCTGGCCGCCCACGGAGCCCGGCGGCTATGCCCTGATCGTGAACGGCATGGCTGCGAGCGAGCAGCAGCCGGCGGGCGCGACGATGGCGGCGATCACGCTCACGAAGTCGGTGCTGCATCGTTCGGGTCCCAAGCCGGATGACAGCGATGGGCCGTGCGCGTCCGACTGCCGCCGCCTGACGCGGTGAGGCGGCGTATCGCGCCGGCTTCCAGGACGCGGCGCGAGGGCGGCGATCGGCTGAAACAGCCTGTCGGGGTGGGGCTTCAGCCGGGCAGGGCGAGGACGTTCTTGGCGAGGACGTTGCGCTGGATTTCGTTTGAGCCGCCGTAGATGGTGCTTGGGCGGGACTGGATGAACTGGCCCTGGGGGTTGAGTTCGCGGTTGCCGCCGATGGGTTCGAGCAGGCCGCTGTTCTCGCCGGCGATGTCGAGCATGGCCTCGGTGATGCGCTGGTAGAGCTCGGTCTGGTTGATCTTGAGCATGGAGACGTCGGCGCCGAGCTGTTCGCCGCGGCGGACCTTTTCGGCGAAGGTTTCGTAGAGCGCCTTGTGGTCTTCAAGGTCCATGCGCAGGCGGGTGTAGCGTTCGAGGAACTGGGGGTCTTCGTCGACGCCCATGTGTTCGGCCAGCAGGCGCAGGCGGGAGAGCGCGTAGCCGGATTGGCGGGGGGCGCCGATGCCGATGCGTTCGAAGCTGAGCAGGTTCTTGGCCATGGTCCAGCCGCGGTCGATGTCGCCGACGATCTGGTCTTTCGGTACGCGGACGTTGTCGAAGAAGACTTCGCAGAACTCGTCGCCCATATCGAGGTTGCGGATGGGGCGGACGGTGATGCCGGGGCTGTCCATGCGGACCAGGAGGAAGGAGATGCCGTCCTGCTTCTTGGCGATCTTGTTGGTGCGCACGAGGAGGAAGATCCAGTTGGCGTCCATCGCCAGCGAGGTCCAGATCTTCTGGCCGTTGACGACCCAGTGCTCGCCGTCGAGCACGGCTTCGGTGCGCAGGGCGGCGAGGTCGGAGCCGGCGTTGGGTTCGCTGTAGCCCTGGCACCAGATGTGTTCGCCGGCGATGATCCTGGGCAGGAAGTGGGCGCGCTGTTCGGGGGTGCCGAAGCGGATGAGCAGTGGGCCGATCATGGTCATGCCCATGTCGTTCAGGCGGGTGCAGCCGTGGCGCTGGAACTCCTCAAGCATGACGAGCTGCTTGCAGGCGGTCAGGCCCATGCCGCCGTATTGGCGCGGCCAGCCCGGGGCGAGCCAGCCCTTTTCGGAGAGCTTGTAGTACCAGGCCTTGTTTTCGGAGAAGTGCAGGCGCTTGGTGGGGTTGCGCAGTTCGGGCGGGTAGTTGGCCTGGACCCAGGTGCGGACGAGGGTGCGGAAGGCGTCGTCGGGGAGGCTGTTGTAGTCCTCGGGTTCGGGCTGGGTGACGGCGTTCATGGTGGCGCTCCGCAGGTCGTTGCTGTCCCGCGGGGAGGATAGCAGGATGCGGCGGCAGCGTCAGGTGGGGAGTGGCGGCGATCGCTAATGCACGGGTGGGGTTGGCGGTGATCGGGCTCGGCACGTTGGTGGTGCCGTTGGACTCGATGGTCAACGTGGCGTTTCCGGACATCGTGCAGGCTTTCGCGATCCCGATACCGGTGATCCAGTGGGTGGTGATCAGCTACGTGCTGACCCATGCCAGCCTGATGCTGGTGTTCGGGCGGCTGGGCGACATGGTGGGGCACCGGCGGATCTTCCTGGCCGGGGCGGCGGTGAGTGCGGTGGCGTTCGTGGGCTGTGCGGTGGCGCCGGCCTATGGGTTCCTGTTGGCGGCGCGGGTGGCGCAGGGGATGGGGGCGGCGCTGCTGCTGAGTTGCGGGCCGGCGCTGGCGACGTTCCTGTTTCCCGAGGGGGAGCGGGCGCGGGCGCTGGGGCTCTACACGGCGATCTTTGGGCTGGGGGGGGCGGTGGGGCCGCCGCTGGCGGGGGTGTTGGTGGAAGAATGGGGGTGGCGGGCGGTTTATGCGGTGCGGGTGCCGCTGTGCGTGCTGGCGTTCGTGCTGGCGTGGCGGTTGCCGGGGGCGCCGATGGGGACGCCGGCGGGTGGCGCGCGGGAGCGGTTCGACGGGGTGGGAGCGGCGTTGATGGCGGTGGCGATCACGGCGGCGCTGCTGGCGGTGAACCAGGCGCGGGCGGAGGGACAGGCGGGATTGGCGCTGGTGCTGGCGGGGGTGGCGGTGGTGGCGGCGGCAGGGTTCGTGCGCCAGGAGCTGCGCGTGGAGCGGCCGATCATCGATGTCAGGCTGTTTCGCGATGGCGGGTTTGCCGCGATCAACCTGGGCAACGTGCTGATCAACCTGGCGGCGTTTGCGGTGATGCTGTTGGCGCCGTTCTACCTGGTGGTGGTGGAGGGGTTGTCGGTGAGTGCGCTGGGGCTGGTGCTGGCGGGCTCGGCGAGCGGGATGGTGGTGTCGGCGCCACTGGCCGGGCGGCTGGCGGGGCGCATCAAGGCGCGCACGCTGCTGGTGGTGGGGGCGGGGATGGTGGCGGTGTCGCTGGGGCTGGTGGCGGCGATGGCGGGGCTGTGGGTGATGGTGCCGGCGCTGGTGATGCAGGGGGTGGGGCTGGGGCTTTACCAGGTGGCCTATACCGACATCGTGGCGCGGACCTTGCCGCTGCGGGCGCGGGGGGTGGCGGGGAGCCTGGCGATGATGACGCGCACGCTGGGCACGGTGACCGGGGCGTCGGTGTTGATGCTGGTGTTCCAGACGGGGGGGCTGGTGTCTGGATTCCGGGCGGCGTTCGTGATGGCGGCGACGCTCAGCGCGGCGACCGCAGCGATGCTGTGGTGGAAGGCCGGGCGCCATGAATGAACGTTTTTGCTTCTTTTTTCAAAAAGAAGCGCTTGCTGTCTTGCAGACGTGGGCGCGGCGCCCGGGAGCGCCGCGCCTGATGCTTGGCTACTTCGCCGGGAGGATTTCCAGCGCCATGGTCTCCTCGTCCTGGCGGGTGGTGTAGCGGACCTTGTCGGCGCGGCCGGCGCTGATGGTGCCGAAGGCCAGGGTGGGGATGACCCAGTTGCGGGCGACGACCATCTCGCTGATCTTTTCCAGCAGGGCGCGGCGCTTGGCCTCGTCGAGCATGGGGCGGGCTTCCTCGATCAGCTTGTCGATCTCGGGGTCGGCGATGCCGGAGACGTTGATGGCGCCGAGGCCGCGGTCCTTGTCGGTGGAGTGGATGACGGCGCCGAGGAAATAGGACGCCTCGCCGGTGAGGCTGCCCCAGCCGGCCATGGAGAGGCCGAACTCCCGCTTGGCGCGGCGGGGGAAGAACACCGCCGAGGGGTAGGTGGCCAGGGTGACCTTGAGGCCGATGCGGGAGAACTGCTGGGCGACGGCCTCGCAGATCTTGGCGTCGTTAGGGAAGCGGTCGTTGGGGCAGGTCAGCTCGGCCTGGAAGCCGTCCTTGAAGCCGGCCTCGGCCATCAGGGCGCGGGCGCGCTCGACGTTGTAGGGCGCGGGGGCGATGCGGGGGCTGGCGCCGAACATGCCGTCGGGCACGGGCTGGCTCTTCTTGACGGCGAGGCCTTCCATGACGCGATCGACCAGGGCCTCGCGGTTGATGGCCAGCGACATGGCCTGGCGGATGCGGGCGTCGCGGACCGGGTTGGCGGCCAGCGGCTGGCCGGCATTGTCCTTCACGCCGGGAGGCTGGTCGGCGCCGACCTCGGGATAGACCATGTAGACGTAGGAGGAGGGGCCGGCGAAGACGGCGATCTTGGGGTCGGTCTTCAGCTTGGCGACGTCGGCGATGGGCACGCGGTTGATGAAGTCGACGTCGCCGGCGAGCAGGGCGGCGACGCGGGAGGGGTCGCGCGAGATCGGCGAGATTTTCACCGTGGCCCAATGCGGCCTGGCGCCCCAGTAGGCGTCGTTGCGGACCAGCATCTGTGGCGTGCCGGGGGCCCAGGAGACGAGCTTGTAGGGGCCGGTGCCGTTCGACGCCTTGGCGGTGTTGAAGTCGGCGGTGGGCTGGGCGCCCTTGGCGCCGGACATCATGAAGACGTTGGACAGGTTGGTGGGCAGCAGGGGGGCGGGGCCGTTGGTGATGAAGCGCACGGTGAGGGGATCGACGGCCACCACTTCCTTGATCTGGCCGGTATAGACGCTGTAGGCGCTGGGGTTGCCCTGGAGCGTGGGGATGCGGGCGATGGTGAACTTGACGTCCTCGGCGGTGAAGGGCGCACCGTCGTGGAATGTCACGCCGGGGCGCAGCTTGAACTCCCAGGTGGTCTCGTCGATCACTTTCCAGGAGAGGGCGAGGCTGGGGACGACCTGGAGGTTCACGTCGCGGCCGACCAGGGTGTCGTACTGGTTGCGCATGGCGGCGGTGTTGTTGCCCAGCAGGTGCCATTGCGGGTCCATGGTGTTGGGCTCGTTCTGCACGCCGATGTTCAGCGCCTGGGCCCGGGCTTGCGGCGCGAAGGCGGCGGCCATCACGAGGGCGAAGGTGGCTAGTCGGCGCATGGTGCGTCTCCTGGATGCGAGGGCGGGACAAAAAGAAACCCGCGCCCGGTGGACGGGCGCGGGTATGCAGGAAGCGTAGTGCAGCGTTGCGGTCGGGATCAAGCGACCTGGTCGGCGAGCAGGCCGAGGTGGTAGGCGCTGTCGCCCCAGACGTGCTCGAAGGCCATGACGCGGCGGAAATAGTGGCCGACGGCGTATTCCTCGGTCATGCCGATGCCGCCGTGGAGCTGGACGGCGGTTTGCGTCACGAAGCGGCCGGATTGGCCGACGCCGACCTTGGCCATGGAGATGTTGCGGGCACGCTCGGCGGCATCGGATTCGTCAACCATCATGGCGGCGAGCATGGCCATCGAGCGGGCCTGTTCCACCTCGATCAGCATGTCGGCGGCCTTGTGCTGGAGCACCTGATTCTGGCCGATCGGGCGGCCGAACTGCACGCGGGTGCGCAGGTATTCCAGCGTCATGTCGTGCGCGGCCTCGCAGGCGCCGACCGCCTCGGCGGCCATCGCGGCGATGCCGGCCTGGGTGACATGCTCGATGGTGCCCATCGCCTTGCCGACGGTGCCGAGCACGGCGTCGGCGCCGAGCTTGACGCCGGAGAGTGAGATCTCGGCGGCGCGGGTGCCGTCGCGCATGGCGTAGCCGCGGCGGGCGACGCCGGGAGTGGTGGCGGGGACGAGGAACAGGGTGAGGCCCGCGGGGTCCATGCGGTCGCCGGCGGTGCGGGCGGAGACCACCAGGGTGTCGGCGCAGTCGCCGTGGAAGACGACGCTCTTGGCCCCTTCCAGCACCCAGCCGGCGCCGTCCTTGGTGGCGGTGGTCATGACGTCGGACAGGTCGTAGCGTGCCTGCTGTTCGCTGTGGGCGAAGGCGAGCTTCAGCGAACCGTCGACGATCCGGGGCAGGAGGTCGCCCTTCTGCGCCTCGGTCCCCGCCAGCCTGATGGCGGTGCCGCCGAGGACGACGGTGGCGAGGTAGGGTTCGAGCACGAGGTTCTTGCCGAACGCCTCCATCACCATCATGACATCGACGGCGTTGCCGCCGAAGCCGCCGTAATCCTCGCTGAACGGCAGGCCGAGCAGGCCGAGTTCGGCGTATTTGTCCCACATCTCCTGGCTCCAGCCCTGGGCCGATTTGATGTAGCCGCGCCGCGCATCGAAGGCGTAGCGGTCGGCCAGCAGCCGCGCAATGGAGTCATTGAGCAGCCGCTGGTCTTCGGTGAGATCGAAATCCATCAGAGCCTCAGGATTGCTTTGTTCAGGATGTTCTTCTGAATCTCGTTGGTGCCGCCGTAGATCGAGGCGGCGCGCAGCATGAGATACGGCGGTGCGGCGTACCCGGCCCAGTCCGGCCCGATGCGCGGCTCGTTGTCGCCCGCCTCCCGGTTGAGGCTGTCGAGTTCCTTCGCCCAGTCGGGCATCGCCAGCGGGCCGGCGATGTCCATCACCAGCTCGGCGGTGTCCTGGAGCAGCTCGGTGCCCTTGATCTTGAGCACCGAGGAGAACGGGTCGGGCTTGCCGTCGCTGGCGCTGGCGGCCTTGGAGACGACGCGCAGCTGGGTGAGTTCCAGCGCCTTGGCCTGGACCTGCAACTTCGCGACGCGGCTTCGGAAGCCGGCATCCTCGATCAGCGGGCGGCCGTTCTGGCGGACCTCGCGGGCGAGTTCGCGGGCGTAGTTGATGCGCTCCATGGACTTGCCGAGGCGGGCGATGCCGGTGCGTTCGTTGCCGAGCAGGAACTTGGCCACGTCCCAGCCCTTGTTCTCCTCATAGACGCGATTGGCGACGGGCACCTTCACGTCGTCGAAGAACACCTCGTTGAGGTGGTGGGAGTTGTCGATCGAGATGATCGGGCGAACGGTGATGCCCGGCGACTTCATGTCGATCAGCAGGAAGGAGATGCCCTCCTGCGGCTTGCGGGCGTTGGGGTTGGTGCGCACCAGGGCGAAGCACCAGTCGGCCATGTGGGCGGTGGAGGTCCAGATCTTCTGGCCGTTGACGATGTAGTGGTCGCCGACCTGCTTGGCGGCGGTCTTCAGCGAGGCCAGGTCGGAGCCGGAACCGGGCTCGGAGAAGCCCTGGCACCACCAATCGTCGAGGTTGGCGGCCCGCGGCAGGATGCGGGCCTTCTGCTCCGGCGTGCCGAACTGGATGATCACCGGGCCGATCATGGTGATGTTGAAGCCGTTCACCTCGGGCGCATGGCCGAGCTGGTTCTCCTCCTGGAAGATCATGCGCTGGGTGGGCGACCAGTCGGTGCCGCCGTATTCCTTGGGCCATTTGTAGGTGGCCCATCCCTTCCTGTTCAGGATGCGCTGCCAATCGACGATGTCCTGCTTGGTGGGCGAGTAGCCCAGGCGCAGGCGCTCGCGGGTCTTGGCGGGCAGATTCTGGCGGATGAAGTCGCGCACCTCCTTTCGGAAGGCGACCTCCTCTTCGGTAAAGCGCAGGTCCATTGGGTTTCCTCTCGCGCGGTCTCGGGCGTTGGACGGGAGTATGTGCGCGGGGTGGGCGGGGGGCAAGGGTGGGCAGGCAGGAAAGCAAGGTCTTCTCTTTCTGAAGAAAAAGAAGCAAAAAGACTTCATCCGCTATTCATGGGGAGGCACTGCCGTACGCCCCCGCGTCAGGGAACGAAGGTTTTTTGGTTCTTTTTTTCAAAAAAGAACGCCTTGCCTGCGCTACAGCCGCAGCACCGCCTTGTTGAGGATGTTCTTCTGGATTTCGGTGGTGCCGCCGGCGATGGTGGAGGCACGGTGCATCAGGTAGGGCGCGGCGGCGTATCCCGCCCAGTCCGGGCCGATCCGCGGGTCGTTGCTGCCTTCGCTGCTCAGCTTGTCCAGCTCGCGCGCCCAGTCCGGCATGGCCAAGGGGCCGACGGCGTCCATCACCATCTCCGAAGTGTCCTGGTTCAACTCGCTGCCCTTGATCTTCAGCAGGGAGGAGAACGGGTCGGGCTTGCCGTCGGATTTCTGCATCATCTTGGAGACCACGCGCAGCTGGGTGATCTCCAGCGCCTTGGCGCGCACTTCCAGGGCGGCGATGCGTTCGCGGAAGCCGGGGTCGTCGAGCAGCGAGCCGCCATGGGCGCGCAGCTGGGGGGCGAGTTCGCGCATGTCGTGCAGCCGGGCCAGGCTCTTGCCGAGGCGGGCGATGCCGGTGCGTTCGTTGCCGAGCAGGAACTTGGCCACGTCCCAGCCCTTGTTCTCCTCGTAGACGCGCTGGCTGACCGGCACGCGCACGTTGTCGAAGAACACCTCGTTGAAATGGTGGCTGCCGTCGATCGAGATGATCGGGCGCACCGTGATGCCGGGGGTCTTCATGTCGATCAGCAGGAAAGAGATGCCTTCCTGCGGCTTCCTTGCCTGCGGGTTGGTGCGGACAAGGGCAAAAATCCAGTCGGCGTGATGGGCGGTGGAGGTCCAGATCTTCTGGCCGTTCACCACGTATTCGTCGCCGTTGCGCACGGCCGCCGTCTTGAGCGAGGCGAGGTCGGAGCCGGAGCCGGGTTCGGAGAAGCCCTGGCACCACCAGTCATCCAGATTGGCGCAGCGGGCGATGAACCGCTCCTTCTGCGCCGGGGTGCCGAACTGGATCAGCACCGGGCCGATCATGGTGATGTTGAAGCTGTTCACCTCGGGCGCATGGCCCAGCAGGTTCTCGTCCTGGAAGATCATGCGCTGGGCCGGCGACCAGTCGCAGCCGCCGTATTCCTTGGGCCACTTGTAGGTGGCCCAGCCCTTGCGGTTCAGGATGCGCTGCCAGGTGACGACATCCTGTTTGGTGGGCGGGTAGCCCAGGCGCAGCCTTTCGCTGATGTGGGAGGGGAGGCTGGTGCGGATGAAATCACGCACTTCCTGGCGGAAGGCGGTTTCCTCCTCGGTGAAGCGCAGCTCCATCGTACTTCCTCCCCTCCCGGTATCAGCGCAAGGCGGCATCAACGCACGAAGGCATCAGGTCAGTCCAGCCACAGGTCCCAGTTGCGCAGCGCGTACCAGGGCTTCCACCCGTGCACCCGGTTGCGGACGGCCACCGTGCGGCCGGCGTCGGCGATCTTCACCAGATAAGCCTTGCTGCGGATGCCGGTCTCGGCGGCCAGCCAGGCCTTCTTGCGGGCCTCGACGTCCAGCGAGCCGAAGAACGTGGCGTAGGCCGAGTCGATCTCGGTGTCGTTGGCCTTGTTCAGCCCGGTATGGGCGTAGATCAGCGGGCGCCACTGCTGCGGCCCGAGCAGGGGCTGCGAGCAATAGCCGCTCATCGAGATGTTCCAGCCACCCTCGCCGGTCTGCAGCGCCGCGGAATTGGTGATCCAGTCCGTCACGCGCATCTCGACGTTCATGCCGATCGCCTTGAGCTTCTGCTCCAGCACCAGCATCTGGGCGCGCATGTAGCCGTAGTTGGAGTTGGTGTGGATGATGATCTTCTCACCCTTGTAGCCGGCGGCCTTCAGCAGCTCCTTCGCCTTGGCGGGGTTCTTCTGGTTGTAGTACTGCTTCATCTGCTCGCCGTCGTAGTACGGGCTGTCCGGGTACAGCAGCGACGGATTCAGCTTGTAAGCATAGCCGGACACCTCGGCCATCTCCTCCACATCGACCACCGCCGCGATCGCCTGGCGGATGCGCACGTCGCGGGTCAGGCCGTTCTGCGACTGGAGCATGATGACGTGCATGCAGCCCGGGAAGACCTTTGCGATCCCGACCTGCTTGGCGTTCGTGAAGCGGTCCACCTGGTCGGCATCGATATCCGAGATGTCGGCGGCGCCGGCGAGCATGGCGGCGACGCGCGAGCTGACCTCGGGCAGGAAGTTGTAGCGGATCGTCTCGATATGCGCGGTCTTGCGGCCGGCGAAGCCGTCGGGGCCGGGGGCGCTGGTGTCCTGCACGTAGCCGGGGAAGCGGCGCAGCACGAGGTGGCTGTCCTTGACCAGCTCGCCCAACTGGTACGGGCCGGTGCCGATCGGGGTGATCTCGCGCGCGCCCTTGGCGGCTTCCTCGGACGGGAGGATCGCCAGCGGGAAGCACGGCGTCTTCAGCACGTCCAGCAGGACGGCCGAGGTTTCCTTGAGGTTGATGATGAAGGTGTAGGGATCCGGCGCGTCGAAGCTGGTGACCGCGGCGAAGGCCGCCGCGTTCGGGCTGATCTTGACGTAGCGCTTGTAGGTGGCGACCACGTCCGCCGAGGTCATCTCCTTGCCGTTATGGAATTTCACCCCCTTGCGCAGCGCGAAGGTGAACGTCTTGCCGTCGGGGGTGACGACGACACTGCTGGCCAGCATGGGCTTGGAGGAATAGTCCTCGCCCATCATCATAAGGCCCTCGTACATGTGCATGCCCGTCTCGAGCTGGACGGTGGTGCAGAACATCGCCGGGTCGAAGTGGTCCATGCCGGAGACATGGGCGTGGATGATGGTGCCGCCGTTCGGCGCCTTTGGGTTGGCGGTTTGCGAGAAGGCTGGCAAGGCCACCATCAGCCCCGCGGCGGCCAGGCCCAACGCCCGCCAGTTTTTCATCACCGATAACATTTCCATCGCTCCCTGAACTGCCGCCTTGGCGGGCTTCGCGGCAGCCTAGAACATGAAAGTCCCTCTTGGGAACCGGCAGAATGCCATGCGCGGAGGAATTCGGGCCAGCTCGGCCGGCCCGGCGCGCGATACCAACCGTCCGGACCGCCGGAAGAGCCGGCACGCCGGACGGTTCGTGTCAGATGCGCTCCACCCGGCAGAGCAGGCAGCCGGGCTTGGCGGTGTGGATGTTGACGAAGGCGGTACGCGGATCGGCCAGGGCGCGGGCCAGCGGGGCGTCGGCCTGCGGGCCTTCGGCGACCTGGCCGAGGTCGTAGAGCACCATCTGTTGAGAGTCGTAGGCGCGCACCGAGACGAGGCTGGTGCGGACGATGTCGGCGATGGCGTTCTTGCCATCATAGGGCGCGCAGTCGCGGGCGTGCAGGAAGATCGGGCTGGGGGTCCAGTACACGCCGGTGGGTCCGGGCAGGTGATAGGAGCCGAGCAGCACCTCCTCGCCCTTGGCGGCGTTGCGCAGGCAGTGCCGGCAGGGCGCGCCGGTGCCGGTGGAGACCGAGCGGCGCAGGGCGTTGCCGGCATCGTCGCGGCCGGTCTCGCGCCAGCGTCGGGCGGTTTCGGTGGGGATGGGGACGCAGCGGAAGTGGGACATGGCGGGCTTCTCCTGTTGCCCGATATCTAGCCGCTGGTCGTGGCGCGCGGCCATCCGGCCGTTGCGCCGACTATCCGGGCCGGGGGCGAAGGGGTGAAAATTTTTTTTGGTTCTTTTTTTCAAAGAAGAACAAGCGCTTCTTTTTGAAAGAAGAAGCAAAAACTTTCATTCGTTTGGCTGGGTGCACTATTTGAGGGTGGTGCCGCCCCAGAGCTCGAAGGGGCCCATGGGCCAGCGGAAGCAGTCCTTCATCAACTGGTCCACTTCCGCCTCGGTGCAGATGCCCTCGTCCACCACGCGGCGGGATTCGCGGCGGACGGCGGCGTTGATGCGGTTGGCGACGTAGCCCCAGACTTCCGGCTGGTCCTTCACCACCACCGGGTTCTTGCCGCAGCGGCGGGCGAGGTCGCTGACGACGGCGACGGCCTCGTCGGTGGTGCTGGGGGCGCGGACGAGCTCGGCCATGCGCATCACCGCGCAGGGCTGGGCCCAGTGCCAGCCGATCACCTGGCCCGGCCTGCGCGTGGCGTGGGCCAGGGCGGTGATCGGCAGGCCGGCGGAGTTGGAGGTGAGGATGGCGCGCGGCGGGGCGCGTTCATCGAGCTCGCGGAAGACGCGGCATTTGAGGTCGAGATCCTCGGGCACCGCCTCGACCACCAGGCCGGCATCGCCGACCGCCTCGGCCAGGGTGGCGGCGGGGTGGAGGCGGGCGAGGATGGCGGCAACCTCGCCGGGGGCCAGCTTGCCGCGATCGACGGCGCGGCGCAGGCCGAAGCGGCCATGCTCGATGGTGTCCATCGCGCGGGGCAGTTGCGCGGGATCGCGGTCGTAGAGCCGCACCGCGCAGCCGGCGGTGGCGATGACCTGGGCGATCTGGGCGCCCATGATGCCGGCGCCGACCACGCCGACGACCGGAAGAAGATCAGACATCAGGCCACCGTGGTGAAATCGGGGAGCGGGGGCAGGCCATCGCGTTCGCGCCAGACGACGGAGACCGCATCGCCGATGGCGCAGGCGGGGCCGGTGATGCCGGCAACCAGGCGCGGCCCCTCGGCGAGGTCGATCAGGGCCACCTGGTACGGCGGCTTCAGCTCGGGCAGGAGCTGGATGTGGACGGTGGTGACGGAATGCACCGTGCCGCGGCCGCTGACGGCGACCCAGTCGAGCGCGTCGTGGTCGCATTCGAGGCAGAAGGGGCGGGGATAGTGCTGGTGGTGGCCGCAGGCCTGGCAGCGCTGGACCTTGAGTTCATGGCGCTGGGCGGCTTCCCAGTACGGCCAGAGGACGGGGTCGTCGATCTGCATGCGGTCGCTCATGCGATGGCTCCCTAAGGGGATTCAAGGAAGGAAGGGTCTTCTTTTTCTGAAGAAAAAGAAGCAAAAAGACTTCTATCCGATTGTGACCCAGGGGATATGGTCAGGCACGGAACAAATGAGTGAAAGTTTTTTGGTTCTTTTTTTCAAAAAAGAACATGCTTCCTTACTCCCGCGCCAGCACGACAGTGCCGGCGGTCGAAAGCAACCCCCCTACCCCATGCGCCACGCCGATCCTGGCGTTCGGCACCTGGCGCTCGCCGGCTTCGCCGCGGAGTTGGCGCACCGCCTCGATCAGCAGGAGCAGGCCGAGGGCGCCGGGGTGGTTGTAGGACAGGCCGCCGCCGGAGGTCATGGAGGGGAGCTTGCCGCCGGGGCGCAGGTGGCCGGCGGCGACGAAGGGGCCGCCTTCGCCTTTCTTGCAGAAGCCGAGGTCTTCCAGCGCGAGCAGGACGGTGATGGTGAAGCTGTCATAGGGCTGGAAGACGTCGACATCGCTGGCGGTGATGCCGGCCATGGCGAAGGCTTCGGGGCCGGATCTGGCGCCGGCGGAGACGGTGAGGTCGGGCATCTGGCTGATGTGCCAGTGGGTGTGGCTTTCGGCGGCGCCGAGGATGCGGATCGGGGTGCGGGCGGCGTCGCGGGCGCGGGCGGCGGTGGTGACGATGGCGGCACCGCCGCCGTCGGTGACCAGGCAGATGTCGTTGCGGTGCAGCGGCTCGCTGATCGGGCGGGCGTTGAGCACGTCGTCGATGCTGAGCGGATCGCGGGACCAGGCCTTGGGGTTCTTCTGCGCCCAGAGGCGGGCGGCGACGGCGATTTCGGCGAGTTGGGCCCGGGTGGTGCCGTATTGGTGCATGTGGCGGGCGGCGATCAGGGCATAGCGGCCGATCGGGCTGGGCAGGCCGTAGGGCACTTCGAGCTGGTGCATGATCGGCACGCCCATCACCGGGGCCGAGCCGGAGAGCGAGCGGGCGCGGCGGCTGCGCTGGCGGGAGGCATAGGCGATCAGCGCGACCTCGCAGAACCCGGCCTGGATGGCGGCCATGGCGTGGTGGACCTGCGCCTCGAACGCGGCGCCGCCGAGGTCGGAGGAATCCGAGTAGCGCGGCTGGATACCGAGATATTCGGCGACCTGGACGCTGCCTTCCTCGCCCATGTAGTTGACGAACACGCCGTCTATGTCGCGGCGCTTGAGGCCGGCTTCGGCCAGGGCTTCGCGGGTTGCCTTGGCGACCATCGAGAGCTCGTTCTCGTCGGGCACCTCGCCAAGTGGGGTTTCGGCGACGCCGGTGATGTAGAGCGGCGCGGTCACGACGCCACCTTCAGGGTTTCGCGTTCGCGGGCGAGTTGCGAGCGGCGGATTTTTCCGGACTGATCGCGCGGCAGGGATTCCATGAATTCGTAGCTTTCGGGAAGTTTGTAGGCGGTGAGGCGCTGTTTCATCCAGGCGCGCAGGGCGGGCTCGGCGACCGTGGCGCCGGGGCGGGGTTCGACGATGGCATGGACGGTCTTGCCGAGTTCATCGTGCGGGATGCCGATGACGGCCGCGTCGGCGATGTCGGGGTGTTCGGTGAGTGCGGCCTCGACCTCGGCGGGGTAGATGTTGGCGCCGCCGCGGATGATCAGGTCGACGCGACGGTCGGACAGGAACAGGTAGCCTTCGGCGTCGACATGGCCGAGATCGCCGACGCTGATGAAGCCGTCCGGCGTGCGCCTGGCGGGCGCCGAGCCGATGTACTGGTAGGTCGGTTGTGGGTGGGCGGCGGGGCGGAAGAAGATTTCGCCGACCTCGCCCTGGGGCACCTCGCGAAAATCCTCATCCAGGATGCGCAGTTCGCAGCCGGCCGGACGACCGACGGAGCCGGGATGCTGGAGCCATTCGTCGCCGCGGATCAGGCAGGCGCCGGCATTCTCGCTGGAGCCATAGCCTTCCATCACCTTTTCCGGCGCGGTGAGTTCGATCCAGCGCTGCTTGAGCCAGGCCGGACAGGGGGCGGCGGTGACGAAGATGGATTCGATGCTGGAGAAGTCGCGCCGGTCGATGCCGGGCAGGCGGACGATGCGCATCATCATTGTCGGCGCCAGAAAGCCGAACTGCACGCCGTGGCGCTCGATCAGGTCCATGGCGCGCGCGGCGTCGAAGCGTTCCATGACCACGATGTGGTGCGCGTCGAAGATGCCGTAATGCGACCAGGAGAAGGGCGAGTTGTGGTAGAGCGGGCCGGCAACGAGCTGGACCTGGCCGGGACGCATGCCGACCCCGGCGCCGAGCATCATGTCCCCCACCTGGCGCGCCCAGGGATTGGGATCGACGATGATCTTGGAGCGGCCGGTGGAGCCGCCGGAGCCGATCGCCTTGCCGGGATGCGCGGTGATGTCGGGCAGCGCGGTGTCGGCGAAGGGGCCACCGTCGCGCAGGGCGGTGATGTCGGCCTTGCGCAGGTCGGCGTCGTCGCGGTCGGCGATCACCAGCTTGCGGTCGAGCAGGCCGGTGATGCCGCGGAACTCGATATCCGGCATGCGCGGCGACAGCGGCAGGGTGCAGGCCCCGAGCTTCCAGGCGCCATAGGCGGCGGCGTAGTGCTCCAGGCTGTTGTAGATGCCGATGCACAGCGTGCTTGCCGTATCCAGCCCGCGCGACGCGAGCAGGCGAGCGACGCGGTTGGACCAGCGCTCCAGCGCCGCGTAGCTGAGCGTGTCCTCGCTGCCGTCCTGGCGGGCCAGGGTGATCACCGTCGCATCGGGGCGGGCCTCGGCCAGCTCGGTGAGGCGGCGGCCGAAGGAAACGACACGCACGTTGCTCATCCGGCCGCCACCTTCATTGCCTCGCGCTCGCGGGCCAGCTGCGACCGGCGGATCTTGCCGGACGGGTCGCGCGGCAGGGCCGCCATGAACTCGTAGCTCTCGGGCATCTTGTAGGCGGTGAGCCGGGTGCGCATCCAGCCGCGCAGGGCGGCCTCGTCGGGCGATGTTCCTGCGCGCGGTTCGACGATGGCGTGCACGGTCTTGCCAAGCTCGTCGTCGGGGATGCCGATCACGGCGACATCGGCGACGTCGGGGTGTTCGGACAGGGCGGCCTCGACCTCGGCGGGGTAGATGTTGGCGCCGCCGCGGATGATCAGGTCGACGCGGCGGTCGGAGAGGAACAGGTAGCCCTCGGGATCGACGTATCCCAGGTCGCCGACGCTGATGAAGCCGTCCGGCGTGGTCTTCGCCGGGGCGGAGCCGATGTAATAGTAGGTCGGCTGGGGGTGGACGCCGGGGCGGAAGAAGATTTCGCCCACGTCGCCTTGCGGCACCGGCTGCAGCGCCTCGTCCAGAATCCGCAGCTCGGCATTGATCGGGCGGCCGACCGAGCCGGGGTGCTGCAACCACTCATCGCCGCGGATGCGGCAGCTGCCGTTGGCCTCGCTGGCGCCGAAGGATTCGACGAGCTTTTCCGGGGCGGTCAGCTCCATCCAGCGCCGCTTCAGCCATTGCGGGCAGGGGGCGGCGGTCTGGAAGACGGATTCGATGCTGGAGAGGTCGCGGGTTTCGATATCCGGCAGGCGGGCGATGCGCTGCATCATGGTGGGGGCGAGGAACATGAACTGGCAGCGGTGGCGCTCGATCATCTCGACGGCGCGTGCCGCGTCGAACCGTTCCAGCACCACCAGGTGCTGTTCCTCGAACAGGCCGTAATGGCCCCAGGAGAACGGCGAGTTGTGGTAGAGCGGGCCGGCGACCAGCTGGACCTGGCCGGTGCGGAAGCCGACGCCGGGGAAGCTGGCGGTGTTGCCGGGCACGCGCGCCCACGGCTTGGGATCGACAATGATCTTGGAGCGGCCGGTGGAGCCGCCGGAACCGATCGCCTTGCCGGGATGGGCGGTGACGTCGGGCAATGCCGTGTCGGCGAAAGGACCGCCATCCCTGAGCGCGGTGATATCGGCGCGCGACAGGTCGGCCCCGGCGCGATCGGCGATCACCAGCCGACGGTCGACCAGGCCGGTGATGCCGGCGAATTCGATGTCGGGCATGCGCGGCGACAGCGGCAGGGTGCAGGCGCCGGGCTTCCAGGCGCCATAGGCGGCGGCGTAGTGCTCCAGGCTGTTCCAGATGCCGATGCAAACCATGGTGCCGGCATCGACGCCGTGCACCGCGAACAGCCGGGCGACCCGGTTGGCCCAGCCTTCCAGCCCGGCCCAGGACAGCGTGTCCTCGCTGCCGTCCTGGCGGGCCAGGGTGATGGCGGTGCGTTCGCCATGGCGGGCGGCGAGGTCGGTCAGGCGCCGGCCGAAGGAAACCTCGCCGGTCATGATTTCTCCTTCAGTGCCGCGCGCAGTTGGGCGGCGCTGCGCGGGGCGCGCTCGCCGGCCGGGATCGGGGTTTCGCCGATGATGCGATCGGATTCCAGGCGGTCGAGCTCGGCATCGGACAGGCCGAGCAGGCGCGCCAGCACCGCGCGGGTCGATTGGCCCAGGGTCGGGGCCGGCGTGCGGATCGGATAGGGGCGGGCGTTCTCGCGGAAGGTTGGCGTGGGCTGCCAGTGGCGGCCGAGGATCGGCCGGTCGATGTCCTGCCAGAAGCCGCGGGCGGCAAGATGCGGCTCGGCGCGGATCAGTTCGCCGAAGCCGCGCGCCACGCCGGCGGCCACGCCGGCGGCCTGCAGGCGGGCCATCGCCTCGTCAGGGGCCAGGGTTTCGGTCCAGGCGGCGATCGCGGCCTCCAGCCCGTCCTCGCGCAGGCGGCGGCCGGCAGCGGTGGCGAGGGTTTCGTCGTCGCCCAGGTCCGGGCGGCGGATCACCCGGCAGAGCGCGTGGAAGGCGGCATCGCTGGTCACCGCCACCACCAGCCATTCGTCCTCGCCCCGGCAGCGGAAGGCGCCGTGCGGCACGAACAGCGGGTGGCGGTTGCCCCGGCGCGGGCCGGGCGTGCCATGCGCCGACTGGTGGATGATGCCCGAGGCGACGAGCGGGAACATGCATTCCACCTGCGACAGGTCGAGCAACTGGCCGCGCCCGGTGCGCTTCTTGTGCAGCAGGGCCGCCATCAGCGCCGCGGCGGCATTGAAGCCGCCATTGGGGTCGCCATAGGCCACCTGGTTCATGGTGGGCGGCCAGCCCTCCTCGCCGGTGATGCTGGGCAGGCCCGAGCCCTGTTCCAGGGTGGAGCCATAGGCGCGCGTCTCGGCCCAGGCGGTGCCGGCGGCGTAGGCGGGCATGGTGACCATCACCAGGTCGGGCTTGATCTTGACCAGATGGGCGTAGTCGAGCCCGAGCTTGGGCAGCACGCCCTGGGAATAGTTCTCCACCACCGCATCCGCTGTCATCACCAGCCGGCGCGCGAGATCGGCGCCGTCGGGGCGGGTGAGGTCGAGCGTGATGCCGGTCTTGTTGCGGTTCAGCGCGTTGAAGTTGAGCCGGGTCTCGTGCACCTGCGTGCGCATTGCCTCGGACGAATAGTCGTGGCCGCGCCACCAGTCGGGATAGGCGCGGCCCTCGATCTTGATCACCTCGGCGCCGAGATCGGCCATCTGACGGGTGGTCAGCGGGCCGGCCCAGCCCATCGCCATGTCCACGATGCGCAACCCGGCCAGCGGCAGGCCGGATGGCGCGGGCGCGGGGGCGCGCGGGCGTGGCGGGGGGAGGGCGATGGCGTCATCCGCGCCGGCCAGGGGTGCGGTGCCCTCGGCGGCGGGCGGGGTCTGGTTCAGGCGCTGCGGGATCACCGGGGCGCGGAATTCGGCCGCGCCGATGCGCACCGTGCCGAAGGCGCCGCGCGCCTGGTGCAC
>JADLHF010000142.1 GCA_020848935.1 Acetobacteraceae bacterium
AGGGCGCCGAGCGCTTCGCAGACATTCGAACCTTGCTGTCGACCGCGAAAAAGCAGGGTTGGGACATCCTCAAGGCTCTGACACAAACGCCAGACCAGTTGATAACCCAAATCCGGCTGGCCTGAAGACGAAAAGCGCTACCTGGGCAGTTACTTTTTTTCAAAAAATAACACCCTTGCTTCCTCCGCCTGCAATCACCCGAAGGGCTTCCGCCGGCCGCGCGCATGGGCCACCATCGGCGCAACACCGGAGGACCATCGCCATGTGGGAAGAAAGCGCGCGCTACCCCGATCCGCGGGTTGTCGCCATGGACCCGAGCTTCAACCGTTTCCGCGTGCTCGGTTCGGTGGAACGCCTGTTCACCGGCTGCCGCTGGGCCGAGGGGCCGGTCTGGTTCGGCGATCAGCGCGCGGTGTTCTGGAGCGACATCCCGAACAACCGCATCCTGCGCTGGGACGAGGAGACGGGCGAAACCACTATATTCCGCAAGCCGTCCAACAACGCCAACGGCAACACGCGCGACCGCCAGGGCCGCCTGGTTACCTGCGAGCACGATGCGCGGCGGGTAACGCGGACGGAGTACGACGGCTCCATCACCGTGCTGGCGGACAGCTACCAAGGTAGGAAGCTGAACTCGCCGAACGACGTGGTGGTGTCGCGCGACGGGTCCGTGTGGTTCTCCGACCCGCCCTTCGGCATCCTGGGCAACTACGAAGGCCATGTCGCCGAGAGCGAGATCGCCCCGGCGGTGTGGCGCATCGACGGCCAGTCCGGCGAGCTGACGATGGTGACCGACGAAGTGCCCGGCCCGAACGGCCTGGCCTTCTCGCCCGATGAGTCGATCCTCTACGTGGTCGCCAGCCGCGCCGATCCGCGCGAGATCCGCGCCTTCGACGTGGTCGGCGGCAAGAAACTCGCCAATGGCCGAGTGTTCATCAACGCCGCCGGTGGCTCGCCGGACGGGTTCCGGGTGGATATCGACGGCAACCTGTGGTGCGGCTGGGGCATGGGCAGCGACGAACTGGACGGGGTGCGCGTGTTCAATCCGGCGGGTGCCGCGATCGGCCATATCCGGCTGCCGGAACGCTGCGCCAACCTGTGCTTCGGTGGGCGCTATCGCAACCGGCTGTTCATGGCGGCGAGTCATTCGCTGTACTCGCTATATGTGAATACCCAGGGTGTCGCGGGAGGATAGCAAAGGTCTTCTTTTTCTGAAGAAAAAGAAGCAAAAAGACTTTCATTCATTCGAGGTTGGAGCGCCATGCTCCCGTGATCCATGAGCCGGGCGCAATGAATGAAGTTTTTTTGCTTCTTTTTGTTCACAAAAAGAAGAGTCTTCCTTGAGGTCCCGCCATGTTCCGCGCCCTGCCCACCTTCTGCAACCTGCCTCACGGCATGCCGGGGCCGACGACGAAGGCTGCGGTGCTCGGCGTGCCGTATGACTGCGGCATCCACCCGTTTCGCGTCGGCTCGCGCGAGGCGCCATCGGCGGTGCGTCACGCCTCGCGCCATTTGCGCGCCTTCCACGCCAGCCAGGGCGATTTCGACGTGCTGGCGCGACTCGGCGCGGTTGATTGCGGCGATGTGGCGCTGCTGGCGGGCCGGCCGATCCAGGCGTTTCCGGCCATCGAGGCCGCCGCCGGCGCGGTGCTGGATGCCGGCGCGGTGCCGGTGGCGATCTGCGGCGACGGCTCCGGCTCGCTGCCGCTGATGCGCGCAGCGGGCCGGCGGCACCCCGGCATGGTCGCGCTGCATATCGACAGCCACACCGACGCCTATGAACTGCCGGAGGCCGATCCGCTGGACCCCTCCACCCAGTTCACCCATGCCGCCGCCGAGGGGGTGATCGATGTCGGCCGGTCCTGGCATGTCGGCATTCGCGGCTTCACCTCGGCGCCCGGCATCGTCGCGCGCGCCCGTGCGCTGGGCTATGGCGTGGTCACCACCGAGGACCTGCTGCGGCGCGGCTTCGCCCAGACCATGGCGGAGTTCCGCGACAGCGTCGGCGCGCGGCCGGTCTATCTGTGCTGGGACATGGACATCTTCGACCCCGCGGTGGCGCCGGGGGTGTGCACGCCGACCTGGGGCGGGCTCAGTGCGCGCGAGGGGATCGAGCTGATCCGCGCCTGTTCCGGGCTGAACATCGTGGCGATCGACTTCAACACCGTCAGCCCGCCGCAGGATATCGGCGAACAGGCGGCGTTCCTGTGCGCGCATATGCTGATGGAGGCGATGCTGCTGTTGTGCCGGCGATTCGGGCTGGCGGAGTAGCCGCGGTCAGATCAGGCGCCGCATGCGCAGGAACACGACCGCGCCGGCGGTCAGCACGATGGTCAGCACGATCAGCCCGACCCAGATGCTCGACCACGCACCGCGGCCGGTCGCGCGCGCCTGGGCCCGCGGCGCCTCGCGGCGTTCGGCGGCCTCGACGTAGTCGACCAGATTCAGCTTCGTCTTCTTTGCCATCGCGTGCCGGTTGGGGGAAGAGCCGTGGCGGTTCCGTAAAGCATGGTTCTAACACAACACGGAGCCGCCACAACTCGGCAATGCCAAAGCTGCACCCTGCCCCACCGCGCCCTGGCCGGCCATGGCATGCGCGGCGGGGCCAAGCCGGAACCAGGCATCTCGCGGCCGTTCAGACCCTGGAGGGCTGCCGGAACCGCACGATCGCCGCCAGCAGCTCCTCGCGCGTGGCGGGCTTGGTGAGGTGAGTATCCATCCCTGCCGCCCGGCACCGCGCCGCCACGTCGGCCCCGGCATCGGCGGTCAACCCGATGATGTGCAGCCGCCGCCCGCCGCCGTCGGCCGCCTCGTCGCGGCGGATCAGCCGGGTTGCCTGAAGCCCATCGGTGCCGGGCATCTGCACGTCCATCATCAGCACGTCGAAGGCGAAGCGCCGCACCATCGAGACGGCGGCGGCGCCATCGTCCACCACCTCCACCTTGGCGCCGGCGCGTTGCAGCACGGCGCGGGTCACCAGTTGGTTGGTGGCATTGTCGTCCGCCACCAACACCCGCATGCCGGTCAGCGGTGCGGCCGCCGCGGCAGCCGGCGGTGCGATGTCCGCAGCGATCACCGGCGCCGTGCCGGGCGCGGCGATGGCCGCCGGGGCGGCGCTTTCCAGCATGGCGATCACGCTGCGCAACCGGGTGGCAAGTACCGGCTTCAGCAGCTGGGCGTCGAACAGCTCCAGCCCGTCGCGCGCCTCCCCGGTCTGGCCGGAGGCGCATAGCACCATGCGCAGCCGCCCCGAAGCCGCGCCAAAGGCGGGGTCGCGGCGCACGGTGCGGGCAAAGGTGATGCCGTCCATCAGCGGCATCACCCGGTCCACCAGCACGAGATGGTAGGGCATGCCCTCGTCGGCGGCCCGGCGCAGCATCGACAGCGCCGCCACCCCGTCCTCGGCAGTGTCCGCACTGGCGCCCAGGCCTTCGAGCTGGCGCACCATGATCTCGCGGTTCAGCGGCAGGTCGTCCACCACCAGGCAGCGCCGCCCGGCCAGGGGTGCGGCCTCGCCTTCCACCCCCCCGCGATGGCGGTGCACCACCAGGGAGTACTGGAATTCGGTGCCGCCACCAGGCCGCGCGGCGGCGCTGATGCTGCCGCCCATCGCCTCGACGAACTGGCGGCAGATCGTCAGGCCCAGCCCGCTGCCGCCGTACTGGCGGGCGATCGCGGCGCTGGCCTGGCTGAACCGCTCGAACAGCAGCGGCATGCGGGCGGGATCGATGCCGATGCCGGTATCGGCCACCGTGCAGGTCAGCAGCAGCGAGCCATCGGTGCGCGGCGCGGCGTCCAGCGAAATTTCGATCCATCCGCGCTCGGTGAACTTCACCGCATTGCCGACGATGTTCAGCAGAATCTGGCGGAACCGCCCTGGGTCGCCGATCACCGCCACCGGCAGGCTGTCGCCCAGCCGGCACACCAGTTCCACGCCCTTCATTGCGGTGGCCGGCGCGAACAGCTCGGTCACAGTGGCCACTTCCTCCTCGATCACGAACGGGATCGATTCCAGCTCGAACGCGCCGGCCTCCATCTTGGAGAAGTCGAGGATATCGTTCAGCACCGTCAGCAGGTGTTCGGCCGAGCTCTGGATGGTGCGGGTGTAGCGGTGCTGCTCAGGGTCCAGCGGGGTTTCCATCAGCAGCCCGGCCATGCCGATCACGCCGTTCATCGGGGTGCGGATTTCGTGGCTCATCGCGGCCAGGAAGTCCTGCTTGGCGCGCCCCTCGGCCTGGGCGCGGCGCTCGCTGCGGCTCAGCATGTCGCGCTGGCGATACAGTGCGTCGGCCTGGCGGTAAAGCAGCCACAGCGCGGCAAACACCACCAGGCAGACGGCAACGAAGCTGGCGAACAGCACCAGCGCCTCGACCTGCCAGGCGGCGAAGGCGGCCTCCACCGGCAGGCTGGCCACCACCACCATGGGCGATCGGGCCGAGGTGGCGAAGCTGGCGATCACGTCGCGTCCGTCCTGCGCGCCGCGCCAGGTGCCGGTGCCCAGCCCCGGCAGGTAATTGGCGAAGGTCGGCGAATCGCTGTCGCGCCGGCCGGTGCTGTCGGTGGGCAGGTCGGTCGCCAGATACAGCGTGCCATCGGGGCCGTACAGCCGCACTTCGGTGCCGAAGATGCGCGCGGCATGGCGCAGGCGGCCGGCCAGGCGCTCCACGTCCAGCAGCGCGACTACGGCACCATCGGCGCCGTCGCGCCCGGTGCGCGCCCGGCCCAGCGGCAGCGCCCATTGCGCCAGGTCCGGCAGGGCGTCCGCCCCCGGCAGCAACAGCGGCGCACCCGCCACCAGCGGCGCCGGCACCACTTCGCGCGCCGCATCCACCAGCTGGGTCACCCAGGGCTGGTCGCGTATGCTGGTGCCCAGCAGCGCGGGATCGGAGGCGCGCACCACGTCGAACCGGCGATCCAGCACCAGCAGGTCGCGGATCTGCGGCAGGTCGCGCAGCCGCCCGCGCAGCGCCGCCGCATCGGGGTGCCCGGCGCCATCCAGCGGATTGGCCAGCTCCGCCAGCACGCCATCCGCCGCGAGGGTCAGCCCCGCAACCTCGCCCGACACGGTCTGGGCGGCGCGCAGGGTGGTCGCCTTCGCATGGTCCTCGGCACGGGCGAAGCCGTCGCGCAGCAGCCCGAGGAACAGCCCGGTCAGGGTGAGGATGGCAATCGCGGCGCCCACGCCGAACAGCCCGGCGGGTGTCAACGCCCGCGTCCGGGAATCCGCCAACCGCGCCGCGGATACGCCCGCATCGGCCAGACCCGTATCGGCAAGACGCGTATCGCCTCGGCCGGTGGCACGCTGGCCGCCCGCGGACGGTCCGGTCTGTCGCTTGAAGAGTGCAGTCCCCCGCATTGCGGCGCCTCGCATCCTGGTCTGCCGGGTGGCCGCCGTGATGGCGGGCGCCTCGGCTGTTCGGTGGGCGGCAGCAACTGCCGCCCGTGCTGGAAAGCGTGGCCCGTCGGGTGGGGCTGACTGGTCCTGATCGACAAAACGCGCCATCAAAGTCCCGGCAACAGCTTCGGCTGGCTGCTTCGAGCAGGGCAGGAGAAGTTGGGCCGCTACGACCCAAGCCATCTCATGCATCGGATTACATGAGCGTTACCGATCGACGTGTCCGGCCGATGGGTAACGTTTCCGCCGTGGCGCGAATGGGCTACAGCAGGGGCATGCGGTCACTGCGGTCCCGGCTGATACTGGCGTGGGTGCTGTCGCTGGCGGCGGCGCTGGCCGTGGGGGGCGTGCTGGTGCAGCTGTACCGCCTGTCCAGCGACGCGCAGAGCGGGCTGAGTGCGGCGGTGCTGGAACAGCGCTGTGCCGACATCGCCGACAGCTATGCCTATTTCGTCGCCGGCTGGGCCGGCCCGCGCCAGGCCGGCGAGCTCGACGGCTTGGGCACCGAGCTGCGCGGCGTGGTCGGCGCGGCGATGGGGGGGCGGCGCGGGCTGGAGGCGGGCATCTGGCAGGCTGGCGCGGCCCCGGCGGCGCTGGTCGGCACGCCCGATGCGGTGCTCGGCCCGCCGCTGGTCAAAGCGGCGGCGAGCGCGCTGCGCGATGACGACATGGTGCGCTTTTCCGCCGCTGACGGGCGCGAAGGCATTGTCTGCCCGCTGGGCGGGCCGGTGGCGGAGCTGGTGGCCTGGGTGGCGCAGCGCGGCGCCCACGCCCCCGGCGTGCGCGAACTGCGCATCGGCATGGCCACGCTGCTGGCGCTGGTGCTGCTGTCGGCGGCGTGGCTGTCCGTCGTGCTGCTGGCGTGGCAGCGCCGGGTGCGGCGGATCGAGCTGGCGTTGGCGGGACACGCGCACGCCGACAGCGCGGACGCCACGCTGCCGCATCTGCCGGCCACCGGCGAGCGCGAGCTGGACCGGATCGTCGATGCTTTGAATTCCGCCGGCGCCCGGCTGGCCGCATCCCGCGCGCGCGCCGAGGCGCTGGCTGCCCAGGTTGCCGCCGGCGAGCGGCTGGCCGCGCTGGGCCGGGTGGCCGCCGGGGTGGCGCACGAGATCCGCAACCCGATCGCCGCCATGCGCCTGCGCGCCGAAAACGCCCTGGCCGGCGACCCGGCCCGGCGCGGCGCGGCGCTGGAGGCGATCCTGGGCCAGGTGGCGCGGCTGGACCGGCTGTCCGGCGAGTTGCTGGCGATGACCCAGCGCCGCGTGCCCGCCCCCGCCCCGGTGGCGATCGATGCGCTGCTGCGCGCCTGCGCCGAGGAACAGCCGCCCGGCTCGGCGGCCCTGGTGGTGGACGCCCCGGCCCTGCACGGCCTGCTGGATGCCGCCATGGTGCGCCGCGTGCTCGATACCCTGCTGGAGAATGCCCGCCAGCACACCCCGCCCGGCGGCACCATCACGCTGTCCGCGGCCCTCGCCGATAGCACCTTGCGCATCACAGTCGCCGATACCGGTCCCGGCGTGGCCGAGGCGCTGCGGCCCTGGCTGTTCGAGCCGTTCGTGACCGGGCGGCCGGGCGGCACTGGGCTGGGGCTGGCGATCGCGCGCGAACTCGCGGTGGCGATGGGCGGGCGGCTGTTCCTGGACGGCTCCGCAGCGGGCGCCACCTTCGTGTTGGAGCTGCCATGGCACGCGTGCTGATCGTCGATGACGACGCGGCGCTGCGCGAGGGCATCGCGGAGACGCTGGGCGACCTCGGCCACAACGCGGAACAGGCCGGCGACGGCGCCGCGGCCCTGACCCGGCTGGCGCGCGGCGGCATCGATGCCGTGCTGCTGGACCTGCGCATGCCGGGGATGGACGGGCTGGCGGTGCTGAAGGAACTGCGCGCGCGCCGCGACCAGGGCGATGCCGTGCCCCCGGTGGCGGTCCTGACCGCGGTGCCGACGGCGGCCAACACCATCGAGGCGATGCGGCTGGGTGCCGTGGACCACATCGCCAAGCCGATCGGGCGCGACGCGCTGGCCGCCCTGGTGGCGCGCATGCTGCCGGTGGCCCTGGCGGCCCCATCCGCTACCCCGGCCGACGGCTCGGACGCGCTGATCGGCACCACGGCGGCGATGCGCGAGGTGCAGAAAGCGGTCGGCATGCTGGCCGACAGCGACGCCACCGTGCTGATCACCGGCGAGACCGGCACCGGCAAGGAGGTGGTGGCCCGCGCCATCCACCGCCACGGCCGCCGCGCGGCGCAGCCGTTCGAGGCGGTGAACTGCGCCGCCATCCCCGCCGGCCTGCTGGAGAGCCAACTCTTCGGCCATGTCCGCGGCGCCTTCACCGGCGCGGTCGGCGATGCCCTCGGCAGCGTCCGCGCCGCCCACAAGGGCACGCTGTTCCTGGACGAGATCGGCGACATGGACCTGGCCATGCAGGCCAAGCTGCTGCGCGTGCTTCAGGAACGGGTGGTGGTGCCGGTGGGCGGCAAGCCGGTGGCGGTGGATGTCCGCGTGCTGGCCGCCACCCACCAGGACCTGCCGGCGATGGTGCGCGCCGGGCGGTTTCGCGAGGATCTCTACTGGCGGCTCGGCGTGGTGCCGCTGCACCTGCCGCCGCTGCGCGACCGGCTGGGTGACATCGTGCCGCTGGCCGAGCATTTCCTCGCCCTGTCTTCCGGCACGGCGCGCCAGCTTTCGGCCGGTGCCGCGGCGCGGCTGCTGCGCCACGCCTGGCCGGGCAATGTGCGCGAACTGCGCAACGCCATGGAACGGGTGGCCGCCCTGGCCCGCCGTGCGGTGGTGGGCGAGGACGACCTGGACTTCCTCGCCGCCGGCCCCGCCACCGCGCCCGAGGACGACCTGCTGGCCGGCACCCTGCCCGAGGCGGTGGCGCGGCTGGAGGCGACAATGATCCGTCGCGCCCTGGCCCGCAGCGGCGGCAACCGGGCGGAAGCGGCGCGGCTGCTGGGCATCCACCGCCAGCTGCTGTACGAAAAACTGCGCCAGCACGGGATCGAGCTGTCCGGAACCCGGACAGAAGCTGTCGGCAAGGACGACAGGTAGCGCCCTCTCATTCTGCCGAACTGGCGTCTTTTCAATCCGTTATCCTCTGGCACGCCACTTGCGTTGATAGGGTGGAGGCCGCTTCCGGCCGCAATGACGGAGACCATACGATGAAACGCAAGAACTTCCTGATGCTGGCGAGCGCCCTGGTGCTGGGCGCCGGCGCGATGGGGATGACGGGGATGGCGCTGGCGCAGCCGGGGCCGCGCAGCCACGGCAGCAGCCCGATCTACGACCCCGCCCAGCTGCCCCAGGTGAAGGGCAAGGTGGCGCAGTATTCGCTGACCCCGCGCGGCGAGGTTGACGGGCTGATCCTGGCCGACGGCACCGAGGTGCACCTGCCGCCCTTCCTCTCCACCCAGCTGGTCTATGCCGTCAAGCCGGGCGACGCGGTGACCATCCATGGGCTGAAGGCAAAGGACCTGCCGATGATCGCCGCCCGCTCGGTGACCAACGATGCCAGCGGAGCCACGGTGGTGATGACGATGCCCGCCGGGCGCGATCGCGGCGGCGCGGCGCTCGCGGCCGAGGGCAAGGTGGTCTCGGTGATGCACACGCCGCGCGGCGAGGCCAACGGCGTGCTCCTGGCCGACGGCACCATCGTGCGCATGCCCCCCGGCGAGGTCCGCCGGCTGGGCGACGCCCTGGCGCCGGGCAAGAGCATCGCGGTGCGCGGTGACGGCTATGCCGGGCCGCTCGGCCGGGTGATCGTGGCCCGTCAGCTCGGCGCCGATGCCGCCAGCCTGAAGGACGTGGCCGGGCCCCGGTGGGGCGAGCGCCATATGGGCAAGGAGCGGGGCCACGGCGGGCGCCATGGCTGGATGCACGATGACGACAACAAGGACGGCGGCCGGATGATGCGCGGCCCGATGCGCGAGCGCGACTGAGCACGGCGCGCGAGCGCGGTGCCGCTGTGACCGGGCCGGGGGGCAGCCGCCCCCCGGCCTGCTTCAGTTGAAGCCCATGAAGTGCGGCATGGCGCTGATCGGTGCCGCCGCCTTCAACCCGACGATATCCGGCACCGGCCGGCGCGTGCGCGGGTCGGCGGCGAGCATGTCCTCCAGCGCCGCGGCCACGCCCAGCACCTCGGCATCGCCGCCCCGGCGGCCGACGATCTGCAGGCCGAACGGCATGCCCGCCCGGTCGCGCCCCACCGGCAGGCTCACTGCGGGATGGCCGACCACGGTCACCGCATAGGCCAGCGACAGCCAGTGGAAATAGGTCCGCGTCGGCTTGCCGTCGATCTCGGCCGGGAACAGCTCGGTCCACGGCCGCGGGCTGATGGTGATCGAGGGCGACAGGATCACGTCGTAGTCGCGGTAGAACGCCTGCCAGCGATGGTAGAGCTGGGTTTGCAGCGCGCCGGCCCGCGACACATCGGCCAGGGTGTATTTCAGCGCCTCGTTCATGTTGGCGACGATATTGGGGCCCAGCTTGTCGCGCGCGCTGTGCCATTTCTCGATATGACCGGCGACGAAATTGGTGCTGCGCAACACCTCGAACGCCTCGTCGGTGCCGGTGCAGTCCGGGCTGGCGTCATCGGCGGCGCGGAAAGCATGGCGGAACAGCGCGACCTTCTCCGCGAACACCTCGGCGATGTGCCGCTCGGTGGGTGCGAACCCGAAATCCGGCGTGATCGCCACCCGCAGCCCGGCGAGGTCGACCACCTGCGGCGCGGCAAAATCCGCGGGCCGGCGCACGCGCTGCCCGGCGATGGTGGTGGCCAGCGGGTCGCCTTCATCGTCGCCGACCATCGCCGACAGCAACAGGCACAGATCGGGCACGCTGCGCGCCATCGGCCCCTGCACGCCCAGCCCGGACCAGCCGAGCTTCTTCCCCTCGTCCGGCACCAGCCCCGGCGTGGGCCGGAAGCCGACGATGCCGCAGAACGCCGCCGGGTTGCGCAAACTGCCGCCCATGTCGCTGCCGCTGCACAGCGGCACCTGGCCCACCGCCAGCGCCACCGCCGAGCCGCCGGAAGAGCCGGCGGCGTTCTTCGTCGGGTCGAACGGATTGCCGGTCGCGCCATAGACGGCGTTGCGGGTATTGGCGCCGGCGCCGAATTCCGGCGTGTTGGTCTTGCCGGCGATGATCCCCCCGGCCGCACGGATGCGCGCCACCAGCGAATGGTCCTCCGCCGGCACATGGTCGCGGAACAGCGGCGAACCCCAGGTGGTGCGCAGCCCCTTGGTGGCCGTCAGGTCCTTGATCCCCACCGGCAGCCCGTGCAGCGCGCCCAGGTCGTCGCCGCGCAGCACCGTTGCCTCGGCCTCCTTCGCGGCCGCCCGGCTGGCGGCATCGTCGCGCGCCACCATCGCATTCACCGCGTGGTCGGTGGCATCGGTGCGCGCGAGGCAGCTTTCCAGCAGTTCCACCGGCGAGAGGGCGCGCCGGCCGATAAGCCGCCGTGCCTCCACGGCGCTGAGGTCGCAGGGTTCGGTCATGGCATGCTCCGGGGGCTCAGGCGGCGGCGGAAGGCCGGGCCTTCATGCGCTCATACAGCGCGGCGACATTGGCATTGGCCGGGTTGAGCGGCTGGCCGACATTGGCGGCGAAATCCAGGAACGCGAACAGCAGGATATCGGCCATGCTCAGCCGCGCCCCGCAGACGAACTCCCGCCCGGCGATCAGCCCGTCCAGCCAGGCAAGCTTCTCCTGGGCAATCTGCTTGAAGTCGTCGGCGGCCTGCGGAATGCAGTGGATGCGGGTCTGGAACATCTTCAGCCCCTCGGCATAGCGGAAGCCATGGCCGATCGGCTCGACGATCCCAAGGTCGATGCGCCGCGTCCACATCCTTGTCTCGGCGCGCTCCACCGGCGTGCTGCCGATCAGCGACGTGCCCGAGGGCGCGATCTCGTCGAGGTACTCGCAGATCGCGGTGATCTCGGCCAGAACCTCGCCGTCATCCAGCTCCAGCGCCGGCAACTGCCCGGCCGGGTTCTTGGCCAGGTAGGCCGCCTGCCGGTTCTCGCCGCCGCGCAGGTCGATGCGGGTGGATGGCAGGTCCACGCCGCGCTCGGCGGCGAACATGCGCACCATGCGCGGGTTGGGGCCGACGGAGTCGTAGAACAGCATTTGAATACTCCACGGAAAGAAGGCCAGGGCTCTGCCCTGGACCCGCTGGGGTCAGGGACCCCAGACCCCATTACTTAGGTGAAGGGGGTCCAGGGCCCCCTGGGCTTAGCTTCTGCTTCAGTAACCCAGCGCCAGCCCGTCCTTGCGCGGCTCGCTGCCGCCGCACAGCACGCCGCGTTCGCGGTCGATCCAGATGCCCTGGCCGCCGCCATGCGGGCCGGCGGCCTCCACCACCTCGTGGCCCAGGCGGGATAGCTTGTCGGTCATCTCCGGGGTGAAGCCGCGCTCGGCCTGCACCTGCCCGGCATAGGGGAAGATGCGCGGCAGGTCGAAGGCCTCCTGGATATCCAGGCCGTATTCCAGGAAGTTGGTCAGGAACCAGGAATGCCCCATCGGCTGGTAGTGCCCGCCCATCACGCCGAACGGCATCACCGCGTCGCCATCGCGGGTGACCATGCCGGGGATGATCGTGTGCATCGGCCGCTTGTCCGGCGCGATCGTGTTGGGGTGGCCGCGCGTGAAGCGGAAGCCGAAGCCGCGGTTCTGCAGCATCACGCCCGAATTATTGGCCAGGATGCCGGAACCGAAGCCCTGAAACAGCGAGTTGATGAACGAACAGGCGTTGCCGTCCTTGTCCACCACGCAGAGATAGACGGTATCGGCATGCACCGGCACGGCACTCTCGCCCGGCGCCGGCATGTGCTTCATCGCCACGTCGTCGCGGATCAGGCAGGCCTGGGCGTCGAGGTATTCGCGCGACAGCAGGTGATCGACCGGCACGCTGACCTGGCCGGGATCGGCCAGGAAGGCATCGCGATCGCGATAGGCCAGGCGCGCGGCCTCGATATGGCGATGCACCCGCGTGGTCCCCAGCGGACCGTCGGGCGCGGTGCCGAGCTTCTCCAGCATACCCAGCAGCATCAGCGTCAACAGGCCCTGGCCATTGGGCGGGCACTGCCACACCTCGTATTCGCGCCAGGCGATCTTGATCGGCTCCACGAACTCGGCAGCGGTGCGGCCGCGGAAGAAATCCTCCTCGGTATGCAGCCCGCCACGGGCGCGCAGGGTGGCGACGATGTCGGCGGCCACCGAGCCCTCGTAGAAGCCCTTGGAACCCTCCCTGGCGATCTTGCGCAACGTGGCGGCCAGTTGCGGCTGGCGGAACAGGTCGCCCACGCGCGGCGCCTCACCGCCGGGCAGGAAGTAGTCGGCGCCGCCGCGGCGCAGTTTCTCGGCGGAACCGGGCCAGTCGCGGCCGACCTTGGGCTGGATCGGGTGGCCATCCTCGGCATAGGTGATCGCCTGGGCCAGCAGCGTGTCCAGCCCGCGCGTGCCGAAGCGCGCCAGCAGCGTCTCCCACGCCGAGATCGCGCCCGGAACGGTGACCGCATGGGCGGACGTCGGCTCGATCGCGTTGATCTGGTGCTTCTCGTACCAGTCGATATTGGCCGCCGCCGGCGCCCGGCCGGAGCCGTTCAGGGCATAGACCTTCTTCTCGCCGGCCGGCGCATACAGGCAGAAGCAGTCGCCGCCGATACCGGTGCTGGCCGGCTCGATCACGCACAGCGTGGCCACCGCCGCCACCGCGGCATCCATCGCATTGCCGCCGGCGCGCAGCACGTCCAGCGCCGCCAGCGTGGCGCCAGGCATCGAGGTTGCCGCCATGCCATGGCTGGAATAGACCGGGCTGCGGCCCGGGAATTGGAAGTCGCGCATGTTCGCCCCTGTCCGCTGCGGAATTTCCCCGGAACGGTCGCATTTGCCGGCCGCGATGGCAACCTCGCCTCCCGGTTGCCGATCCCAATTGCCGGGGCGGCCGGAGCCTGGAATGATCGCGCTTCACGGCGGCGGGCGGGCGATGGCGAGCATTGCGGATTTCGAGGCGCTGGACATTCGGGTGGGCACCGTGGTGGAAGCCGAACCGTTTCCCGAAGCGCGCAAGCCGGCGATCAAGCTGCGCATCGATTTCGGCGGCACGCTGGGGGTCAAGCGCTCCTCGGCGCAGATCACCAAATACTACCGGCCCGAGGCGCTGCTGGGCCGCCAGGTGCTGGCAGTGGTGAACTTCCCGCCCCGGCAGATCGGAAAATTCCTCAGCGAGGTGCTGACCCTGGGGGTGCCGGACGACGAAGGCGCGGTGGTGCTGCTGCGGCCCGACCGCGCGGTGCCGGATGGTGGGCGGCTGTTCTGATGGCGGCGCACTACTACACCGTCACCTGGGACCAGTTGCACCGCGACGCCCGCGCCCTGGCCTGGCGGTTGATCGGCAAGAGCGCGTTCACCGGCGTGGTGGCCATCACCCGCGGCGGGCTGATCCCGGCGGCGATCGTGGCGCGCGAACTGGAACTGCGGGTGATCGAAAGCGTCTCGGTGATCACCTATGCCGATGAAGCCAGGCGGGCGCCGGTGGTGGCCAAGCTGCCCGCGGCCGCCGGCGACGGCACCGGCTGGCTGCTGATCGACGACCTGGTGGACACCGGCACCACCGCCCGGGTGGTGCGCGCGCTGCTGCCGAAGGCGCATTTCGCCACCATCTATGCCAAGCCGGCGGGCCGCGCGCTGGTGGATGATTTCGTCACCGAGGTGAGCCAGGACACCTGGATCCTGTTCCCGTGGGACACCGAGCTGGGCATGGCGGTTCCCCTGGCACGGCGTGATCGGAGCGGCGCATGAGCGCGGAGAACGAGTTGGCGGCGCTGCTGGCGCGATTGCGCGGCGAGGGCCGGATGCAGCGCGGCCTTGCCGCCCGGCTGGTGCCGCCGGACGAGGCGGCGGCCTATCGCGTGGCCGCCGAGGTGGCGCGGCTGCTGGGCTGGCCGGTCGCCGGCTGGAAGGTGGCGGCCAACATGCCGGCGATGCAGCAGGCGCTGCGCGCCTCGGCCCCGATCTACGGCCGGGTGTTTGCCCCCTTCGTGCACCGCGCCCCGACGGTGCTGGCGGCGGCGCGGCTGCTGCATCCCGTGGCGGAATGCGAATACGTGGTGGAACTCGGCGCCGACCTGCCGCCACGGGAGGCGCCCTATGGCGCCGAGGCGGTGCGCGCGGCGGTGCGCTCGATTTCGCCGGGCATGGAGATCGCCGAATGCCGGTTCATCGCCGACGATGCCTTCCCGCCGCTGCCGGCGATCCTGGCCGATGGCAGCGGTTCCGGCTCGGTGGTGGTCGGCGCGCCGATCGCCGACTGGACGGCGCAGGACATTGCCGGCCAGGAGGTGGTGATGCGGGTGAACGGGCGCGAGCGGCGGCGCGGGCGGGCGCGCGAGGCGGTGGGCCACCCGCTGGACACGCTGTTGTGGCTGGCCAACACGCTGTCCCGGGCCGGGATTGGGCTGACCGCCGGCCAGGTCCTGAGCTCCGGCACCTGCACCGGCATGCTGCGGGCACGGCCGGGTGACTCCCTGGTGGGCGATTTCGGCGCCTTCGGCACGGTCGAGGTGCGGCTGGAATCCTGACCTCCCGGCCTCGGCACCGCGGCGGCGCGTCGATGAACCGGCGCATCGATGCCGCTGGCCCGGTAGCCGCGCGCGGCCGATCCCGATTCTCGCCGCCGCAACCTCGGGGCGAGTTCGGCCATCACGGTTGGGGACCAGGTCAAGCGGCACGGCAGACGTTCAGCTTTGCACCGCGGAAACCCCGCTGCACCCGCCCGAGCGCAGGCCTGCCGGCGGAAGTATCGCCGATCCCCTGATAGCTCGATAACGATTTATACCGAATACAGCCGTCGCGGCAGGTCTTGATTACGATCTACATCGAATTCAACGATAGAATGTCGGAATCTTTTACACAATTCTGCATACATCTGCATGATTCCACGCCGGAAACACGCATTCCAGTACTTGAGGCCGCCTTGCCAGGAGGTATTCATCGTTAAAACCATGCATCTGTAAGTCAACCAAACTCAAATACTTCGCCAGCTGATGCCCACCTCCCGGCAACCTCCGACCACCGCTCCGTGCGTTTTGGAACGAGCGCTTGGAGGAACCGGTCCGGCCAACTCTCACAGCAGTTTTACACTTCCGCACGGCAATCGCGGAGGGAATGCCGGTATCTCATTGATATCTCACACATCCCGTTTTTGGCACACTTCTTGCTTCATCCGCTCGACACCTGGGCGAGCGCCGCGATGCCCAAACGAGTGAAACCCGAGCCCATGGAAAATTGTCCGACTCAACCAATGCGGAAAGGAACTGGAATGCTGAACCGGTACAAAAGAGCGGCCCTGTCGGTCGTTGTCGCGCTCGGAATGGGCGCCGTGGTCGCTGCGCCGAGCCCGGCCCGGGCGGAACTGATCCAACTGGGCTTCATCCTCGACGGCTCCGGCAGCATCACCGGACCCGACTGGAACATCATCAGG
>JADLHF010000143.1 GCA_020848935.1 Acetobacteraceae bacterium
AGCGCCGCCCATTCGGTCGCGGCGGCATCGAGGTCGGGCACGGCAACGCCGACATGGTCGAGCGCGGTGGCCAGCCCGGTCATGGCGCGGCTTCGTACTTCGCCAGGTGCCATTCGGCCGGCTCGCGCGCCGCCTCGGCGTACCAGGCATCCACCAGGGGATGGCCGCGCACGGCGTCGCAATAGGCCTGGGACTGCGGCGAAAGCGCCGGGCGGTAGGTGAGCAGGCGGGCGACGACCGGGGCGTACATGACATCGGCGTTGGTGAAGGCGGCGCCGAACAGGAACGGCCCGCCGGCCCCGAAGCGCGCACGTGTGCCGGTCCAGATGGCCTGCATCCGGGCGATGTCGGCGGCCGCTCCATCGGTGAGGCAGGTGCCGGCGGCGGGGCGGAACAGGCTCATCGGCATGGCCATGCGCAACTCGCGGAAGCCGGCATGCATCTCGGCCGCGATGGCGCGGGCATGGGCGCGGGCGATGCGGTCGGCGGGCCACAGGGCGGGGGCGGCTTCGGCGCAGTATTCGGCGATCGCCAGGCTCTCCCACAACTTGGCGCCCTGGTGCTCCAGGTAGGGAACGGTGCCGCCGGGGCTGACCGCCTTGACCGCGGGCGTGGCGCCGCCGGCCAGCGGGATCACCACCTCGGCGACATCGAGTCCCGCCAGCCTGACCGGCAGCCAGCCGCGCAGCGACCAGGAGGAGTAGCGGCGGGTGCCGATATAGAGCGTGCCGTCGGTCATGCCAGCACCTGCTTGTTGATCACGTTCTCGGCTTCGGGCCTGCCGTCGATGGCGCTGAGGATGTTGCGGACGCAGGCGATCGCCATGCGGTCCAGCGACTCCTGCGTCACCCCGGCCATGTGCGGGGCGAGGATGACGTTCGGCAGGTCGAACAGCGGGTTCTTCGGCGCCGGCTCGGTCTCGAACACGTCCAGGCCCGCGCCGGCCAGCTTGCCGGTGGACAGGGCGGCGTGCAGGGCCGGCTCGTCGATGATGCCGCCGCGCGCGGTGTTCACCAGGAAGGCGCCGGGCTTCATGCGCGCCAGCCGAGCGGCGTTGATGAGGCCGATCGTGTCGGGCTTCTTGGGGCAGTGGATGCTGACGAAATCGGCGCGCGCCAGGGCGGCGTCCAGGTCCGGGGCGGGGGTGCAGCCGCGGGCGCGGATCATGTCCTCGGCCACGAAGGGGTCGTGGATGTGGACGTCCATCTCCAGCGCCCGGCAGCGCGCGGCCAGGCGGGTGCCGATGCGGCCGAAGCCGATGATGACCAGGGTCTTGCCGTAGAGATCGAACATGCGGTGCTGGTACTTGTCGCCCCAGTGCCCGTCGCGGACGATGCGGTCCTGGGCGAAACCCTGGCGGGCGAGGAAGAACATGAAGAACAGCGCCTGTTCGGCCACGCTGACCGAATTGGCGGTGCCGGCGATGAACAGCGGGATGCCGCGCGCCGTGAGCGCCGGCACATCGACCGCGTCGTAGCCGACGCCGATGCGGCTGACCACCTCCAGATGCGGCGCGGCGGCAACCGCTGCGGCGGGGAAAGGGCGGCCCCACAAGGCGACACCGGCGGCCGTGGCGAGAAGGTCGTGGAATGCCTCGGTGGTCATCTCAGGGCCGAAATCGACCGGCTCCAGGTCGTCGCGCCCGTCCAGCACAGCCCGGCCGGTGCGCGCCATCTCGGTGGGCAGCAGGATCTTCTTGCGGTTGACGGCCATCGGTGGTTCCTCCCGGCGTGACGCGCGAAATTGCGTCGGTTGGGGGCGGGGCGCAAGGGAGGAAGGCAAGGGTTCTTTTTTGAAAAAAAGAACCAAAAAACTTTCAATAATAAGCCGCGGTTGCTGGTGTGGTTTTGGAATGGTCGAAAAGTCTTTTTGCTTCTTTTTCTTCAGAAAAAGAAGATCTTCCTTGCCTTCGCTACGCCGCCACAGTCGCCGGCGGGCGGGAACGGCGCATCAGCAGGAGCATGGCCAGGGACGGGAAGGTCAGGAAGCTGAGCAGGCGGAAGTCGTTGTTATAGGCGATGATCAGGGCTTCGCGGCTGATCGCGTTGTTGAGCCGGGCGGCACCCTGGGTGGTGGTGGGGTCCAGCAGGTGGGCGGCGCGCGGTGATTCCAGCAGCGGGCGGGCATAGGGGGTGACGGTTGCGGCCAGCCCGGCGTGGGAGGCCTGCATGCCACTGACCAGCATGAAGGAGGTCACCGCGATGCCGGCGGCGGCGCCGAGGTTGCGGACCAATGCCTGAAGCGCGGCGGCATCGCCGCGGAATTGCGCCGGCAGGGTGGTGAAGGCGAGCACGGTCAGGGGGTTGAAGATGCAGCCCATGCAGAAGCCCTGGATCACCATGCTGGTCACCAGCTTCGGGATCGGCAGGTCCGGGGTCCAGGTGCTCATGTCGCGCAGTGCCCAGCCGAGCAGCAGCAGGCCGAAGCCGATCATCAGGCGCTGGTCCACGCGGGTGCCGAGGCGGCCGGCGATCAGCATGGCGCAGATCGTGCCCATGCCGCGCGGCGCCAGCAGCAGGCCGGTTTCGGAGACCGGGTAGCCCGACAGGTTCTGCAGGTACGGCGCCAGCAGGGCGGAGCTGGACAGCAGGATGGCCATGGTGAAGAACATCAGCACCAGCGCGCCGGTGAAGTTGCGGTCGCGGAAGATGGCCGGCGGGATGAACGGCTTCTCGGCGGTGAACATGTGCACCAGGAACAGGTAGAATCCCAGCGCGCCCAGCACTGCCTGGGCGATGATCTCCGGGGATTGGAACCAATCCTCGCCCTGTCCGCGGTCCAGCATCAGCTGGAGCATGCCGATGGCCAGCGTCAGGACGGCGAAGCCGGTCCAGTCGAAGCGCAGCTCGGGCTTGATCGGCGTCTTGGGCATGAACAGGGCGAGGCCGGTGAGTGCGATGATGCCGAAGGGCAGGTTGACGTAGAACACCCAGCGCCAGGACAGGGTTTCCGTGAGGTAGCCGCCCAGCGTGGGGCCCATGATCGGGCCGACCATCACGCCGATGCCGAAGATCGCCATCGCCTGTGCCCGCTGCTCGAAGGGGAAGATGTCGAGCATGGTGGCCTGGGACAGCGGCACCATGGCGGCGCCGGTGATTCCCTGGAGCACGCGGAACAGCACCATCTGTTCCAGCGACTGCGCCGCGCCGCACATCATGGAGGTGATGGTGAAGCCGACGATGCAGATCATGAACAGGTTCTTGCGCCCGTAGCGCTGGGCGAGCCAGCCGGCGGGCGCGGTCATGATGGCCGAGGCGATGACGTAGCTGGTCAGCACCCAGGTGGTCTGGTCCAGCGTGGTGTTCAGGCTGCCCTGCATGTACGGCAGCGCCACATTGGCGATGGTGCTGTCCAGCACGTTCATCATGGTGGCCATCATGGCGCAGCCGGCGATCAGCGCACGGCGCGGAGCCGGGGTGGCACTGGGCGTCGTCGTGCTCATCGTGCGTTCGTCAGCGCGCCGGCGCGGCGGCGGCACGCGCCGGCTCAGGCCCCGCGCCGGCCGGCAGTATGGCGCGGCCGGACGGCGGCGGCGGGGTGGAGGCCGGGTCCGATCCGGTCACCTTGCGCATCACCAGCACCAGCGCCATGCATGGAATGGCGACCAGGCTCATCATCAGGAAATCATTGCTGTAGGCGATGATCATTGCTTCGCGGTTGATGATGCGGTCCAGCATGACGGCACCGTGGCTGGTGGTGGCATCGAGGAAGCGCGCCGCACCGTCCTGGCCCGGTTGGGCGCGCAGGAACGGTGTGAACAGGGTGGCCAGGCCGGCATGCCCGGTCTGGATCCAGTGTGACAGCGAGAAGGTGGTGATGGAGATGCCGATGGCCGCGCCGATATTGCGCCCCAGGCTCTGCACCGCCGCGGCGTCGCCGCGCAGTTGCGCCGGCAGGGTGGAGAACGACACCACGGTGACCGGGTTCCAGATCAGCCCCATCGCCGCCCCCTGGACCAGCATCATCAGCACCAGCCAGCGCGGGCCGATATCGGGGGTCCAGGTGCTCATGTCGTACAGGGTCAGGCTCAACAGCGTCAGGCCGACGGCAATCAGCTTGCGCTGGTCGGTGTAGGGGCCCAGACGCGCGCAGATCAGCATCGCCGCCATGGTGCCGAAGCCGCGCGGCGCCAGCAGCAGCCCGGCATCGGCCACCGGGTAGCCGGACAGGCGCTGGAGATAGGGGGCGAGCAGGGTGGAGCTGGACATCATCACCGTGTTGCTGGCGAACATCACCAGCATCGCGGCGATGAAATTCCGGTCATGGAACAGCGCGCGGGGAATGAACGGCCGCTCGGCGGTCAGCATGTGGACCAGGAACAGGTAGATGCCCAGGCCCCCCAGCACGGCGGCGACGATTATCTCGGCCGAGGAGAACCAGTCCTTCAGCGAGCCGCGATCGAGCATGACCTGCATGGCCCCGACGCCGAGGGCCAGCACCGCAAAGCCGGTCCAGTCGAAGCGCATCGCCCGCTGCGGGGCGGCGGCCGGCATCAGCACCGCAATCCCAACCGCGGCGCTGATGCCCAGCGGCACGTTGACGTAGAACACCCAGCGCCAGTGGAACCACTCGGTCAGATAGCCGCCCAGAGTGGGACCCATGATCGGCCCGATCATCACCCCCATGCCGAAATAGGCCATGGCGCGGGCGCGCTGTTCCGCGGGGTAGATGTCCAGCATGGTGGCCTGGCTGAGCGGCACCAGGGCGGCGCCGAAAGTGCCCTGCAGCACGCGGCAGGCGATCATCTGCTCCAGCGACTGCACTGCCCCGGCCAGGGTCGTGGTGAGCGTGAAGCCCAGCAGGCAGGTGAGGTACAGGTTCTTGCGGCCGAAGCGATTGGCCAGCCAGCCGACCGGCGCGGTCATGATGGCGGAGACGATGATGTAGGATGAGATCACCCAGGTGATCTGGTCCATTGTCGCCGACAGGCTGCCCTGCATGTACGGCAGCGCGACGATCGAGATGGTGCTGTCCAGCACCACCATCAGCACGCCCATCATGCTGAATATGCTGAGCAGTCCGCGGTGGCGAACCGTGTCGCTCATGTCACTCGGCGGCACGGACCGCGCGGCCCGCGACTGCCGCAGCCGCGGTGGCAGGCGGCGAAGCGGCGGCCACCGGCGTGGCGGGTACGGGGGTGGCGGGCACGGGAGTGGCGGGTGCCGTGGCGGGCCGCGCGGCGGGCATGGCCGGGGCATACCGCGCCGGGCGGCGCATGACGAACAGCACCAGCAGCGGCGGGACCACCATCAGGCTGAGCAGATGGTAGTCGTTGGCGAAGGCCACGATCTGCGCCTCGTGGGTGATCAGCGCGTCGAGCCGCCCGGCGCCGCGCGTGGTGGTGGGGTCGAGCAGCCTGTGGGCGAGGTCGCTCATCGGGGTGTATCGCGGGAACGGCGTGATGTTGGCCGCCATGGCAGCATGCGCGGTCTGGGTGTAGCGGGTGAGCATGAACGAGGTGACCGCGATGCCGATCGCGGCACCCGAATTGCGCGCCAGGTTCTGCAGCGCCGCGGCATCGGCGCGCAGGGCCGGCGGCAGGGTGGCGAATGCCACCACGGTCATCGGGTTGAAGATGAAGCCCATGCAGAAGCCCTGGATCGTCAGGGTGATGGTGATCATCGAGGACGGCATTTCCGGCGTCCAGGTGGTCATCGCGTGCAGGGTCATGCCGAGGCCGATGAGCCCGAAGGCCATCAGCTTGCGCTCGTCGATGAAGCGCCCGCCCAGGCGCGAGGCCAGCACCATCGCCACCATCGTGCCCATGCCGCGCGGCGCCAGCAGCAATCCGGCCTCGGACGGCGGGTAGCCGGAGAGTTTCTGCAGGAACGGCGCCAGCAGTGCCGAGCTGGCCATCATGATGGTGCCGGTGCAGAACATCATCGTCATCGCCGCGGCGAAGTTGCGGTCGCGGAACACGCCGCGCGGGATCAGCGGCCGGTCGGTGGTGAGCATGTGGACGATGAACAGGTAGAAGCCGAGGGCGGCGAGCACGGCGCAGACGATGATCTCGCGCGAGGTGAACCAGTCCTCGCTCTGGCCGCGGTCGAGCATCAGCTGGAAGCTGCCGATGGCCAGCACCAGCACGGCGAAGCCGATGAAGTCGAAGCGCAGCTCCGGGCGCACCGGGGCGCGCGGCATGAAGAACAGCAGGCCGAAGGTGGCCAGGATGCCGAACGGCACGTTGACGTAGAAGACCCAGCGCCAGTGGAACCAGTCGGTCAGGTAGCCGCCCAGGGTGGGGCCCATGATCGGGCCCACCATGATGCCCATGCCGAAGATCGCCATCGCCTGGGCCCGCTGCTCGAACGGATAGATGTCCAGCATCGTCGCCTGGGCGAGCGGCGCGAGCGCCGCGCCGAAGGTGCCCTGGATGATGCGGAAGGCGACCATCTGCTCCAGCGTCTGCGCCATGCCGCACAGTACCGAGGTGATGGTGAAGCCGACCATCGAGAAGATGAACAGGTTCTTGCGGCCGAAGCGGTTGGCCAGCCAGCCGACCGGCGCGGTCATGATCGCCGAGACGATGATGTAGGAGCTGAGCACCCAGGTGATCTGGTCCATCGTCGCCGACAGGCTGCCCTGCATGTAGGGCAATGCCACGATCGAGATGGTGGAATCGATGATCTGCATCAGCACCGCGGCCATGGCGCAGGCGGTCAGCAGGCGGCGCTGGCCCAGGCCGAGCGGCGTGGTGGCCGTGCTGGGCGACCAGGCCGGTGGTGTGCCCGCAGGCGGGCCCGGCGGTGGGCCGGATGCGCCTGCGGTGGTGCTGGCGCCGGACATCGATGACTCAGTGCGGCCAGAGGTCCGAAACGTGGCGCACATGGCCGGTGTCGATCGACACCACCACGCTCATGCCGGCGCGCAGATCGGGATCGGCCGCGGTACGCTCCACGCGCACCCGCAGCGGGATGCGCTGGACCACCTTCACCCAGTTGCCCGAGGCGTTCTGCGCCGGCAGCACCGAGAATTCGGCGCCGCTGGCCGGCGAGATGCTCTCCACCACGCCGTGCCAGACGCGGCCCGGATAGGTGTCGACCGTCACGGTGGCGGGGTCGCCGATCTTCACGTGCGTGATGTCGGTTTCCTTCGGGCTTGCTTCCACCCACACCCGCTCGTGGGAGACCAGGCCGAAGGCGGGGGTGCCGGCGGCCATGTACATGCCGGGCTGCACGCTTTCCACCTGGGTGGCGATCCCATCGAACGGGGCGATGAAGCGGGTGGCGTTGAGCTGGCGCTGGGCCTCGTCCACCGCCGACTTGGCCAGCAGGTATTGCGGCATGGTCCTGACATCGACATCGGGGTTGCCGCCCAGCCGGGCCAGCTGCACCTCGGCCAGCTCGGCCAGGCTGCTGGCCATCGCCTTGTTGGCGGCCAGGCGGAAGCGGGCGTCGTCGTAGTCGGCGCGCGGCACGCCGCCGCCGCGTACCAGGCTGGCGTAACGGTCATAGGTCGCCTGGTCGGACTGGACCTGGACCTGTTTGGTTTCGACGTCGCGCAGCATGCGCTGGTAGTCCACCTTCATGGCCAGCAGCGACAGCTCCACCTCGACCAGCCGGGCGCGGGCACCGTCCAGCGCGATCTCGAAGCGGTCCGGGTCCAGGCGGGCCAGCAGATCGCCCTTCTTGACCAGCTGGCCCTCGCGCACCGCCACATCGGCCACCGTGCCGGCGACATCGGTGGCGATCGCCACCTTGGCGGCGCGGACATAGGCGTTGTCGATCGAGACGTAGCGCCCGCCATACAGCCAGAAGGTGAACGAGGCCACCGCGACCACGGCGATGCCGCCCAGCATCAGCAACGGGCGCAGCAGCCTGGCGCGCTGGCGGGCGCGGACCGGCGTTTCCTCGGGGGCGACAAGCCGCGGTGCGGCGGCGGACTGGGACATGGTCAGGGACGATCCTGCTGAAACGGAGGCTGGGCGGTGCCGATCCGGCGGCGTGCCGGCGGACGGGCCTTCACGGCGGGGCGATTGACGGCGGGGCGCTTGGAAGCGGGGCGCTCGGAAGCGGTGGGGGCGGCGCGCGGGGCGGCCTCGGCGGGGCGGGTGCGAAGTTCTGCCAGGATGTTGGCCTTCATGGCAATCAGCGACTGGCGCATCGCCTCCAGCGTTGCATCCGCCAGCCCCTCGCCGAGCCGGTGGATCACCTCGTCGCGCTCGCCGCGCATATGGTCCAGCACGGGATAGGCGGGCGGCAGCAGATGCAGGCGCCAGATCCGCCGGTCGGCGGGGTCGTCGCGCCGCTCAACCATGCCGCGGGCGGCGAGGCGATCGACCAGGCGGGCCACCGTGATCGGCTCCACGTCCATGATCTCGGCCAGTTCCTTCTGCGACAGGCCGGGCTGGCGCTGGACCTGCCACAGGATGACCCATTGCGCGCGGGTCATGCCGTGGGCGCGGGCGCGCCGGTCGCCCGCCACGCGCAGAAGCCGGGCGATGTCATGCAGCAGGAAGAGGAGGTCGGGCTGGTCGGGCACAGGGGAGATCATAAGCAGCGTTATCTTCCCCGCGCCATGGCCGCGACCATGCACGCCAGGCAAGTCTGGTCAGCGAAACCGGGAAAGGACGGTCAGCCGGGCGTCGTGGTGGCGGGTTCGGCGGCGCACCAGTCGTGCCACGCCCGGCGCAGCGCCGCGCCCAGGTTGCGCCCGAAGCGTGGCGCGTCGCAGAGCGGGCTGGCCCGCAGCCGCGCCCGCAGCCCGGCGCGCAGCGCGGCCAGGGCGGCCAGGTCACCGGCCGCCGCAGCGGCGCGGGCGACATAGGCATCCAGGTCGGCCACCACCCAGTCCGCCAGCCCGGCATTGGACATGTGGCTGGCGGAATGGCGGGAGGCGAAGGTCTCGCCGGGCAGGGTCACGGTGGGCACGCCCATCCACAGCGCCTCGCAGGTGGTCAGGCCGCCGCTGTAGGGGAAGGGGTCCAGCACCACGTCGATATCGCCGTATTCCGCCAGCAGCGCACGATGCGGCGAGCCGGCGCGCAGCTCCAGCCGCGCCGCGTCGATGCCGTGGTCGGCGAAGGCGGCGCAGAAGCGCGCGGCGGTCGCGGGCTCGGCGAACTGATGCGCCTTCAGCACCAGCCGGGCACCGGGCACGGCGCGCAGCACACGGGCCCAGGCGGCGATCACCACCGGCGTGATCTTGGCGGTGTTGTTGAAGCAGCCGAAGGTGACATGGCCGCGCCGCAGCGCCGGCAACGCGACCAGGTCGGGGGCGTAGGGCGGCGGCGAGTAGCAGACATAGCCGTCCGGCAGGTGCAGCAGCCGCTCGGAATAGTGCCGCTCGAACCCTGCCGGCGTCTCCCACCGGTCGGTGATGATCCAGTCCATCTCGGCCAGGCCGGTGGAATGGTTCTGCATGCCCACCCATTTGACCTGCACCGGCGCCGGACGGTGGGCGCAGGCGGCGATCAGGCCACGATCGCCGTAGCCGGACAGCTCCACCAGGATATCGATGCCGAGGTCGCGGATGCGCTGGGCCAGGGCGGCCGGGGTTTCGGTATCCACCACATGCCATTCGGCGGCGGCGGCGCGGAAGCGGCGCTGGATCGGGTCGGTGGACTCGGGCGGGCCCAGGCAGATGATCTCGAACGCGTCGGGGTCCAGCGTCTCGAACCCGGCCACGGTCAGCCAGCCGACAGGATGGGTTTTCAGCGTCGGTGACAACAAGCCCAGGCGCAGCCGCCGCGCGGGGTCGCGGGTGTTTGCCAGTGCCACGGGCGTGGTGCGCGGCATGGTGCGGCCGACGCCGCGATAGGCGGCCAGCAGGCTCTGCCCGGTGACATCGGGGTGGTAGGACAGCGCGTTGCCCAGCGCGCGCCATGCCAGATGCGCCTGCGGCATCAGCGCCACGGCCTGGCGCGCCCGCGCCACCCCCTGTTCCTGCAAGCCCAGCGAGACCAGGGCGTTGGTGAGGTTGCACAGGAAGTTCAGCTGCGGGCCGTGCTCGTCGATCAGCACTTCCAGGATCGCGCGCGCCTCGTCGTAGCGGTGCACGCGCACCAGGGTGGCGGCAAGGTTGTTGCGCAGGTTGCTGTCATCGGGGGCCAGGGCCACCGCGCGGCGCAGCACATCCACCGCCATCCTGGCGCGGCTGCTGGTGGTCAGCGCATTGGACAAGGCCACGATGGGCACCAGCGCGTCCGGTGCCAGCGCGACGGCCGCCTCCAGCACATCGACCGCCTCGTCGCGCTGGCCCTGCCGGCCCAGCAGCACGCCGCGGGCGGTCAGCAGCGCCACGTTGGCGGGATCGTCGGCAGCGGCGAGGTCGAGGCGGGCCAGCTCGGCGGCGGCGTTGCCGGCCAAGGCGGCGGCCTCGGCACGGCGCACCGCGATGTCGATGTTGTCGGGCAGCAGCCGCTGGGCCTCGCCAAAGGCGGATTCGGCGGCCGGGATGTCGCCGGTCAGCATCAACGCCAGCCCCAGCGCGTCCCAGGCATCGGCGCGGTCGGGCGCGCGGGCGCAACAGCGCAGCAGCAGCATCTGGGCGCGTGGCGCCTGGTGGCGCAGCATCAACAGGGCGGCCAGGCTCAGCAATGCCTCGGGCCGCTGCGGGTTCAGTTCCACCGCGCGCTCATAGGCGGCTTCGGCCGCGGCCAGGTCGCCGGCGCGGCGCAGGCTTTCGCCCAGGCGCAGCGGCGGCTCGTCCCAATCCGGCAGGCGGTCGCCCAATGCGCGCATCGACGCGCGCGCCAGCTCGGGATCGCCGGCCTGCTCCTCGGCCAGGGCCAGGTTCAGCAGCGTGGCGGGCCGCAGGTCGCCGAATGCCACCGCGCCGCGCAGCGCCACCAGCGCCTCGCCGCCACGCCCTTCGCCCAGCAAGGCCATGCCGAGATGCGCATGCTCCGCGCCACGCCACGCCGCGATGTCGGAGCCGGCAAGTGCTGCCGGCAGCAGCCGTGCCGGCGGCGGTTCAACCGTCATGGCGCACCCGCTCCAGCACGAACAGCAGCCCGGGCACGTTGGCCTGCGCCTCGGTGCGCAACACCTCGCGCCGCACGGTACGCACCGCGAAGCCGGCGGCGATGGCCGCGCGCGCCACGTAGTCGGCGTCGTGGGCGAAGCGGCCCTGGCGGCCCAGGCGCCAGCCGCGCCCGCCCGCGTCCTGATGCGCGCCGTCCTTGGCCCCGTCCTGCGCCCCGTCCTGCGCGCCGCCCTGCGCGCCGCCCTGCGCGCCGTCGCATTCCTCGACGGTGAACATCAGCACGCCACCCGGCGGCAGGCGAGCGTGGACCAGGGGCAGCACATCGTCCAGCACCCCGAAATAGCAGAACACGTCGGCGGCCAGGATCAATGGCCAGGTGGTGGTATCGCGCGCCAGGAACGCTTCCAGCTCGGCATGCACCAGGCTGTGGTAAAGCCCCTTGTCCTGCGCTTCGGCCAACATGCCGGCCGAGATGTCCACCCCGACCAGCCGGTCCAGCTTCAGGTCGGACAGTGCCACCGCCATCAGCCCGGTGCCGCAGCCAAGGTCGAGCACCGGGCCCAGCGCGGCGTCCCCGGCTTCCGCCAGGGCCGGGAAGCGGTCCAGCACCGCGGCGCGCAACAGGCCGGGGACACGGTATTGCAGGCCGATCAGGTGGGATTCGAAGCGCCCGGCATAGCCGTCGAACACGGTTTCCAGATAGGGCGCCGGTGCTCGGCTGGCCTGCGGCAACAGGCCGGCCGACACCACGAGATGGCGCACATAGGGGTCTTCCGGCGCCAGCTTCAGTGCCTCGGCATAGGCCTCGCTGGCCGCGTCGTGCCGGCCCAGGCTGGACAGGGCGTGGCCGTGCAGGCCGAACACGCAGGCATCGGCCACACCCTGGCGGCGGGCCGCCTCGGCCAGCTCGGCGGCGGCGGTGAAGTCGCGCCGGCGCATCGCCGTCATCATCGCGGCGGTGCGCAGCGCGACGTCGCCGGGGCACTGCGCGATCGCCGCGTCCAGCACCGCGGCGGCGCCGGCGGCATCGCCGTTCTGCTCCAGTGCGGCAGCCAGCGCCCGCACCCAGGCCGGGCGCCGCGGCTCGGCGGCCACCGCCTCGCGCAGGCAGGGCAACGCATCTTCCGGGCGGTTCATCTCCAGCAGCACCACGCCCAGAACCGCCTTGGCCTGGGCATTGCCGGGGGCCAGGATCACCGCCTCGGCGGCGTCGGCGGCCGCGCCCAGCACATCCTGCGCCTGCATGCGCGCATCGGCGCGGCTGATGTGCAGGGCCACCGAGGTGCTGTCGAGCGCCAGCCCGGCGTCAAGCTCGGCCAGCGCCTCGGGGATGCGGCCTTCGCGCAGCAGCAGCAGCCCGGCGATGTCGCTGATCTCGGCCGAGGGCGGTGCCATGCGGCGCAACGCGCCCAGCAGCGGGCGGGCGGCATGCACCCGCCCGCCGGCGATCATCTCACGGATGCGGCGGGCAAGGTGGCCCGGATCGGGGCGCGTGGGGCCGGCGGCGGGGGTGGCGGTGGCATGCATCGGAGGCTCCTTTTGAGCGATCGGCGCGGGGTATCAGGCGAAGCGGGGCGTCAGACGAACAGGCTGCGGGCCTGCACCGCCAGGAAGGAAAGGCTCGGCTGGTCAGTGGGGCTGGCGGACTTCTGCCGCTCCAGCAGGTAGCGTTGGCTCAGCCCGTCCACGAATTTCGGGTCCTGCAGCCGCTTGAGGTCCAGGCGCGTGGTGATCGCCTTCTCCTGGGTCGGCAGTTCCTGGAAGGCGATTTCCTTGGGGATGCCCAGCGCCGTGGTGATCACGCGGCGGGCCACGGGGTCGCCCAACACCTGGAGCGCGCTGGTGAAGGTCTTCGCCCGCGCGCGGATGTCCAGGGCATCGGACAGGCCCGGCGTCTTCGCCTCCAGCCCGCGGCGCCAGGCGACCTCGGCATAGCCGTCGGCCAGCGTGGTCTGCACGGCGGTGTCGCGCAGCGTGTCGATGCCCTTGGTGGCGAACTGGAATGCGGACACCACGGCCGACCAGCGGCTGTCGGCCAGCCGGTTGACCAGCGATTTCGGGTCGGCGGGGTCGGACAGCAGCACCTTCTTGGCCAGCGCGGCATAGGGCAGCTGGTCCGCCAGACCGTTGGCGGTGAGCAGCACCTTCAGCACTCTTGGGTCGTCCAGCGCCTGGGCGATCGTGCCGGCCTTGGCCACGCCCTTGCGGAAGTCGGTGACGTCGCGCAGCGTCTGCGACTCTTTCGCTGTGGCGGCCACCTCGCGGCTGCGGTTCTTGGTGGCCAGCCGCAGGGCGGTGAGTGGATCGGTCGAAACCCCGGCGCCGGACGTGCCGGATCCGTACAGCGTGGACAGCAGCGAGCCGCCGCCGCCGCCGGCCACATTGGCCAGAATGCTCAGCAAGGTGGTGCCGGGGATTTGCGTCACCGGCCGAGTCCCTAGGCCTGGCCGGACAGGCCGGCGGCGATGTCCTCGTTGATGCCGATCAGGAAGTCGAAATCCGGCGCGTCGCGCTGCATCTCACGCTGCACCGCCAGGCCGACCGACACGATGGACGCGCGCAGCGCCGGCGGCAGGCCGTTCTGCGGGTCGCGCATCAGGTCGATCACCGTGGCCCACAGCCGCGTGTTGTCGGCCAGGGCGCGGACCTGGACCACCGGGTTGGCGCCGCGGCCGCTGCGCAATGCGGCCACCGCGCGCCGGAACACCTCGGCCTCCTGGTCGCGGGGGCTGCGGTGGGCGGAGGAAGCGGCATATGCGCGCACAGCCTGTTCCATGCCGTTTTGCATGTGATGCGATCCTTCTCTGCGGGCGCGGTCAGGCGCGCCCGGCCGACGCCAGCAGCGGCGGCGGAACTGTTGCGGTGATCACGGGTTCGGCCGCGCGGCCCAGCACCGCATCCTCGTGGCGCATGATGCGGCGGGCGAGCTTCAGCGCCTGGTAGCAGTCGTCGGATTCGGCGCTGGCCAGGGCGCGGTCCAGGATCTCGCGCGCCAGGGCCGAGGTGGTGACGGACTGGAACGCCGCGATCAGTTCGCGCGCGGCCACCAGCCCCTGGATGCGCTCCTCGTCGGTGCCGATATAGGCGGACTGGAGGGCGAAATAGATGCGCCGCGCCGGGCTGTCGGCCTGCTCGGGCGCCATGATCTGCTTGCCGAAAAGAAAGCGGGCATGGGCGGTGAGTTCGATGCGCGTCTTGGTACGGAAGCGGATCGGCGCCCCGTTGACGATCATCATCTCGCCTTGCCGCAGCTCCAGCACAAGAGTGGACATGTATGCTCCTTGGTCGCCGCCTGCCTCGCCGCCGCCCGGCGCCGGTCTTGGCGGAACCGGGCGTGGCCGAAGCGGTGTGGCAGAACCGGGCGGGGCGCGGGCATTCTGCCCGGCCCCGTGGTCGTCGGATGGTGCCGCCCGTTACTTGAACAGGCTGAGCAGGCTCTGCGGCGCCTGGTTGGCGATCGACAGCGCCTGGGTGCCCAGCTGCTGACGGATCTGCAACGCCTGCAGCTTGGCAGATTCCTTGGCCAGGTCGGCGTCGATCAGCGCGCCGAGGCCGCCGTTGAGGCTGTCCACCTTGTCGTTGTTGTAGCTGATCTGGTTGTCCACGTAGTTCGACGCGTTGCCGTAGGTGTTCAGCTGCGTGCCCAGCGTGGACAGCGCGTTCAGGAAGGTGCCGGCGGCGGTGATCAGCGCCTGGACGCTGGTTGCCGAGCCCAGCGCCGTGGAGGTGAAGTTGACCGAGGCGAAGAAGGCCGAGCCGCCAAAAGTGGCAATGCCGTAGGTGGCACCGACCTCGTTGCGGATCACCGTCACGCCGCCGAAGGTGCCGTTGCTGCCGGTGATATCGCCGATCAGCGTCTTGTTGTTGTAGCCGGCGTCCTGGAGGAACGACTTCACGTTGGCCAGCTTGGACTGGTACTGGGCCACGTACTGGTTGCGCTGGTCGCCCGTGGTGTTGTTGTCGGCCAGCTTCACCAGGATCTCGCGCGCATCCTTCAGCGTGTTCGACACCGAGTTCAGCCCGGTGATCGTGGTGCTGATCAGGCCCTTGACGTTCCCCAGCTGCTGGTTGGCGCTGGTCAGCGCGCCGACATCCGAGCGCACCCGCTGCGCCACCGCATAGGCCGCGCCATCATCCTTGGCATCCGACACGCGAAAGCCGGTGGAGATGGTCTTCTGCGACGTGGCCAGCTGCGACGAGGTCACGTTCAGCGACTGCAGTGCGATCGCCGCATTGAGGTTGGTATTTACAGAATTGAGGGACATGGTCAGTTTTCCTACTTGCCCAATTGTTCACGCATGCCCCCGCGATTTTGCGGGCGAGCCCCATTGTGGAGCCGGGGGGTTAATGCGCGATGAAACCCACCGGGAATTTTCCGGCTCATCGAAGGGGTTCCAGCGCGCGTCAGGCACGTGCTCCATGGCGGCATCAGCCCTGGAGGAACTTGGTCAGGCTCAGCGCCTGCAGGCCGGCCAGCAGCTGGTACGAGGCCTGGAGCTGGGTCTGGGTCAGCGACAGGCGCGACAGCACCGCGGCCATGTCGACATCCTCGACATCGGACACCTGGCCCTGCAGCACCGTTGCGGTGTCGCCCATCCTGGTGTGCGCCTCGGCGATGGCTGCCTGGCGGTTGCCCAGCACGCCGGCATCGACGTTCAGAGCGCTGACCGCGCCGGCCAGAGTGTCGCGCGCATCGGCCACCACGTCGGCAAAGCCGGGGTCGTTCATCTGGGTGCTGTCCAGTGCGCCGAGCGTCGCCAGCCCGCGCAGGATGTCGCGCATGTAGGAGCCGGTGGTGGTGGCGCCGGTGGAGGTTGCCTCGGCATTGGCGCTGGCCAGGATGCCGACCGGCTCGGTGCGGCCGTCATCCACCGGCACGCGCACGGCCAGCGCGTCCAGCGCCGCCGGCGGCTGCGACAGCGCCGTGGAGAACGGCGACACGCCCGGTGCGTTGGACGTGGCGATGGCCCGGCTGGCGGCGATGGTCGCGGCGGCGCCGTTGCCGGAAAGCCCGCCGATGGCGCCGGCGATGGCGGTGTAGAAGCCGGAGTTCAGGATCGCGTCGGCCTGCGGGATCGGCGGGTTGGCGCTGTCCTGGCCGGCAAACACGTACTGGTCGCCCTGGCGCGCATTCAGCAGCCCGGCCACGCTGCGCAGCGCGTCGCGGGCACTGGCGGCGACGCTGTCGATCATGGTGGCGCTGAGGCCGTTGAGATCGGCGGTACGGGCGCGAAAATCGGCCGCGATGCCGCTGATCTGCGCCAGGCTGGACTGCGTCACCGCCATGCGGCCCTGCACGGCGTCGATATTGGCCTGCCAGGCCGCGATGCGGGTGATGGCCGGGCGCAGCGACAGGCTGGTGGCGGCCCCGCTGCCCAGCCCGCCATAGGTGTCGGCCACCAGGCCGCTGGAAGCCTGGCGCGTCAGCTGGTCGAGCCGGTCGCGCACCTGGGTGGCGTTGCCGATAACGCTGCCGCGCGCGCCGGAACCCGAGGTGGCTGGCAGGCTGAAGCCGGTGGCGATGGTGCTCATGGTCCCGCCCCGCCTAGCGCAGCATCTGCAGGGTCTGGTCCAGCATCGTCTGGACCGCGGAAATCACGCGGGCATTGGCGGCATAGGCGCTCTGCAGCTGCAGCATCACCGTCATCTCCTGGTCCACGCTGACCGCGCTGCGCGCCGACACCTTGTCGTCCAGCGCGGATTGCAGGGCACGGGCGGAATCGGTCGCCGCCGCGGCCTCGCTGCTGGCGCGCGTCTGCGCGGTGACCAGGGCGGTGGCGAGCGCACCGAGGGCGGCCGGCGGGGCATAGGAGGCGGTCAGCATGCCGCCGGGGCCAAGCCCGACGCGCGCCGCCAGCGGCTGTGCCACGCCGTCGCGCACCTGGCCGCCGAAGCTGTACGCCAGCACGCGCTGCGCCATCGTGGCGAAGCCGGCCGGGCCGCCGGGCGGGTTCGGCGTGAAGGCCGAGGCGCCGGCCGGGTCGTCGGGCACGGCATGGGTGCCGTCGCGCGTCAGCGCCGCGTCGGTGGCCACCGCGGGGTTCACCGTGATCACGCCGGCATAGCCGACATAGCCATCCTGCACCGGCGTGCCGCTGCCGTTGGGCACGCTGCCGCCGGGGTCACTGAACAGGCGCAGCCCCTGGGCCTCGAACCGGCGCGACAGGGTGATGGCGAACTCGTCCAGCTCGCCCTGGAAGGTCGGCAGGGTCTGATCGCGCAGCACCAGGTTGGCGCCGATCCGCCCGGCCCCCAGCCGCGTGGTCACGTCGGTGCCGTTCAGGGTCACCGCAGGCGCCCCGGCCCCGGGATAGGCCGAGTTCGCATCCAACGTGACCGCCGCCACCGCAAACGGCGGCGTGGTGAAGCGCGTCGGCAGGCTGAGCCCGCTGGCGGTCGCCAGCAACATGTCGCCGGCCGGCGTTTCCAGCGCGCGGACATCGATCAGTTTGGCGAGTTCGCCGCGCGCGGCGTCGCGCTGGTTCTCCAGGTCGGCGCTGGACTGGCCCAGCGCGCGCACCTGCACGATCTGCGTGCTCAGTCCGCCGATCTGCGCCAGCGTGGCGTTGAGCGTGGCGACATCGCCGACCACCGCGTCCTGCGCACCCTGGCGGGCGCTGCGATATGCCCCGTCCAATCCGCGGACCTGGCGCGCCAGCGCATCGGCGGCGGCCACCACCCCGGCCTGGTTCGGCTGGCTCGACGGGTCGGCGGCCAGGGCGGTGAAGCCGTTCTCCAGTTGGCCGACCAGCCCGGCGAGGTCGGTGCCGGCGCCGGTTGCGCCATGGGCGGCATCGATCCCGCCCAGGGCCAGGCTCTGCGCGTCCAGCCCGGCCGCCGTACTGGCCTGGCCGAGCGCCGCCTGTTGCAGGTTCAGATCCACCTGGCGCTGTGCCACGGCCGTCCGCACGCCCATGCCCTGGCCGCCGGCGGCAACACTCGACTGCGGCAGCACCTGGCGCGCATAGCCCGGCGTGCCGACATTGGCGACGTTCTGCGACACCACCGCCAGATGGCGGTTGATGTTCGCCAGGCCGCTGGCGGCAATCGACAGGCTGGCATCCAGGCTCATGGCTCAGTCCCCGCGTTCGGCCCCGCGCCCGCTCAGCGCTTCATGTCCAGCGTTTGCTGCAGCAACTCGTCCGCCGTGGTCACCATCTTGGTGTTGGCGGAATAGGCGCGCTGGGCGACGATCAGCCGGGTGAACTCGGTGGCGATGTCGACGTTCGAGTTCTCCAGCGAATTGGTCACGATGCCGCCGGCGCCGTTGGTGCGCGCGTCCTGGGTCAGCGGGTCGCCGGAGGCCAGGGTGGCGGTGAAGGCCTGGCCGTCCTGGCGCTGCAACGAGTCGGGATCGTTGAAGGTGATCACCGGCACCCGCGCGATGGTGCGCGACTGGCCATTGTCGTAGGTCACCTGCACGTCGCCCGACTGGGTGGTGGCAACCCCGGCGAAGGCGCCCGGCGGCACGCCGTTCTGGCTGATGCCGCGCAGGTTGAAGTCGGTACCGGCATATTGCGTCATGCCGCCGGACAGCCCGTAGGTGCCCAGGTTCAGGGTGATCGCCTGGATGCCGCTGCCGAAATCGACATCGAATGACAGCGTCGCCGGAGTGTTGGCGGCATAGGCTCCGGCGGTGACGCTGCCGGTGGCGTTGCCCACCACGCCCACCGTGCCCTGTGGCACCGGATTGCCGCTGGCGGTCGGGCCGAAGGCGACGCGCGCGGTGCCGCGGCTGGTGCTGGCGATGTCGTCGGGCACGTTCACCGCGACGGTCCAGTCATTCGCCGCCGTGCGCGTCCAGTCCAGCGTCACCACGTGGTCGCGGCCCAGCGCGTCATAGACGCTGATCTGCGCGGATACCGGGGCGGTGCCGGTGGGCGTGGCCGGAAGGTTGGCCGACAGCGAAACCTCGCTGGTCGGCTGCGGGTTGTACACGGTTTGCGTCACCCGGATCGGGTTCACCGAGGAGCGGTCCACCACGCCGTTCAGCGGATTCACCGCCCAGCCGTTCAGGTAGTCGCCGGCGCTGTTCACCAGGAAGCCGTTGCGGTCCATCTGGAAATCGCCGGCGCGCGAATAGAAGCTTTGCGGCGAGAAGATCACGCTGCCCGAGCCCACCGTTTCGGCCCGGCTGACGGCGAAGAAGCCTTGGCCGACAATGCCCATCGCCAGCGGGTTCTCCGACTGCGCGATCGTGCCCTGGATCGAGTTGCGATAGTCGGGCCGCGCCTGCACCGAGCCGGGGCTGTTGGACAGCGCCGAGCTGCTGGTCAGGTAGTCGATGAACGAGGTGTCGATGCGCTTGAAGCCGATGGTCTGGCTGTTGGCGACGTTGTCGCTGATGTTGCCGAAAGCGACGGATTGCGCGTTCAGCCCGCTGATCGCGGTGTTCATGGCACCGAAGAGAGACACCGGAAACCTCCTGGCTGGCACGGCGGCCATGGCGGGCCGCGGAAAGGGACGACGGGGCATTCGCACGAACCGTGCCAGACGCCGGGCCGCGCAATGGCGCCGAAATCGGCACCTGGCGGCGCACTGACGCCCGGGCCCGACGTGCCGGCGGGCAGTTTCGGCCGGGCAGGATTTGCCGGGTGCCGCGTTGCCAAGGGCCGACAACGGCGCGGTGGCGGCAGATCGGCGTTGGCCCGGCTCTTGCTGGGGGCAACCTGCAACCGCATCCGGGAATGCCCGCTTGCTTACCCCGCCGAACGCCACCGTCGCGCAGCCATTGCCCACCAGCCCCGCCGCCGCCGCGGCGCGCGGCGGCGATGATTTCGCACGGCTGCTGGATGGCGCGCTGATGGCCCCCGTGGCCGGCCCGGTTGCCGCCAACGATGGCGGCCCGGGCTCCATCGGCGCCTTTGCGCCGGTCCGCGGCAGCACCACCGCGCCCGCCGCGACCGCCGATGACGGACAGCCGGACATCCCGACGGGCAGCGCTGAACTCGCCGCACCGGCCGACACCGACCCGCCGGCCGCGCCGGCCGATGCCAGCCCGCCGGCCAAGCCGGCCGACACCGACCCGCCGGCCGCGCCGGCCGAAGCCAGCCCGCCGGCCAAGCCGGCCGAAGCCAGCCCGCCGGCCCCGGTTCCGGCCGCGCCAGTGCCGATGGCCGGAGCATCAATCGCCCCGCCGCCCAGTCCTGCCCCCCCCACAACGACCGCGCCCGCGATGATCGATGGCGCGGCAACGGCCAGCGAGGGTGCCGCGGCCGATCCGCTGCCCGAAGCCGCGGCACCGCTCGTCGCGCCCGGCCCGGCGCCGGCCGGCAGGGCACGCGATCGCACCGCCCGTGCCACGCCGAGCAGGGATGAAGCGGCGGCCGATGCGCTGCCGCCCGCCACGTCGTCGGCCGCCGACCCGCCGCCGGCGGCCATCCCGCCCGTGACCATGCTGCCTGGCGTGATGTCGGCCGCGCCGCCTGCACACGCCCCCGCCGCACACGACCCGGCGCCTCAGCAGGATGGACCATCATCGCGCATCGGGCAGCCACCGGACCCGGCGCCGCAGGCCGGCCCGGACGCTGCCGGCGCCACCGCACCGGCAACCGCGTCCGCTATGGCCGAACGCGACCGCGCCGCGGCGGCATCGCCGGATGATCGGCCGGCGCCACGGGATGGCGGGCCTGCCATTGCCGCCGCCACGCCCGCCACCGCCGCGCCCGCCACCGCCGCGCCAGCCATTGCCGC
>JADLHF010000144.1 GCA_020848935.1 Acetobacteraceae bacterium
GCATCGAGGACACGTACGTCGTGCTGGGCGCCAAGCTCGCGGGGTTCGACGTGCAGCTCGCCTGGCACGACTTCGGCGCCGAGGCGGTGAGCCGCGACTACGGCACCGAGTGGAACGTCTCGGTGTCACGCAAGGTCGCCAAGCGCGTCGACGTCATGCTGAAGGCCGCCGACTACAGTGCCGACACCTTCGGGCGCGATACCACCAAACTCTGGGCAACGGCCACGGTCGCCTTCCCCTGACCGCGGGCGGGGTGCCGCCGTGAACATCACGGGCATCGTCGTCCTTTCCCGACCGGCGCGCTCGGAAGACATCCGGCGCGCCCTCGGGGAAGAGGTGACCGATCCATGAGCGCATCCACCCGTCGCGAGTTCATCCGCGACACCGCGATCGCTGTCACCGCAGCCGCCGCGGGCACGACCATACCGGGCATCCAGGAAGCCCTCGCACAGGGAACGGGCGAAAACATCAAGTGGGACAAGGCCGTCTGTCGCTATTGCGGCACGGCTGCGGCGTGCTGGTCGGCACCCGCGCCGGCTGGATCGTGGCCACGCAGGGCGGTCCGGATGCGCCGGTCAACAAGGGCCTCAACTGCATCAAGGGCTACTTCCTCGCCAAGATCCCCTACGGCAAGGACCGCCTCACGACGCCGCTGCTGCGCATGAAGGGCGGCAAGTACGACAAGAGCGGCGAGTTCCGCCCGTCTCGTGGAAGCAGGCCTTCGACGTCATGGAGGAGAAGTGCAAGGGACGCTGAAGGCCAAGGCCCGACCGCGATCGGCATGTTCGGCTCCGGGCAGTGGACGATCTGGGAAGGCTACGCGGCCAACAAGCTTTTCAAGGCGGGCTTCCGCTCGAACAACGTCGATCCGAACGCGCGGCATTGCATGGCCTCCGCGGTCACGGGCTTCATGCGCACCTTCAATGCCGACGAGCCCATGGGCGTCTACGACGATGCCGAGCACGCAGACGTCTTCGTGCTCTGGGGTTCGAACATGGCCGCGATGCACCCGATCCTCTGGTCGCGCATCACCGGCCGGCGCCTCACCGCGAAGCACGTCAAGGTCTTCGTGCTCTCGACCTATGCCAACCGCTCGAGCGAGCTCGCCGATACCGAGCTCATCTTCAAGCCGCAGACCGATCTGGCGATCATGAACTACATCTGCAACCACATCATCCAAAGTGGTGCGGTGAACCAGGATTTCATCGCCAGGCACGTCGCCCTCCGCAAGGGCGTCACCGACATCGGCATGCAGGCCGCGGTCGCGGCTGCCGCCAGCACGGCCGCGGCCCGGCGGGCGCACCTGCCCTCGCGGGCACCACGCCCGGACCGCATCGTCACTGCTTGACCGCCTTGATGTCCGCGTCGGCGCCCAAGCCCAGCGTGTAGCCGAGCGAGACATGGTGGAAGCGACCGGCAGCGTGGTCGTCATGGATGGCGAAGCCGAGGTTGCAGACGTTGCCCGCCGCCAGGGTGATGTCGTCCTCGGCGCCACCGGCGAGTTTGCGCGTGAAGGTGACGACCTGCTGGTCGCCGGCCTTCACGTCACCGCCGACCATATACTTGGTCCGGTTGCCGTCCTTGGCGTCGCGCATGGTGCGCGTATCCTGGTGGCAGGCCTCCCAGCAGCCCGAGAGGTTGGCGCGCTCCATCTTGTTGTCCTCGAGCATCACGGCGAGCTTGGTCGCGTTGTCCTTGTCCATCTTCTCGGCGCCGCCCGCCGGGGGCTTCCAGGTGAAGCGCAGGTAGAGATTGCTGGCGTCGTGGGCCGCCTGCACCGTGACCGGGATCGAACCGGCCTTGCCCTTGATCGGCCGGGGCTCGATCTTCTGGCCCGTGGCCATCTTCTTGCCCATGTCGGCCGTTTCTTCCTCGTGGCATCCGCCGCAGGTCTCGCCCTTGCGCAACCTCTTCGCGCCACCGTGCTCGGTGCCCTTGGTGATCCACTCGATGGGCGAAGCGCCCGGGTAGAACACGGTGATGGTCTTCCCGGGAACCTTGCTCCAGTCGGGTGTCGCGGTTACGACGGCAGCGCCGGCGCCGGCGACGAGCGCAAAGGCAGCGGTCACGGCTGTGGCAGTTGCGGCACTCGCGCGAGTCCGCGCCCTTCATGCGCGCCCATTCGCGACGCGCCAGCGTCAGCCGCTTGGCCTCGAACTTCTCCGGCGTCGAGATCGTGCCCATCAGTTTGCCGTAGAGCTCGCCCGAAGCCTGGACCTTACGGATCAGCTTGTGCGTCCAGTCCTTCGGCACGTGGCAGTCGGAGCACACGGCGCGCACTCCGGAGCGGTTCGTGAAATGGATGATCTGCCGATACTCCTGGTAGACCGTGTTGCGCATCTCGTGGCAGCTGATGCAGAAGTCGAGCGTGTTGGTGGCTTCCATTCCGGTGTTGAAGCCACCCCAGAAGATGATGCCGGAGAAGAAGCCGGCCAGGATCGTCAGCAGGGAGTACTTCGCGCTGGGCCGGCGCAAGGCTCTCCACAAGCCGCCCTTCGAACCCTGGGGCGGTGGTTGGATGGTCATCGGGGATTGCGTCGTGGAAAGGATCCCGGAGCCCAGCGGCTCCGGGATCGTGGGCGGGTCGATCAGTAGATGTCGTGCTGGGTGTTGCAGATGTTGAACTTCCCGGTCGGGGTGATCATCTTCGGATCGGTGATCACCTTCTTGACCGCCAGCGTCTTGTCGTCATACACCACGATGGCCGACTGATCGGTCTTGCCGCCCCAGAGTGAGACCCA
>JADLHF010000145.1 GCA_020848935.1 Acetobacteraceae bacterium
CCGGCTTTGCCAAGCTGTCGGGTGCTCCGCTATACCGCACTGCCCACGCCGCCTTTTGCATAGGAGAGCGTGATGATCGACATGTTCGCGCTGCTGGTCTCCACCGGGATGCTTGGCATCGTGGTGTTCTTTGCCATTCGGCTGAACCGCGAGCGGGAGTGGTTCGAGCGGCCGAAGGCGCCGCGCCCGCCGGCGCCTGTACAGCGCCGGACCTCGCGTTCGGTGTTCCGGCGCTAGGGGACGGCGATGAGTGACTACCTGATTGCCCTGGTGTATGCGGCGCTGCTGTTGGGCGGTTTTGCCGCCCCGTTCGTGACCAGCCTGGGCTATGTCTGGGTGGATTCGTTCTACCCGCAATATGTCGGCCGATTCGTGCTGGGCTCGTTTCCGGTGGCCGCCGTGATGGGAACGTCGGCGGTGCTCAGCTATATCCTGATGGACCGGCGGGCGCCGCCGCGCATCGGTGCCATGCTGGTGCTGACCGGCTGCATGGTGTTGTGGATGACGCTGTCGCTGACCTGGGCGGTGCGGCCGGAGTCCGCCTATGACAAATGGGACTGGGCGTTCAAGACGGTGCTGTTCGCCGGCTTCATTCCGTTCGTGTTCCGCACGCGGGTGCAGATCGAGGCGCTGCTGCAGGTGCATATCCTGGGCTCGGCGATGCATCTGTTGGCCGTGGGCATCAAGTCGTTCCTGTCCGGCGGCGGCTACCGGATGAACCTGACGCTGCTGCCGCCGGGCATCGGCATCGGCGAGTCCAGCGCCATGGCCACCTTGGCGATCGCCTTCATCCCGCTGCTGTTGTTCCTGCGCCGGCATTCGCTGCTGGTGCCATGGGCCTGGATGCGCAACCTGTTCTATGCCTCGTTTGCCCTGTTCTGCGTCACCGCCTCGATCGGCACCGGTGCGCGCACCGGCATCGTCTGCATGGCGGTTCTGGCCGGGCTCTATTGGCTGCAGAGCCGCAGCAAGGTGGTGAGCGGGTTCGCGATCGTCATCCTCGGCGTGCTCGTGGTGCTGTTCTCGCCGGAGCGCTGGAAGGAGCGCATGGCGACGATTGACGACTACAGCGAGGAATCGTCGGCGCTGACCCGGATCAAGATCTGGCAATGGATATTGGACTATGCCCGCGACAATCCGTTGGGTGGCGGGTTCCGGGCCTTTGAGGTCAGTGTCATCCACATGCCACCCACCCCGCTCAACCCCGAAGGCTATGTCCAGTACGGCCGGGCGCCGCACAGCTCGTGGTTCGAGACGTTGAACGAGCTTGGCTGGCCCGGCCTGTTCATGCTCCTGGCCCTCTTCGTCGTGACCTTCGTCACGCTGTACCGGGTGATGCGGCGGACCAAGGGGATTGAGGCGTTGCTGTGGTGCCATGACCTGGCGCGGGCATTGGGCATGGCGTTGCTGGTGCTGATGGCCGGCGGCACTTTCATCGGCGTGGCCTTCCAGCCGTGGTACTGGCTGATGTTCGCCGCCAGCTTCTGTCTGGGCGAGTATGTCCGCCGGGTTCAGGCCCCGGACAAGCCGCGCCCCGGCTACCTGGCGGCGGCCAACCGCACCGCCGCGCCGCTGCCCGGGGTGGCGGCGCGGCGGCGGGCCTGAGGCGCCCGGCGGCATCTACTGCGCGACCACCGGCGGGGGCCGCCCGCCCCGCAGCTTGCGCCGCAGCAATCCGGCGCCGTGGCGCAGCAGCATGGCCAGCCCGGCCGGCCGCCAGGGATTGGCCAGCACCACGCCGATGCGCGCGCGCCGGGAGGCAGTCCACAGCCGCTTGTAGGCATCGTCGCCGCGGCCGAAATCGATGCTGACCACCGCCTCGTCGGCCAGCAGCCGGCGGATCATCCAGGCGGTGAGCACGGTGCCCGGCGACAGCGGCTTGAAGGCCTCGTCATGCGCCAGCTTCAGCACCGCGGCCACGCCATGGCGCACGATCCAGAGCTGCACCGCGATCGCCTGGCCGGCGCGACGCAGCACGCCCAGGCGCAGCCAGCCCTCGGCGGCGGCCTGGTGCATCAGGGCGGCGTTGAAGTCCGGGAACGGCTCGGGCTCCTTCCAGCTGCTGGCATAGACCGATTCGTACTCGGCGATCGCCGCCGGCAATTCGCCGGCTGCCGTGATGACCGCGAAAGTGAGGCTGGCATCGCGCTCGGCGTCACGCAGCCGGCGGCGCACGGTTTCGCGCAGGGCGCCGGGCCGGGCGGCGAGGTAGCCGCGCCAGTCCCGCCCGGCGGTATCTTCGTGCCAGTTGGCGAAATGGGCGAAGCGCAGCGGCACCAGCCCGGCCTGGCGTGTGCCGGCCAATAGCGGGGCGAGGCCGGGCCAGTCGGGATCCAGCGCCTCCAGCCGCAGGGATCCCGCGGTGCGGCCCAGCCGCCCCAACGCCCGCCCGGCGGCCACCAGGTCGGCACCCGGCGCCGCCGCCGGCTGGTACAGGCAGGTATAGGGGTTGGTCAGCGCCGCGAAGCCGCCATCGCCAGTGCGCAGCAGCGCGAAGACGACCCCGCATTCGGCCGGCCCGCTGAGCGCGAACAGCGGTGTTGCGCCATCCGGCACCCCGGCCGCCCAGACCGCCCGCCACCAGGCCGCGGTTGAGAAGAACCCGTCGCCGCCGAGCATCCGGCGTGCCGGCTCGGGCAGTGCTTCCAACCCGCCGAACAGCTCCATCGCCTCAGATCCGCGCGCGCAGGGCGTACCAGGCCAGCCCGATCCATTCGTGCAGCGCGAAGCCGCTATCCGACCAGGCATGGGCGCTGGGCACGAAGGCGGCGAAGTCCGGCCGCGCGGGACCGGTGAGATGGGTGGGCGCCGCGGTGGCGGCCAGGGTGGTGCGGCGGAAGGCGAGCAGGCTGCGGCGCATGTGCCAGCCCTGGGTCACCAGATAGGCCGCGCCGATCCCGTCGGCGCGCAGCATCGCGGCGGAGAATTCGGCGTTCTCCCAGGTGGTGGCGGAGCGGTCCTCGACCCAGCGCACCGGGGCGTCGAACTCGGTGGCCAGCACCCGCGCCATGGCCTGGGCGATCGGCGGCGACCCCTGGCGGATCACCCCGCCGCTGACCAGGATCGGCAGGCCGGTGCGCTGGTGCAGCACCGCCCCGGCGCGCAACCGCTGGAGGGTCAGCGGGCCGACATCGGGCGGATCGACAATGCCGCCCGGCACCGCGCGCAGGTCCTCGGCGGCGAGGATCACGATCGCCGCGGGTGCGGCGGCGTCGGTGGCCGCCGCGGGTGCGGCGCCTTCAGTGATCGCCGCGGGTGCGGGGCCCTCGGCCCGGGTCATCGTCAGGTCGCGCTCCAGCGCCACCATCAGCAGCCAGGCGGTGACCGGCAGGGACAGCACGACCAGAAGGCCGAAGCCCAGCATGGCGATCCAGCCGCCGACCCGCCGGCGCAGCGAACGTCGCCCGGTATCGGCCATCAGGGCCAACCCGGCCGCCACCACCAGGAGCAGGTTCACCGGCGGCTCGACCAGCGCGGTTTGCAAGGCACCTGCGAGCGACACGTTCATCCTTCCTGATCGATTGCCTGTCATCATGCCCGCGCGGCGGTCGCGGCGCGAGTGCCCCTCCCTGCGCCGCGCTTGCGGCGCGCGTGCCCCTCCCTGCGCCGCGCTTGCGGCGCGCGTGCCCTTCCTGCGCCGCGCTTGCGGCGCGCGTGCCCTCCCTGCGCCGCGCGTGCGGTGCGCGTGCCACCCTGCGATTGACTTCTGCCCCACCCGCCCGTTCTGTGCCCCGGAATGCTCGACATCAACCTGTCTCGGCCGCCTGCCTGGAACGTGCTCGGCGCCGCCTGGCGGACGCTGGAGGCACGCGCGGACGGCTCGTTCTTCCAAAGCTGGAGCTGGGTGGGCTGCCGCGCCGGCGCGCGCTTTGCCGACCCGCTGCTGCTGTCGGTGCGCCGCGCGGGCGAGGTGGTGGCGTTGGGCCTGTTCAACCGCCAGCGGCGCCTGCCGGCAGGCAGCCGGCTGAGCCTGAACGAAAGCGGCGTGGCGGCGCTGGACAGCATCCATGTGGAGCACAACGGCCTGCTGGTGGCCCGCGATGCGCCGCCGGACGTGCTGGTGCGGGCCCTGGCCGATGTGGTGCGCCGGGGCGGGCGCGTCACGCTCAGCGGTGTCGATGCTGCCCATCTCGCCGCGGCGCGGGCCACCGGCGCGCTGGTGCGCGAGCGTGCCGCCACGACGGCATCGCCGTGGATCGACCTGGCCGCCGTGCGTGCCGATCCCGGTGGGCATCTGGCGCTGGTCAGCGCGAATAGCCGCCAGCAGATCCGCCGCTCGCTGCGACGCTACGCGGCGGCGGGGCCGCTGCGGCTGCATCGCGCCGGCGCGCTGGCCGAGGCGCAGGATTTCCTGGCGGCGCTTGGCGTGCTTCATCAGCAAACCTGGGTGGGCCGCGGTTGGCCGGGCGCCTTTGCCAATCCCGAATTCGTGGCCTTCCATGCGGAGCTGCTGGCCACCGCCTGGCCGCGGGGCGAGATCGACCTGCTGCGGGTGGATGCCGGTGGGCAGGTCCTCGGCTATCTCTACAATTTCGTCTGGCGCAACCGGGTGTACAACTACCAGTCCGGCTTCGACTACGCGGCGGCCGCGACTGCCCACCAGAAGCCGGGCCTGACCTGCCACCATCTGGCCGCGGCGATGTACGCGGCCGAGGGGCTCGCCGCCTATGACCTGTTGGCCGGCGAGCAGCGCTACAAGACGAGCCTGGCCACCGGCAGTGCCGAGCTGCACTGGGTGGAAGTGATGCCGCCCGCGTCGCTGCCCGGGCTGCTGCATCGCGTCCGTGCGGCGTTTGCGGGGCGGTGAGGTGCTGCTGCGGATGATCCGGCGCTGATCGCTCAGGCGCGGGCGGGCGCCATGCCGGCCAGCGTCCGCGCCAGGCCGTCTTCCAGCAGCACCGATGCGCGCACGCCCAGGGTGGCGATGGCGCAAGCGGGGTCGCCCAGCGAGCGGCGGATGTCGCCGGGGCGGGGCGCGCCATGGGCCAGGCGCGGCGCCCGCCCGTGCAGCCGGCCCAGCGCGTGGGCCAGCTCCAGCACCGAGGTGGCGCGCCCGGTGCAGACATTGAGCACGGCGCTCACCCGGTGCGACGCCAGGTGGCGCATGGCGGCCAGCAGATGGGCCACCACATCGGCGACATAGACGAAATCGCGCAGCTGAGCGCCGTCGCCATGCACCGTGACGGTGCGCCCGGCGGCGACCAGGGCGGTGAAGATCGAGATCACGCCGCTGTAGGGCGAATGCGGGTCCTGGCGCGGGCCATAGACGTTGAAGAAGCGCAGCCCCAGGCTCGGCACCCCGTGCACCTGCATCCCGACGGCGGCATGCAGCTCCGAGCCCAGCTTGTCTGCGCCATAGGCCGTCAGCGGCTTCGGCATCAGGTCTTCGCGCGCCACGTCGTCGCCGAGATTGCCGTACACCGCTGCCGAGGAGGCATAGACCACCGGTACCCGCCCGGCGGCGCGCGCGGCGTCGAGCACGGTGACGGTGCCGGTCTGGTTGACCAGGTGGGTGCCGCGCCAGTCCTCGTTGCCGCGCGCCACCGAGGCGATCGCGGCGAGGTGGAAGCATCCGGCCACGCCCTGCATTGCGGCGCCCACCGCGGCGGGGTCGATCACATCGCCCGGAATCAGCTCGCAGCGCGGATCCAGGTTGTCGCGCCGCCCGGTGGACAGGTCGTCCAGCACCCGCACGTCATGGCCGGCGGCCAGCAGCGCATCGGCCAAGTGTGATCCGATGAAGCCGGCGCCACCGGTGACCAGGAACAAGGCCAAGCACGCCTCCTTTGCGGGGTGGCGGCACCCCGATGGTTCGGCCGTGCGCCACGGCCGTTCGCCAGACACAATGCACCGGTAATGCTTCCGGCCGGTTACCGTACGGTCAGCCGCCCTTCACGCCGCCCGCCGTCAGGCCGGCGACGATCTCCTTCTGCATCAGCAGGGTCAGCAGCAGCACCGGCGCCGTCACCAGCAGCGCGGCGGCGGCCAGCGGGCCCCAGCTGACCTGCTCGAAGCTGATCACGTTGTACACCGCCACCGGCAGGGTGCGGGTGGAGCGCCCGGCCAGCACCACGCCGAAGATGAAGTTGTTCCAGCTGAAGATGAAGGCCAGGATCATCGCCACCACGATCCCCGGCCGGGCCAGCGGCATGGCGATGTGGTAGAACGCCTGCCAGATGCTGGCGCCGTCCACCAGGGCGGCCTCCTCCAGCTCGCTCGGCAGGCCCTCGAAGAAGCCGATCATGACCCAGACCACGATCGGCACGGTGATCACCAGGTGGGTGATCACCAGCGGCGCCAGCGAGCCCGTCAGGCCGATCCACTGGAACAGCAGGAACAACGGGATCAGGTATGACAGGCCCGGGGTGACGCGCGCGATCATGATCAGCGCGGCCACCCGGTGCGCCTTCGCCTTGGCGATGCCGAAGCCGGCCGGCACGCCCAGCAGCAGGGCGAGGCCGGTGGCGCCGAACGAGACGATGATCGAATTGTAGGTGTAGTTCAGGAAGTCGTTCTTCTCGAACACCTCGACGAAGTTGTTCAGCGTCGGCGGGTTCGGGATGAACACGGGAACGAAGGACATGTTGTCCACCTCGTTCTTCAGCGACAGCGACAGCATCCACAGGAACACCAGGATCGCCGGCGACACCAGCGCGAACACCGCCAGGAAGAAGCCGATGCGCCCGAACAGGCGCCGGACCTGATGGCCCTTCATTGCCACTTCTCCTGCTGGCGGGTGGTGAACAGCACCAGGCTGACCAGCAGGATGATGATGAAGAACACCACCGTCATCGCGGCGGCGTAGCCCATGTTGTAGAAGGCGAACGCCGTCTGGTACAGGTAGAGGTTGATGGTCTCGCTGGACGTGCCCGGCCCGCCGCCGGAGATCACGAAGATCAGGTCGAAGGCCTTCAGCGCGTCGATGGTGCGGATCACGGTGGCCACGATGATGTGCGGCCAGACCAGCGGCACGGTCAGGTGGCGGAACATGTCCCACGCGCTGGCGCCGTCGATGCGCGCCGCCTCGAACGGGTCGGTGGGAAGGCTGGCCAGCCCGCCCAGCACGATCAGCATCACCAGCGGCGTCCACTGCCATGTCTCCACCAGCACCAGGGTGGGGATCACCGTGTCCGAGGCGTAGCTCCACATGCTCGGCGGCAGGCCGACGGAGGTCAGCAGGTAGTTCAGCACGCCGGCCTGGGGATGGAACATCATCGTCCAGACCAGCGCGATGGCCACCGGGGTGGCCATCATCGGCAGGATGAAGATGGTGCGCGCCAAGCCCCGCAGCGGGAAGTTGCGGTGGAAGCACACGGCCGCCGCCACCCCCAGCGCCACCGGGAAGGCCACCGACAGCACGGTGAAATACAGCGTCCGCACCACCGACCACAGGAAGCGCTCGTCGTTCGGCAGGCGCAGGTAGTTGGCCAGGCCGACGAAATTGGTCTCGCCGCTCACCTTCCATTCATGGACCGACATGTACAGGGTGAACAGCCAGGGGAACACGATCACCGCGAACACCACCAGCCCGGCCGGTACGACGAAGGGCCAGTATTTGCGGGCATAGTTGCGCCCGCGCAGCCCGGTGGACGGGGCCCGCGCGCCGGCGGTCCGCGTGCTGGCGCTCATCGCGCCGCCCCCTGCATCGTCATGGCGCCCTGCATCACGTCGATCACCCTCCCGTTGCATGGCGGCTTACCCCCGCCGTGATGGCCTTGCAACTTGCGCACCGCTCAGGGCACCGGCAGGTCGGTGACCCGGCACAGATTGGCGCCCCTGCGCTCCAGCGCGCGGCGATCGGCGAATACCACCCGAAGGTCGTACACGCACGCGCCCCCGCGCGGCAGGCGCAGGACGTGCGCGGCCTGCGGCGCCAATGGCCCCTGGTCCAGCCGGTTGCGGCCCCAGGTGCCGGCGCCGGCCGGGGTGGCGAACAGCTCGGCAACGGGCTGCTGGCCGCGATTGACCAGGCGGAAGGACGGGTCGTCGGCCGGCTTGCCGCCGGGTTGCGCCGTGGCAGGGGGGCTGGCGGCGGCGCTGCGGGTGGCGGCGCCGAAGCACTGGATGAACAGGGTGGAGGCATTGGCCACCTCGCCCACCTCGCTGGCGCGGCGGTCGGCGCCGGTGCTGGCGGCCAGCATCGGCACCACGGCGTTGTCGCGCAGGAACCGCACCGCCTCGGCCCCCTTGATGGCGAAGTTGACGTTCTGCGGAATGTCGCCGCCGGTCATCTGGGCGATGCGCATCGCGTTCAGCTTGGACACCACGACGCCGACGACATGGCCGCGCGAGTCCAGCAGCGGGCCGCCGGAATTGCCCGGCTGCACCGGCGCGCTGATCTGGTAGTGCAGCGGATTGTCGCGCAGCCCGGCCAGCGCGCTGATATCCCCCGTGGTCAGCGTGGGGCCGGAGGACAGCACGCCGGACAGCGGGAAGCCGTAGGTCACCACCGACTCGCCGCGCGCCACCGGCGGGCCATCGCGGAACACCAGCGGCGGGCCGGCGGGGCCGTCATAGCGGAGCACAGCGAGATCGCGCCGTGGGTCGCTGGCCAGGACGGTGGCCGGCAGGGACTGGCCCTGGGGCGTGCGCAAGGCGATGCGGCGGCAGCCTTCGATCACGTGGTGGTTGGTCAGCGCCCGTCCCTCGGCCACCACGAAGCCGCTGCCGCTGCTGCTCGCCCGCTCCTGCGCCAAGGCGGTGGGCGCCAGGGCGGTGGGCGGCATGGCAGCGGCCAGGAGGAACAACAGGAACGGCAAGCCTCGCATGGATGGCCTCCAAGGGCGCCGCACCCTACCCTGCCGGCCCGGCGGGGTGAAGCAGGGGGAAAGATGGCTGCGGGATGGACAGCACCGCGGCGGGCGGTGGCGGCCTGGGCAGCCTATGTCTGGGCGGACCATGCCTTTGCCACCATCGTCGCCACCTTCGTGGTTGCCACCTACTTCACCCAGGGCGTGGCCGCCAACCCGGTGACGGGGGCGGCGCAATGGGCGGCGGCACAGGCCGTGGCCGGCGTGCTGATCGCCGTGCTGGCGGTGCCGATGGGCGCCATCGCCGACCAGGGCGGCCGCCGCGGCGCGATGCTGGCGACCTGCCTGGTGGCGATGGCGGCGTCCACCCTGGCGCTGTGGTTCGTCCGCCCCGATCCCGCCTTCGTGCCGCTGGCCCTGGTGCTGGTGGGCATCGGCACCATCGCCTTCGAGCTGGCGGCGGTATTCTACAACGCCATGCTGCCGGACCTGGCGCCGCGGGCGCGCTTTGGCCTGTTGTCGAACCTCGGCTGGGCGGCGGGCTATGCCGGCGGGCTGGCCAGCCTGGTGCTGGCGCTGGTGCTGCTCGTGCTGCCCGATCCCGCCCTGTTCGGGCTGGACCGCGGCCAGGCCGAACACATCCGCGCCTGCGCCGTGCTGGCCGGCGCCTGGTCGCTCGCCTTCGGCTGGCCCGCCGTGGTGTTCATCCCCGAACGCGCGGCACCCCAGCCCTGGGGGCCGGCCATCCGCGCGGCATTGGCCGAATTGCGCACCACCCTGCGCACCGCCATCGCCGAGCCGCCGCTGCGCCGCCTGCTGGTCGCGCGGATGCTGTTCATGGACGGGCTGGTCACGCTGTTCGCCTTCGGTGGCATCTACGCCGCCGGCGAGTTCGGCTTCTCGGCGCAGGACGTGCTGGTGTTCGGCATCGGGCTGAACGTCACCGCCGGGCTGGGCGTGCTGGGCTTTGCCTTCATCGAGGACCGGATCGGCGCCAAGGCGACCGTGCTGACCAGCCTCGTCGCCCTGGTGGTGCTCGGCCTGCCGCTGCTGCTGGTGCGCGAGCCCGCGTGGTTCTGGAGCCTCGGCCTGGCGCTGGGCCTGTTCGTCGGGCCGGCGCAGGCGGCCAGCCGCAGCCTGATGGCCCATATGGCGCCGGACGGGTCGCGCGCCGCCTGGTTCGGGCTGTTCGCGCTGTCCGGCCGCGTCACCGCCTTCCTCGGCCCCGCCGCCCTGGCGCTGGCCACCGCGGTGTTCCAGAGCCAGCGCGCCGGCATGGCGGTGATCCTGGTGTTCATCGCCGCCGGCGCCGTGGTGCTGGCGCCGCTGCGCCTACCAGCGGCCCAGCGCTGAGGCGCGCGCCCGACGCACCACAAACCCCAGCCATACCGCCTGCGGCACCAGCAGCATCGCCAGCAGCGGCAGCTTCAATCCCGGCCCGGCATGGGTGAAGGCCAGCGCCACCGCCCCGCCGATTGCCGCGAACCCCCAATGCACGACGGCAATGGCGCGCGCATCCACCCCCGCCCGGTGCGCCACCTGGTAAAGATGCGACCGATGGGCCCGGGCGATGTTCTCCCCCGCCAGCAGGCGCCGCGCCAGGGTGAACGCCACGTCGAACAGCACGCCGGACAGCAGCATCGGCACCAGCAGGAAACTCATCTCCACCGCCTGGAACCGCGCCGCCGCCACGCCCAGCATCGCCAGCACGAAGCCGCAGAACTGGCTGCCGACATCGCCCATGAAAATCCGCGCCGACGGGAAATTGAACGGCAGGAACCCCGCCACCGCGGCGCCCAGCAACAACGCCGCGAAATACACGAACCAGCCGTCCTGCCCGGCCGCGATCACCGCCAGGAAGCCGCACGCCACCAGCACCGTGCCGCCGACCAGGCCGTTCAGCCCGTCGATGAAGTTCATCGCGTTGGTGGCGAACAAAATCCACGCCACCGTCGCCACCGCGCCCCAGACCCCGATGTCCACTGCCCCCAGCCCCGGCAGGTTGAACACCTCCACATACAGCCCCGTGCCCACCGCCAGCAGCGCCGCCGCCACCTGCGCCGCCAGCTTCACGACAAACGGGAAATCCCTGATGTCATCCAGATACGCCACCACCGCGATCGCCAGGGCCGCCAGCACCACGCCCCGGAAATAGGCATCCGCCAGCCGGGCGAAATCGGCAAACCCATACAGCACCGACACGCCCAACAGGAACGCCACGACAATGCCAACCCCGCCCCCCTTCGGCGTGGCCACCACATGCGCCTTGCGCGCCGCCGGCCGATCCATCACCCCAGCCGAAACCATCGCCCGAACCACCCGCGCCGATACGCACGCCAAGCCACCGGCAAACACCAGGTGCCGCAGTATCGCCGCCCAGGTCATGCGCGGCGTTGAGCGGCTGGAGGCAGGAGCAAGGGAAGGCCAGGGCTCCGCCCTGGACCCGCCAGGGGGCCGAGCCCCCTGGACCCTCGGCTTTGTTCCGCCTTCGGCGGGAGGGGGCCAGAGAGTGTGTTGCAACTGCTCGTCGGCCCCCTCCCGCCGAAGGCGGAAAAGGGAATGGGTTCCAAGGGCTTTGCCCTTGGTGGGGTCCAGGGGCAAAGCCCCTGGCCTTGCCTTCTTCCCGCCCCCACCGCCCTACCCGCGCGCGAGCTTGGCTTCGATGCAGTCCCAGATGGCGCTGGCGAGGTCGGTTCCGTCGAAGCGGGCGATTTCCTGCAGCCCGGTGGGCGAGGTGACGTTGATTTCGGTCAGCCAGTCGCCGATCACGTCGATGCCGACGAAGATCAGGCCTTGTTCGCGCAGCAGCGGGCCGATGGCGGCGCAGATTTCCAGGTCGCGCGGCGACAGGCCGATTTTCTCCGGCCGGCCGCCCACGTGCATGTTGCTGCGCGATTCACCGGCGGCGGGCACGCGGTTGATGGCGCCCATCGGTTCGCCGTCCACCAGGATGATGCGCTTGTCGCCCTGGCGCACGGCGGGTTCGTAGCGCTGGATCATCAGCGGCTCGCGCGAGCGGGCGAAGTGCATTTCCAGCAGGGAGTTGAGGTTCTCGTCGTCGTGCTTGATGCGGAACACGCCGGCGCCGCCGTTGCCGAACAGCGGCTTGACGATGATGTCCTTGTGGGTGGCGCGGAAGCCGCGGATGGCATCGACATCCCAGGTCACCAGGGTGGGCGGCATCAGTTCCGGGAAATGGGTGACCAGCAGCTTTTCCGGCGCGTTGCGCACGGAGACGGGGTGGTTGACCACCAGCGTGCCGGTGCCGTCGCTGCGGTGGATATGCTCCAGCATGTGCGTGGCGGTGATGTAGGCCATGTCGAAGGGCGGGTCCTGGCGCATATGGATCACGTCCATCGTGCCGAGGTCGAGGATCTCCTCCGCCCCGAAGCTGTAGTGGTTGTTGCGAACCCGCTGCACGGTCACCGGCCGGGCGCGGGCGAACAGCCGCCCTTCGGCGCGGGCGCCGGGCTTGATGACGCCTTCACGCAGCGACATGTGCCGCACCTCGTAGTGCCACAATCTATGGCCGCGCGCCTGGGCGACGAGCATCAGCTGGAACGAGGAGTCGCCGTCGATATTGATGGTTTCGATCGGGTCCATCTGGACCGCGACCTTCAGGGGCGCTGCCATGGTCTTGCTCCTCGTGTGGCTGGCTGATGGCATGGCGCAATCCGCGGGCCACTGCAATCCGTCCCGTGCCGTCAGTTCAGCCGCGCCCGCAGCTCCGCCATCGCCGCACGCATGCGCTCGGCCGCGGTACCCTCGGGCACCAGGCGCAGGAACGCGGCCCCGCAGCGCAGCGCGTCGCCCAGCTGGTCCAGCCGCTGGTGCATCACCGCGGCGTCGCGCCATTGGCCGGCCTCGTCCGGCGCGATGCGCAGCATGTCCTCGGTGCAGGCCAGGGCGCCGGGCATGTCGCCGGCCTGCAGGCGGCGCAGCTTGATGTTGTTCTGCAGCCGCAGCAGCACTGCGCGCGTACTCATCGGCCGCAGCAGGCCGGGCCGCAGCTCGGCGGCGGGGCCCTCCACGCTCTTGACCAGGGCGCGCAGGGCGGGCGCGTCCATCGGTGCCCCGCCGTTGAACACATCGACCACCAGTTGCGTGCCCTTGTGCGCCAGCGCCAGCACGAAATGGCCGGGGAAATCCACGCCATGGCAGCCCCAGCCGGCGGCCCGCGCGGCATGCAGCCACAGCACGCCCAGCGCCACCGGCAGGCCGCGCCGCCGTTCGATCACCCGCAGCAGGTTGGCGTTGGCCGGGTCGTCGTACTGCCGCGTGTCACCGGCATAGCGGTGCACCTCGCCCATCAGCCGCGCCAGGCCCACGGCCTGTCCCACCAGGTCGTCCTCGGCCACCGTGCCGGCCAGCGCCACCGCGTCGCGCGCCAGCACCGAGAGATGGTCGCGCGCCGAGTTCATGTCGCCATCGGGCTGGTCGATGCTCGCCAGTTGCAGTGCCGCGTCGGCAATGGCGATCTCGCCATCCGGCAACTGGCCGATCGCCTCCAGCGCCGCCCTGGCCCTGTCCATCGTCACCTCCCGGCCATCAGCGTATGCGGCGCCGGCCCCGGTTCCCCGCGCCCGCGCCGCGCCGTATCCTGTGTGCCACCCCCGCCGCGCAGCGCGCCGGCGGGCCAGGGGAAGATGGCATGCGCATCGCCTTCGATCCAGCGTCGCCGGCACGGTTGCGCCGCTTCGGCATCGGACTGAACTTCGACCGCCCGATGGTGTTTACCGCCGACTTCGCCGTCGAGGCGCCGATCGCGGTGGCCGCGGCGATCGACACCGCCCTGCCGCTGCGCATCGGCGCCTTCAGCACGGTGGCCGGCGGCCGGCTGCGCCATGTCGCCATCGGCCGCTACTGCACACTGGGCCATGACGTGCAGACCGGCCAGGACGCGCCGCCGGATGGCATGGCCACCACCTCGCCGGTCGGCCATGTCCGCGATCCCCATGGCTGGGCCAGCCTGCTGGGCCATGACAGCCACGTGCCGCCGGGCGACCACGCCCCCCGCCGCACCGCCATCGGCCATGATGTCTGGATCGGCCAGGGCGCCTTTCTGCGGCCCGGCATCACCATTGGCGACGGCGCGGTGATCGCGGCGCGCGCGGTGGTGCTGGACGATGTGGCGCCCTACGCGGTGGCCGAGGGCGCGCCCGCCCGCACGGTGCGCATGCGCTTCGGCGCGGACATCGTGACGCGGCTGCGCGGCCTGGCGTGGTGGCGCTTCAACCTGTTCCACCTGCCGCCCGACCTGCCGGCCGATGTGTTGCGCTTCCTCGACCACGTGGAAAATGCCGTGGCCCGTGGCGCGCTGGAGCCGTATGAGCCCGGTTGGCATGGGCCGGATGATCTCATGGGGTTGTTGCCAGGATAGCAAGGAAGACTCTTCTTTTTGTGAACAAAAAGAAAAAAAACTTCATTCACTGTTCTTGCCATATTGGCAGCAACAGTAGCTAAAATGAATAGAAGTTTTTTGGTTCTTTTTTTCAAAAAAGAACGCGCTTCCCTTACGCCCCCACCCGCATCAACCGCGGCCCCTCATCGCGCAGCCACGCCATGGCCACGCTGGTGTGCGGCGTCAGCGTCTCCACCAGCGCCCAGAATCGCGGGCCGTGGTTCATGTGCCGCAGGTGCGCCACTTCGTGCGCCACCACGTAGTCCTGCACGAAGCCAGGCGCCATCACCAGCCGCCAGGAGAAGGCGAGCGCCCGGCTGGCCGCACAGCTTCCCCAGCGCGTGCGGGTGTCCTTGACCGTGATCCGGCTGGCGCGCAGCCCGCACAGGGCGGATTTCTCCGCCACCAGCGCCGACAGCCGCCGCCGCGCCTCCGCACGCAGGAAATCGGTCACCCGGCGCGACAGGAAGGCGGCATCGCCGGCCACCCTGATCTCGCCGTCTTCCAGCCAGGCGGTGCCGCGCCGGTCGGGCATGTGGCGGATGCGGTGAGCCACGCCCACCAGCGGCACCGCGGCACCATCGGCCAGCGGCACTGCGCCGGGCAGGGCGGCCAGCCGCCGGGTCACCCAGTCGGCGTGATCGAGCAACAGCGCCATCCCTGCCGGCCGGCCGGTGCGCGGCGGCAGGGTCACCACCACCGCCCCGTCGCGCGGATCGATGCGCAGGCTGACGCGCCGGGCCCGCGCGCTGCGGCGCCAGTGCACCCGTGCCTCGCCGCCGGGCAGCGCCATGACTTCACTGACCGCCTGATCCATGGCGCATGAGTGGCAGATTCGCCGGCGCCGATGCAACCATGGTGGCGGCCCCGGGGGCGCGGCGGTAGGGTGGGGCATGCGCATTCTCGCCCTCGACGCCGCCCTGGCCCGCTGCTCCGCCGCGGTGCTGGGCGACGGTGCGATCCTCGCCCAGGCGGCGGAAGCGGGCGCGCGCGGCCAGCCGGCGATCCTGCCGCCGATGGCGGCACGGGTGCTGGCCGAGGCCGGGATGGCGGCGGGCGACCTCGACGCGGTGGCGGTCACCGTCGGCCCCGGCAGCTTCGCCGGGTTGCGCGCGGCGATCGCCCTCGCCCATGGCATCGCGCTGGCTGCCGGCTGCCCGGTGGTGGGCGTGCGGGTGGCCGAGGCCCTGGCCGAGCAGCTCGCCCTGCCGCCGGGCTGGCGCCTGTGGGTGGCGATCGACAGCCGGCGCGGCCGGGTGTTTCTCGACCGCGACGGCGCCATCGCCACCGTGGCGCTGGCCGACCTGCCGCGCCCGGCCGCGCCCGTGGCCATCGCCGGGGACGCCGCCAACGAGGTGGCCGCCCGGCTGGCGGCGCGCGGTGACCCGGTGATGCTCACCGCCGCCCGCCTGCCGCATGCCACCGCCGTCGCCCGAGTGGCTGCCCGCCGGCTGGCCGGCAGCATCCCGCCACTGGCCGCCCAGCCGCTCTACATCGATCCGCCCGAGGCCAAGCTGCCCGCCGGCGGCCTGCGGCCCGCGCCGGCCCCGTGATCGCCCGTGCCGGCCCGGCCCATGCCGACGCTCTGGCGGCGATCCATGCGGCCGCCTTTCCCCCGTGCGAACGCTGGGGGGCCGACGCGATGGCGCTGCAACTGGCTCTGCCCGGCGTTTTCGCCCTGCTGGACCCGCGCGGCGGCCTGGTGATGGCGCGGGTCGCCGCCGACGAGGCCGAGATCCTGACCCTGGCCGTGCATCCGCACTGCCAGCGCCAGGGCATTGCCCGCGCCCTGCTGGCCGAGGCCGGGGCGACCGCCGCCGCCCATGGCGCGGTTGCGATGTTCCTGGAGGTGGCACTGCGCAACACCGCCGCCCGCGCGCTGTACGCCGCCGCCGGCTTTGCCGAGGTGGGCCGCCGCCGCCGCTATTACGCCGACGGCGACGATGCCATGGTGATGCGCCTCGGCCTCACGCCGTCGCCCTGAAATCGGCGAGCACCGTGCCGGCCGCCAGCACCTCGGCCTCGTGCGAAGCCTCGCGCTGGGTTTCGGCCAGGGCGGCTTCGTACCATTGCCGCATTGCCGGCAGCGCCAGCAGTCGCGCCGCGTAGCCGGCTGCCGGGCCGCTCAGCGCCAGGCCGTAGCCCTGCACCCGGAACGCCACCGGGGCGAAGAACGCATCCACCGCACCGAATGTCGGCCCGGCCAGGAACGGCCCGCCGAACCGCGCCAGCCCCTCGCACCACACCTCGTCGATCCGCGCGATGTCCTGTGCCAGCGCCGGCGACATCGCATGCAGCCGCACGCGCTGGCCGCAACTCATGCCGCACTGGGTGCGCAGGGCCGCGAACCCGCCATGCATCTCGGCCGCCGCGCAGCGCGCCCAGGCCCGTGCCGCCGCATCCGCCGGCCAGACGCCGGGATGCCGCTCGGCGAGATACTCCACGATCCCCAGCGAATCCCACACCACCGTGGCGCCGTCATGCAGGCATGGCACCGTGCCGCTGGGCGCGAAGGCGCGGAACGCGGCGCGGTTGGAGCCGGCGCCGAACCACCGCTGCTCCTCGTCGAAGTCGATCCCCAGCCCGCGCATCAGCACCCATGGCCGCAGCGACCACGAGGAGTAGTTCTTGTTGCCGATGAACAGCCGGTAGCCGGCCATCTATTTCAGCGTTTCGAGATACGCGATCAGGTTGGCCCGCTGCGTCGCATTGCGCAGCCCGGCATAGGTCATGATGGTGCCCGGAACCACCTCGCGCGGGTTGGTCAGGTATTTGTCCAGCACCTCCGGCGTCCAGGTCAGCTTGGCGTTGCGGTTGGCCGCGGAATAGCGGAACCCCTTCACTTCGCCGGAGGTGCGCCCGACAACGCCGAACAGGCTTGGCCCCACCCGGTTCTTGCCCGCCTCCACCGCGTGGCAGGCGCCGCACTGGGTTCGGAACACCCGCGCTCCAGCCTCGGCATCGGCAGCCCGCACCGGCGCCGCCGCCAGCATCAAGCCCGCGGCCATCGCCGCAATCGCAAATGCACGCATCGAAGACACTCCTGCTGTTCCTGCGGATCCCAGCGGCACACGCGCGGTGCCTCGAAGCAAAATGGGGCTGGAAAGCAAGAAATGCCAGGGTTCCGCCCCGGACCCGCCAGGGACGAGCAGGTCCGGGAGACCGGAGGCCCCGCCTCTGGTGGGGTCCAGGGGCAGAGCCCCCGGCCTGTCCTGCCTTCGCGCCCCCACCCGCGATCCCGGTGCACCGACGCCCTCGGAGCGCTCAACTTGCGCCAGTGCACCAGCTTGATTTGGTGGGCCGAGTCAGCCGACAGGCGGAAGTGCCTGTCAGCATCGGACCACTAGACGTCGCGCGTGGCGCCCAGCAGGTCGCGCAGGCCATCGCCCATGAAGTTGATGCCCAGCACCAGGGCGAACAGCGACAGGCCCGGGACCATGATGATCCAGGGCGAGAAGAACATGTACTCCTTGGCCTCGGCGATCATCAGCCCCCAGGAGGGCAGCGGCGGCGGCACGCCCAGGCCCAGGAACGACAGCGCGGCTTCCAGCAGGATGGCCAGCGCCATTTCCAGCGTGGCCACCACCACCAGGTGGTGGGCGATGTTCGGCAGCACTTCGCGGCCCAGGATGTGCAGGCGCGAGCATCCGGCGGCCCAGGCGGCGGCCACGTAGTCCTGGTTGCGCACCTGCATCGTGGTGGTGCGCGTCACCACGGCGAAGCGGTCCCACAACAACAGGCCCAGGGTCAGCACCACCACGCTCAGCGACGACCCGATCAGCCCCACCACGGCCAGCGCCACCAGGATCAGCGGGATCGACAGGCGGCAGGTGATGGCAAACATCACCACGTCGTCAGCCCGCCCGCCGAAGAACCCGCCGATCAACCCCAGCGTGATGCCGATCAGGCCGGAGGTGACCACGGTGGCCACGCCGATCAGCATCGAAATCCGCGCGCCGTAGATCAGGCGGGAGAAGTAGTCGCGGCCGAGCTGGTCGGTGCCGAGGAAATTGGCCGGAGTGCCGCCCGCCATGAACGAGGGCGGCAGCATCCGCGCTTCCAGATTGGTGATGAACGGATCATAGGGCGTGATCCAGGGGGCGAGGATGCCCGCCACCAGCACGACGACGACGATGAGGGTGCCCAGGCCGGCGGCCACCCCACGAACCGAAGGCGTCTTCATTGCGTGCGCAGCCTCGGGTCCAATGCGGCGTTCATCATGTCGGCCAGCAGCGTCAGCAGCACGAACACCACGGCCAGGAACAGCACCACCGACTGCACCACCGGGAAGTCGTTCTTGCTGATCGCCTCCCACCCCAGGTAGCCCACGCCCTGCAGCGAGAACACCGTCTCGATCACCACCGAGCCCGACAGCATGAAGCCGAGCTGCACCGCCGAGATCGCCACCACCGGCATCGCCGCGTTGCGCAGCGCATGCTTCAGCACGATCGCCGTGCGCGACAGGCCCTTGGCGCGCGCGGTGCGGATGTAGTCGGACGCCAGCGCGTCCACCATGCCGCTGCGCGTCAGCCGCATCAGCGCGGGGATGGCCGAGAACGACAGCACGATGCCCGGCAGGACATAGCCCTCCCACGTCTCCACGCCCGAGATCGGCAGCCAGCCCAGCTTCAGCCCGAAGAAGATGATCAGCGTCAGCCCCAGCCAGAAGCTCGGCATCGCCTGGCCGACCACCGCGATGGTCATGATGCCGCGGTCCATCATGCTGCCCTCGCGCATCGCCGCGATGATGCCCAGCGGGATGGCGGTGGCGATGGCAATCAGCAGCCCGGTCAGCCCCAGCGTCAGCGTCACCGGCAACCGCGCGGCGATCAGGCGGGAGACGGAATCGTGGTACATGTAGCTCTGGCCAAGGTCGCCGCGCAGCGCCGAGGTGACCCAGGCGAAGAACTGCACCGTCAGCGGCCGGTCCAACCCATAGGCGCGGCGGATCACATCGACATCGGCCGCCGTCGCCTGCGGTCCGGCGATTGCCACCGCCAGGTCGCCGGACAGCCGGGTCAGCGCGAAGCTGATGGTCAGCACCGTCAGCGTCACCAGCAGTGCGATCAGCGCCCGTCGGGCCAGAAACATCAGCATGCCTGCCACACTATGGTCACAACGATGTGGCGACAAGCGGTCCG
>JADLHF010000146.1 GCA_020848935.1 Acetobacteraceae bacterium
CCCGGCAGCAGGGGCAGGTGGTGCTGTCCGACAGTAGCACCTGCTCGATGCGCGGCAGATGCGCCGGCAGCCGGCCAGGATTGCCGCGGCGCCGCTGGAGTTCTGGGCTTCGTCGCTGCGCGATGTGAAGGCGCGGATCAGGCCGCTCTTTACTCAGGAACGGGTGGCCGCTTCGGCGGGGTTGTTCCTTGACGGTTTACTAGGCGACGAGCGCCGCAAGACCGGCTGGATGCGCGCCGAGGCGGCGGGCGACGCCGGCCCGTGGCGCCAGCAGGCCATCCTGGGCTGTGGCCGATGGGACTTAGAGTCCATCCGGGATCACTCTGAGTTTCGGCAAAGCCTTCTGAGCATGAGCCGTATGGATGCCCATCGCAGGAATGCGAGTGCTGAGCGGTTTCGGCATTCCCAATCCTTGGCGAGGCGGCGGCAGCGGTTGAGCCAGGCGATGGTGCGTTCGACGATCCATCGCTTGGGCAGGACAACGAATTTGTGCAGTTCGGGGCGCTTGACGATCTCGACATTGACCGTGCGGCAGGCTTCCTTCAGCCCGTCCCGGAACTTTGGGCCCTGGTAGCCAGCATCAGCGTAGAGCTTGAGCAGAAAGGGATAGAGGCCAAACAGCGTGCTCATCAACAGCACACCGCCGTCACGATCTTGCAGGTTAGCCGCATGGACCACGGCCTGCATCAGCAGGCCTTGTGTGTCGACAAGGACATGCCGCTTCTTGCCCTTGATCTTCTTGCCGCCGTCATACCCGGGCGGATCGACCGAGATCCCCCTTTTTCAGCGCCTTTGACGCTTTGGCTGTCGATTATCGCAGCGGTGGGGCTGGCCTGGCGTCCGGCCTGTTCACGGCACCGGACGTAGAGCGCGTGATGGATGCGCCCCAGCGTCCCGTCCCAGTCCCAGCGCCGGAAGTAGTCGTTCACCGTGCTGCGTGGTGGCAGGTCCTTCGGCAGCGCCGCCCACTGGCAACCGGTGCTCAGCACATACATCACGCCGTTGATCACAGCGCGAACATCCACCGTCCGCTTGTTCCCGCCTCGCTTGGCCGGCGGGATCAGCGGACGGATCAACGCCCACTCCTCGTCGGTAAGGTCACTCGGATACCGCAGGCCACGGCGCTCGTAGCGTGCTCGATTTTCATTCGTCCACATGCCGGAAGCATCGACGGCACCCCCGCGTCGGACAAAATCACAAACGATTCAACTCGCTACCCTTGTTCCCGGACGGACACTTAGATGCGTTGCGCGATGTCGTGCGGGACTATGTCGTCGAGCACCTGGTGGCCGATGATGCGGTTCTGGTGATCGATGAAACTGGCTTTCTCAAGCAGGGCCGTGCGTTCTGTGGCGTGAGCCGTCAGTACACCGGCTCGGCGGGAAAGAGCACCAACTGCCAGATCGGCGTGTTCGCTGCCTATGTGTCGCGCCACGGCCATGCCTTCATCGACCGGGCGCTGTATCTGCCGAAGACCTGGACGGACGATCCGCCCCGCATGGCGGCGGCGCATGTGCCCGACGACAGGGGCTTCGCGACCAAGCCTGCGCTCGCCGTCGGGATGATCGAGCGCGCGATTGCGGCAGGCGTGCCGTTCGCCTGGGTTGCCGCCGACAGCGTCTATGGGATCGGCGATGTCGAGATGGCGTTGCGGCGCGCCGGCCGCGGCTATGTGCTCGGCGTCAATTCCAGCCACCACTTCCGCTCCTGGCAGCGCAAACCGCCGGTCGCCGGCACGGCGCAAGAGATCGCGGGCGCCATCGATCCGTCGCGATGGCAGCGCTTGTCCGCGGGCGACGGCACCAAGGGCGCACGGTTGCACGACTGGGTGTATTGCGAGTTGGCCGATCTCGACGCCGCCGAATACGACGACACGCGTATCGGCCTGTGGACGCGCGGCCTGCTGATCCGCCGCAACATCGCCGACGGAGACCTGGCCTTCTTCTCGACCTGATGCCCGGCCGGAACCGGCATCGAGATGCTGGTCAAGGTCGAGGGACATCGTTGGGCGATCGAAGACAGCTTCGAGACCGCGAAGAACGAGTTGGGCCTCGACCACAATGAGACCCGCTCCTGGCACGGCTGGCATCGCCACGTCTCGCTCGTCATGCTCGCCTTCGCCATGATGGCCGCCATTCGGCATCGCACAAACATCACGACGCCCCCAAAAACAATGCGGAGGATGAAGAACGCCGCCCGCCGCCGCTGATCCGCTGGTCGGTACAGGAAATTCGCCGCATCGCCACCAAGCTCACGCGACGACACATCCAGCCTGCCAGCATCATCGCATGGTCACTTTGGCGAGGGGCTCATCAAACCTCTGCCAAGACAGCGCATTTAACCAAAAAATGCAACTGTAATGTTAGGCTCAGGACCCATAAAGGCTTGATCTGGCTCGGCGCCGGATCATTCTGAGATTGGCGGGAGGATCTCGCCATGAGTGATCAGTTTTGGCTACTGCACCCAGATCGGCATCGACAGCTTCACCGGGTTCGCCACCCAGCCGACCAAGAGCCGCCTGAACTTCCTCTACCTGCTGCGCGCCGGCCAGGGCGGCTACGTCGTCAACTCCGCTGCCCTGTACTACATGCGCCGCCGCGCCCTGGCCGGACCCTTGATCGAGCGCCCGGCTTGCGCGCCGACAACGCGCCTTGTCGATCACGCGGATTGGCAAGCCCATCTGCGCCATCTCGGCATCGAGGAACTGGCGGTGCCGCAGCACCCGGCCGGCATCGCCACCGATGGCGCCATCTGGGGCGCGATCAGTGCGCACGGCATGCTCGACGGCACGGCGATCGTCAGCGACGGCGCCGGCCAGTTCGCCGTCGGCCGGCATGCGCTGTGCTGGGTGCATGCCGACCGGCTGGTCCATAAGCTCGAGACCTTCACCGCCACCCACCGCGCCGCCCAAGCGCGCATGCGCGCGCTGATCTGGTGGTTCTACGCCGACATCAAGGTCTACTGTGCCGCACCCACCGCCCGCCGCCGCAGCGAGTTGCGGGCCCGATTCGTGCGCAACTTCCACCGCCGCACTGGGATTGCCACTCTGGACCGGCTGCTGGTGCGATTGTACGCTAACAATGCGGAACTCCTTATGGCACTCGACCGCCCAGACATCCCGCTACACACCAACGGATCGGAACGCGACGTCCGATGCCAGGAGATCAACCGAAAGATCAGCGGCAGCACCAAGCGTGACGACGGGCGCGACTGCCGCGACGCCTTTCTCGGGATGATGTATATCTGCAAGGAGTTCGGGTTCTCCTTCCGAGACTGTCTCCCAGACCGCGTCGGCGGGATCATAGCACTCACCATCCCGGCCCTCTCTGACATCATCCGAAGCCACGTACGCGCCACTTGATATACGCCGCCTGGGATTTTGCCTCGGCTACCTTGGGAAGCGTCGCTCTTCGTGCTCAATTCGGTGGGGGCGGCAGCTGTCAATGCCGGTTGAATTTTCCTCAAAAGCGCCGATTGAAAATTCCCCAGTTCGTTGCAGATCAGTCGCGGCCATATCCGCGCGGTGGCTGGATATCTGCGCGGTCGGAGAGGTCAAGACCGACGATTGCCTGCAAAGCCTCTGCCGTGGCGGTTACCCGAAGAGCGTCCGGCAGCGCGTCGGCCCAGGCGGCATAGTTGGCCTGCAGTGCGAGGAGCTCGGCGACGGCGTCGTGCCAGCGCTGAGGCCGGGTTCTTCGATCGATGGGCCTGCGGTATCGGATGGTGGCACTGGTCTGTTCGGCTTGACGGGCGCGATAGCGGGCTTGGCGTTCGGCGTTGCTGAGCGCCTGCCCGGGTTCTCTTTGCGATCCCTTCGGCATGGGTGGTCCCCGTTACGTAACACGTGGCAAGTGGATCTGCCGGAACGCCAAGGTTCAGATGGCCTGCATGGCATCGGCTGCTGTTTGGGGCGGCCTGCCCCGTCGCTTTGGCTGAGCATCCGTGCGGGTGCCGGCTGGCTGGACCGGCGGCAACAGGTCGGCGTGCTGGCGCATGCGGTAGCTGGAGCCTTCGATGTGGGCGACAACGGCGTGGTGCAGCAGACGGTCCAGCAGAGCCGTGGCGATGACAGGATCGCCGAACACCTGGCCCCATTCGGCGAAGCCGCGATTGCTGGTCAGGATCATGGCGCCGCGCTCGCAGCGGGCGTTGACCAGCTGGAAGAACAGGCTTCCCGCGTCGGCGGCGAGCGTGACGTAGCCGATCTCGTCGATGATGAGCAACTGGGCGCGGCAGAGATAGCGGATGCGCTCACGCAGGCGTCCCTCGCGGTCGGCGCGGGCCAGGCTGTCGATGATGTCGGCGAGCGGACAGAAGTAGACGCTGCGTCCGGCCCGGATCGCCTCGACGCCGAGGGCGACCGCCAGATGGCTTTTTCCCGTGCCGGACTGGCCGATGAAGTGGACGACCTCGTGCTTGTCGACAAAGTCGAGGCTGGCCAGGGCCATGATGCGGTTGCGGTCGAGCGATGGCTGGAACGAGAAGTCGAAGCCGGTGAGGGTCTTGATGGTAGCCAACCGGGCCATCTGCAGGGCCGCCTTGATCCGGCGGCCTCGCGCACGCCGATCTCCTCGGCAAGCAGAGTGTCGATCGCCTCGATCGCGCTGACCTGGCCACGTTCGAGCTGCTGGATGACACCATCGAGCGCTTCGAGGGCGCGGGGCATGCGCAGGGCAACAAGGTTGTGGCGGATCCGCTCGGCCGAGTTGTTTGCCTGGATGCCGGTCATCATGCCGCCGCCCCGTCCGCGGCCAGGCGTTTGCCGACGGCATCGTAGAACGCCAACGGGCGCAGTGCCACAACATCGCCCGAGCGGCCGGGCGGTGGACCGTTTCGGGGGGTCCGGCTGTTGCCCGGTGCCGGGGTCGTGCGGTGGCCGGCGATGATGCGGCGCTGGCCGCGTCCGTCGATGATCGGATGCACGGCAATGACGGCACCCTGTTCGAGGATGCGGACCTCATTGGCGGTGGTGTGCACCTCGACCGGCCGGCGCCTTGTGGTATCGGGCACGCTGTAGAGGTTGCCGTCCACGGACACCAAGCCGTCCTTGGTGATGCGCCGCTCCAACCGCAGCACGGCCTGGAACGGCCCGGCCGGCAGCGGCTGCAAGCTGGGGCGCTCCTCGGCGAAGTGTTCACTGACAACGCGGTGCGTGGTGGCATGGGTCCGAGCGTTGGCAACCTGATCGAGCCATTGGCGGAACTGGGCGTTGAGGTCGTCGCGGTTGCGGAAGCTGCGGCCGAGGAAGAAGTCCTCTCGGATGTAGCGGAACGGCCGCTCGACTTTGCCCTTTGTCTTGGCCTGGTAGGCCTTGCACGCTTTTGGCAGGTAGCCGTAGTGGCGGGCGAACTCGATCAGGGTGCGGTTGTAGACGATGTGGCCGGCGTCCGGATCCTCGTGGTTGAACACGGTGCGCATGCGGTCATAGAGGATCTCCGCCGGGGCGCCCCCGAGGGCTTCGAAGGCCGCGGCGTGGCAGCGCAGCAGGGTCTGCATATCCTGCTGCGGCACGAACCGGCCCCACAGCATGCGGCTATGCCCAAGCACGAACGAGAACAGCCAGATCACCCGCTCGACGCCGGGATCGTCGGTGAACACGGTACGAAAATGGGCAAAATCGACCTGCGCCTGACGCCCTGGCGACGTCTCGAACCGCACCTCGAACGCCGGCGCCGCGACCGGTCTGATCTCGCGTAGCAAGTCGGTCACGGCAGTGTAGCTACTGGTGTAGCCGACCGCAACGAGTTCGCGATGGAGCCGACGGCCGGTCAATTCAGGGACCGCGCCGAGCCGCTCGTGCAGGTACCGCTCAAACCGCTGGAGTTGCGAGACCTTGCGCGGGCGGGACCATAGGCCGGCGGCTCAAGGCCGCTCTCGATGACCTTGCGCACCGTCTTGCGGTCCATACCCATGCGACGTGCAATCGCCGAAATCCCGGCTCCCTGCCGATGCAAATCAAGGATCATCACTATCTCTCCCAACCGGACCATCAGCTCCCCCATCCCTGGAAGGAGCATCAACCACCAGCCACCGATCGCCCCGACGCCCTGAACCGCTAGCCGCAGCCGTCAGCTAAATTGGGGAATTCTCAATCGGCGCTTTTGGGGAGTTTTCACCCGGCAGCTACACCAGCAGAACAGGCCTTCGCCAAATTATTGCGCGCGCCGCGAAATGACCATGGATTCGGCCGAGTCAATACTGCGGCGGGTGGCCTGACGCTGATTGCCTGGGAGGAGCAAGATCTCCCTGCCCCACATAGGCTGAGTTACTTTGCCAAGCTTCGCCCACACCCTGAGCGACGATCGTGCTTGGGCGTCGGAACGAACCACAAATTCGCGCCCGGCCTTGCGGCCAGGCACGAAATTCAATTCAACGGGTTCGCAGTGCTCAATGTAGCTTGCTGTGACGGCGGCGTACCAATCCGAGGCCCATCAGGCCGACGGAGATCAGCGCGAGCGACGCCGGTTCTGGGGTGGTGACTTGGTTGCCAGGGCCGGGGCGAAGTGTGATCAATTGCTGGTTCGGTTGCTCTTGGGCAGTCAGCGTGGCGACATGGGCAGACGACGTCGCCTTCCAATTGGTCTCCAGAGGATCGTTCACATAGCCAATATAGGTGTCGGCAAGCGCGTTGATGGCGGCGCCATTGCCGTAGCTCGTGCTCATCGAGAAGCTACTATACACGGTCTTCCAAATAGCCACCTGCAAAGCAGCATTGGCATTGCCACTACTAAGGTTGAGCGTGGCAGAGCCCACCAGAAGTGCCTCCAACGTCGCATCGATGGTGGATGGAGCGGTTCCCAGATTGTAGGTCGCGCTCGCCCCGAACCAATTGGCGAGGTCGATGCACCAAGCATTGATGTCGGCGCCCGGCAACACTCCATTGAAAACCGCTCCGGTGAACAGGAACCGACCGGCGCTGACGTTGGTCGGAGTGCTGTTGCCAGGTCCGTTCGGCGAGATGATGCTCACCCCCTGGGAGTTCGGAGTGCTGACGCTCGTGTAAGTCATCGTATCAGCGGAGGCAGCCGTCACGGCCGCCAGACTCACCGCCGCGACCACCGCCGCCGCTAAGCCATTACGAAACATCGATAACATCAAAATCCCTCCAATATTAGCGCCAGCGCCAAGCAAACATCACCGATCGTCGCTTCACGTCCGCTCAACGCGGATCGCTGAAGCTACTCGCTTTATGCAAAGCCCGTGCCATTCCACGGAGCACTTCGTATCAACGACTTATGTGTGGCCTCGGGAACAAGTGTCGGAATTTTTACAATGCCGTCGAGTCGCTTGCGAGCCGTCTCCGTGAAATTAAATGAATTGTTTCAGGACGCTAGACAAGATTCCTGGCCCGACATCCATGGAACCTAGTGTAAAAAAAACCGACTCGTGTCGTATTTTTACCATATTCTTCCGCGCTGCACGGCCACACAAACGACCCACCGGTCGATGCGCAAGATGATTTTCTGACGTTGACGTTCTCCCGCAAATCAGACCGCCCACCGCAAACCATCGAAAGCACCTTGCTTGAGCCGATCCATCGCGATCATCTAGCACATTGAAATAATTATATTTTTGACGAGCGGCAGGTAGGATTGTATGTGCGACGAGTAACATGGAGGGAAGCTAGATGAAATGCATGTGCCCGCTATGCCTGAGCGCCCTCGCCGACGACAATGGGAACAATGCCCAATCGCTCCTTTGCGAAAACGTCCCTAACCCAGGAAACTCGCCGCTGCGCTACGAGGCCGCCAGCCTGCCAGCGCTGCCCTTGGTTTATGCTGGATGGGATACCACCGTGTCGGCGTTGGCAAGCCCGTCACAACCGGCGCCATTCATTCCGAACACAGCGCCGACCACTGCCATCGGCACATCGGGTAATTTCGTCAACCAAGACATCAATGGCCTCTTGTCCGGTGCTGTTTGGGGCACACTGAGTGTCACCTATAGTTTCCCGACCGCCGCCTCGAACTACGCCGGCTACTACCCAGATCCAGCGCCGTCGAATGGCTTTCAGGTCTTGTCGGCGGCCCAACAGGACGTCGCGCGCTACGCATTCGGGTTGATTTCGCAGTTTTCCTCGCTCACCTTCATCGAGGTCACGGAGACGGATAGCGTCCATGGCGCCATCCGTCTGGCCAGTTCGGCGGCACCCGCAACTTCCTACGCCTATCTGCCAGGCGGCCTGTCGATCGATGGCGACGCATGGTTTGGCAATATCCGCGACACGGTGCCGACCAAGGGGAGCTACGCCTTCGCAACCTTCCTGCACGAGATCGGCCACACCGTTGGGCTGAAGCACGGGCATGAGACGGACATCTTCACCACGTCCTATGGTGTGCTCCCGACCAGCCACGATTCCACCGAATGGTCGGTGATGACGTATAGATCATATATCGGCGCTGGGGGGTTGTCGTACGAGAACGCGGAGGGAAGCGGCAACCAGACCTACATGATCGACGATATCGCAGCACTGCAATATATTTACGGTGCAAATTTCGATTCCGAATCCGGAAATACGACTTACAATTGGAGTCCCACAACCGGCGAAATGTTCATCGACGGGGTCGGACAGGGTGCCGCGTCAACCAACACCGCCTATACCGCGATCTGGGATGGCAACGGCACCGATACGTACGACCTGTCGAACTACACCACAAGCCTGTCGATCGACCTGCGGCCGGGGGAATGGTCCACCTTCAGCGCGGCCCAACTGGCCAAGCTCGGCGGCGGCAACTTGGCTAACGGCAACGTGGCCAACGCGCATCTCTACTTGAACTCAGATCTTCGCTCGTTGATCGAGAATGCCATCGGCGGCACCGGCGACGACACGCTGCGCGGCAATATCGGTGCCAACACCCTGACCGGCGGTGATGGCGCCGACACACTGCAGGGCGACCTGGGCGACGACGTCCTCGATGGTGGGCCCGGCATTGATACGGCTATTTTCAGCGGCATCGTAGTCGAATATGCGATCAGCTTCCTGGGCGGAACAGCGTATCAACTGGTCGGCCCGGACGGCACGGATTCGCTGACCGATATCGAATTCTTGCAGTTCGGCAGCGCCGCACCAGTCGCCATTGCCGAGGCTGCGGCAGCATGCTTCGCCCTGGGAACACGAATTGCCACGCCATCCGGCCCACGCGCGGTGGAATCGCTATGCATCGGCGACCTGGTAATTACAAAGGACGGCCCGGCGCGGCCGGTACGATGGATCGGCCGGCGCCATTATGTCGCGCAAACCACCGCCGGCAACGCGCAACTCCACCCCGTGCGCCTGCGCGCGGGCGCGCTGGGACCCGGCGTGCCAATGCGCGACCTCCTGCTCTCGCCGCAACATGCCATCTGGATCAACGGTCCCGATGCCCCATTGCTGGTCCCTGTGGCAGCATTGGCGAACGGGCACTCGATCGCACAGGAGCCATGCGGCGCAATCACCTACCTGCATGTTGAGTTGGAGCAGCACGAGCTCATCTTCGCCGAAGGTGCGGCGGTGGAAAGCTTTGCCGACGAGCATAGCCGGCGCCTGTTCGACAACGCCGCCGAGTATCAGCTTCTATACCGTGACGCCCCGGTATTGCCAGCAACGATGCCGCGCACCGAAGGCGGTTTCGCCGTGGAGACGGCACGCCGGCAGCTTGCCACGCGGGCCGGCATCACGCTGTCCCCGGCCGCCGCGGGAACCCTTCGCGGAGCCATCGAACGCCTGGCCGGCGGATATGTCGAGGGTTGGGCCTACGACGAGGCACACCCCGAATGCCCCGCAGTTCTCGAACTAGTCACACCACTCGGCGTGCGGCGGATCATCGCCAATCGCTATCGCGACGACCTGCGGCGGATCGGCATCGGCACCGCGCGGCACGGCTTTCGCGCACCGATTGGGCCGCGGGCGAACATCGTGGAGGTGCGCCGCGCCGGCGACGGCATGGCCTTGCCATGGGCGGGCGGGTGACGGCCCACGAACAGGGCGTCGCCCGCGAAAAAGCCCTGCCGCGCACCGTCGGTGACCTCCTCCGCCGCGATCAGCCGCGCGCTTGTTCGGTGCATCATCCCATGACGTTGACGCTGGTCGGTTCGATTTCAAAGATCACGCGAACCTCACCCTCGCGGCGGAACGGGTAGCTGTCCCGGTCCAGGTATTTCTTCGCCAATGCGTCGATATGGGCATCGCCCCCCTGCTCGCTCGCACGCACAACCTTGCCGCGGATCTGCATATAGCGGTACGCATTGTCGGGATCGGGGATCGACAGCGCAACGCGCGCGCCTTCGTGCATGTTGCGCGACTTGACGCGCCCGCGCGCGGAGTTCACCCGCACCTTGCCATCCCGGACATCGAACCATACCGGCGTCACCTGCGGCGCCCCGTCGGCATTGACGGTGGCAAGATGCGCAAACGCCCTGGGATTGCTCAACAGATCCTGGAACGCAGCGGGAATCTCGGCCATGGTGCTCTCCTGCTCTTGGACAGCAGGTTGGGCCATTGCCACAACTGGTCAAGCCCGGCCATCCATCTGGCACCCTCGCCCTCGGCCTGAGCCAGCCCAGCCGATGGAACCGGACGGCATCGGCTGGTATAGCCGCCATGGCAGCAAGGGGTGACCGCATGACGACGCTCTATTTCGAGGATCTTTCGCTCGGCATGGCCTGGCGCTCCGCCACCACCACCGTGACCGAGGCGGATATCATCGGATTTGCCCGTGACTTCGACCCGCAACCCTTTCATACCGACCCCGTCGCTGCCGCATCCCACCGCCTGTTCCGCGGCCTTGCCGCCAGCGGCTGGCACACGGCGGCCCTGACCATGCGCCTGTTCGCATCCGGCACCACCTCTATCGCCGGCGGAATCATCGGCAACGGCATCGACGAACTCCGCTGGCCGCGGCCCGTGCGGCCTGGCGATACCCTGGCCGTCACCAGCGAGGTCGTGGAACTTCGCCCGCCAGAGCCCAGGCGCGGAGTCGGCTGGGCACGCATCCGCAACACCACCGCCAACCAGAACGGCGAGGTCGTCCAAACCATGATCGCGAGCCTGTCCATTCCGCGCCGGCCGCAAGGATGAACACGTCCAGCGCCGTTCACGCACGCCCCGCGTATTCCCACGCCGCGCCGGAACCGGGAACGCTCAGCGAACTGGCCCCGGGGATCCTGTGGCTTCGCCTCGCCCTGCCATTTGCCCTCAACCATGTGAACATCCACATCATCGACGACGGCAGCGGATGGACCGTCGTCGATTCCGGTGTGGCCGATGATCGCACCCGCCAGGTATGGGATGCGATGCTGGCCGGGCCATTGGCCGGGCGCCGGGTCAATCGCCTGGTGGTGACGCATTTCCATCCCGACCACGTCGGCCTCGCCGGCTGGCTGTGCGACAAGCTTGGCGTCGGCGTGACGATGAGCCAGACGGAATACCTCCAATCGCGCCTGTCGCGCGGGCGCAGCGGCGGGGTGGATTCGAACGCGCACCGCCCATTCTACGCCCGTCATGGTCTCTCCGACGACAACATTCACGCGGTCACGGTGCGCGGCGATTCCTACCAGCGCCTGACCGTGGACCTGCCGCTGGAATACACTCGTATTCGCGCGGGCGACGTGCTGAACCTCGGCGGACGGCGGTTCGAGGTGCTGACCGGCGCCGGACATGCCCTGGAACAGGTCATGCTGCTCTGCCGGGAGGAGGGTATCTTCCTGCCGACCGACCAGGTGATCGGCCATATCTCGCCCAATGTCGGCGTTCACGCCATGGAACCGGATGCCGACGCGCTGGCCGACTTCCTTGCCTCCCTGCGCGATATCCGCGCCCAGGTGCCCGCCGACGTGCTGGTGGCGCCGACTCACGGCCGGCCATTCCACGGGCTGCACGCACGCATCGACACGCTGATCGCCCATCACCGCGAACGCTGCGACCTGTTGGCGCAGGCGATCGCGGCGGGCGCAGACACCACCGCCGGCATCATGCCCACGCTGTTCAACCGCAAGCTGGACGCCCACCAGATGGGCTTCGCCTTCGGCGAGGCACTGGCCCATGTGAACCACATGCTCGCCCTCGGCGAACTGCGCGGCGAAACCGACGCATCCGGCGTACTGCGCCTGCGCCTGGCATGACCGCAGAACGAACCGGCCGCCTGCGGCACCGCGGCATCGAAATCGCCTGGTCCCACCTGCCGGGCCGCGCCCCCACCATCGTGTTCCTACCCGGCTTCAAGAGCGACATGGCGGGCAGCAAGGCCATCCATCTGCGCGACTGGGCCATGGCAAACGGGCGAGCCATGCTGCGGCTGGACTACGCCGGCCACGGTGCCAGCGGCGGCCTCTTCGAAGAAGGAACGATCGGCGGCTGGGCGGCGGACGCGCGGGCGGTGATCGCGGCATGCGTCGAAGGCCCGGTGCTGCTGGTCGGCTCTTCGATGGGCGGATGGATCGCGCTGCTGTTGGCCAGAGTCATGCCGGAGCGGGTGGCAGCGTTGGTTGGCATCGCCGCGGCGCCAGATTTCACGCAGACCTTGCTGTGGGACGGGCTCAGCGAGCCCGAACGCGCAACACTGCTGGCCGACGGTTACGTCGAGCGGCCCAGCATATACGGCGAACAACCCTATCGCTTCACCCGTGCCCTGATCGACGATGGCCGCGCGCACAGCCTGCTTGGCGCGCCCATTTCGGTACAATGCCCGGTACGGCTGTTGCAGGGGCAGCGAGACTGCGACGTACCCTGGCAAACCGCCCTGCGGATCGTCGAACGAGTCGCCAGTATGGATGTTGAGCTGGTGCTGATCAAGGATGGCGACCA
>JADLHF010000147.1 GCA_020848935.1 Acetobacteraceae bacterium
GCAATGTGATCTCGGACCCGCTCAAGCTGGATGTGGCCGGCGGCACGCTGACGGGGCCGCTTCTGGTCGCCTCGGGCGTGAACATCGCCACGTTGCAGGGCGGCGCCACGGGTGAGCCGGTGGTGGTTGGGGCCGCGCCGACCAGTGGCGATCCAGACGTTGGCGTGGTGGTGAAGACTAGGGGCACCGGCGCCCTGATGACCGCGGTGCCGAACAGCGCAGCGACCGGGGGTAATGCTCGAGGCGCGAATGCTGTAGACTGGCAGACTTCGCGCAGCGCGGCGGCTCAAGTCGCTTCTGGCGCTGGCGCGACCATCGCGGGCGGCACGCTGAACACCGCGAGTGGTTCTGGCGCGACGGTCATCGGCGGCAGCGGCAACGTCGCCAGCGGCCAGGAGGCGACCGCAGGGGGGGCCGCGGCGCAGGCCTCCGCGATGCGCGCTTTCGCCTACGGCAACAACGCGCTGTCCGATGGCTGGTATTCCCGCGCCTGGGGCAATTTCCCCTGGGCGCGCGGCTGGTATGGTGCGGATGTGCATTCCGCCGGGCGGTTCACCACTGCGGGCGACGCGCAGCGTTCTTCGCATGTGATGCGCGGGCAGGCGGTGGCAGCGGCGGCGGTGCGGCTGACTGCCAACGGCCGAGGCGCGCCGGCTCCCGACACCATCATCAACCTGGCGAACAACACGGCGGTTTCCGGCGTGGTGCATGTGACGGCGCGGGACCAAACCACCGCCAATTGCGCCCGCTGGGCCATCCCCTTCGGCATGGCGCGGGCCACCGGCGTGGGCAGCACCACCCTGGTCGCCGGCACGGTGGACTTCCAGAACATCATCGGCGCGGACGCCTCCAAGTTGATGATGGCGATATCCGCCGACACCGTGAACGGCGGCATCAACCTGACCTTCACCCCGCCGAACGCCAATACCTGGAACGTGGTTGCGGCCATTCACCTGTCCGAAGTGCAGTAGGAGATCGACGATGGCGCTTACCAAGTCCTTGCCGTTTGGCCATGCCGCCGACGGCTGGCATGTCACCTACTGGCGCCTGTTGCCCGAGCGGGTGCAGATGGCCAGCGACGGCGTGCATTACGCCCTGGGCGGCTACAGCAGCGAGGCAGCGCGCCGCGCTGGTGCGCCGCCGCGCTTCGAGGTGGAGGGCACCATGCCGCTGGCCTGGGCCGGCCTGGTGCAGCCCTGGGAGGCCACCCCCGCGCATCTGTATGGCCACGCCAAGCGCGCCGCCGGGGCGACCATCTGCACGCAAGCCATGGTGGACGCTGGCCACTATGCCGCCGATCTGCTCGGCAAGCCGGTGATGGCGGACTCATCCCCGCCCGCGCTGACCGGCGCCGACGACGCCTGAGCTACCCTATTCACCACCCCGTGAGGACCGCATGAGCGACAATCCTGCCTCTGCCACCATCGAAGCCCCCGCCGCCGAAGCGCCGACGCCGGCCGCGCCCGCCGCCCCGGAATGGCGCGCCGGCCTGCCGCCCGATCTGCGCGACAGCCCGTCCCTGGGCAAGTTCACCGACCCGGCCGGGCTGGCCAAGTCCTATGTCGAGCTCGAGACGCTGATCGGCCGCAAGGGGCTGGTGATCCCGGGCGAGAAAGACGGCGCTGAGGTCCACGCGCGGTTCCGCCAGGCGCTGGGCGTGCCGGATGCGCCGGAGGGCTACGGCCTCAAGGCACCGGAGGGTGTGCCGGCCGAGGTGTGGAGCGACGACAGCGCCAAGCAGTTCGCGGGCTGGGCGCACAAGCACGGGCTGACCCCGACGCAGGCGCAGGGCATCGCCGCGGACTTCGCCAAGCACCAGGCGGCCAACATGCCGGCGCCGGGCGTGGAGGCGGACGGGCGCAGCATGGAGGACCATCTGCGCGGCGAGTGGGGTTCCGCCTATGCCGCCAAGGTGGACGTGGCCAAGCGGGCGGCACAGCAGTTCGCGGCCTCGCCTGCGGTGTTGGACGCGCTGGAAGCCAAGGTCGGCGGCGCCGAGATGATCCGGCTGTTCGCCCGCATCGGCGAGGCCATGGGCGAGGACCGGCCCGCCGGCATGGGCACCGGCCGCAGCCGTGGCGTGCTGACCCCCGACGAGGCCAAGGCCGAGTTGGCGAAGCTGCGCGCGTCGGACTCGCCCTATTGGGACCGCCAGCACCCGGAGCACAAGACCGCCGTGGCCCGTGCCCTGGCGCTGGAAGAAATGCGGGTGACGGCCGCTTGACGTTCGCGAACGTCACGACGCTGGACAGTCGGGCGGTGCGGCCCGCAATCCTGTGTGTGCAATGAGCAAGCTTGCATCACCCGACGCGATCCTCGGTGCGCGCGTCTCCTGCCTCGATGCAGCGACGGCGATCCGCACCGCTGGCACCAGCGCCGACGCGACCACGGCCATTGCTGAAATCTTCTGGGCGTGGGTGTCGCAGCCCATGCCCGTCGCGGACAACCGGCGCACCCGGCCCGCTGACCAGGCCGAATAGAGGCCCGCCGGCCGGGGCGTCTCCCGGCAAGGCAGCGGATCGAGCCAACCGGCCCGGCAATCCCTCCGACCCTCGCAACCATTGCGTGAAGGTCCCAGGGCATGACTTCCCAGATTGCCACCGCCTACGTCAACCAGTTCAGCGCCAACGTGATGATGCTGGCGCAGCAGAAGGAAAGCCGGCTGATCCAGGCTTGCCGGCGCGAGACGCTGACCGGCGAGTTCGGCTACTTCGACCAGTTCGGCAGCGTCGAGCCGGTGGAGCGCACCAGCCGCCACGCTGACACCCCCATGACCGACCTGCCGCAGTCCCGGCGCCGCGTCTCGGCGCAGGATTGGGAACTGGCCGAGATCGTGGACCGCCAGGACACCAACCGCACCCTGATGGACCCGCAGGCGGCCATCGTGAAGGCGTTCGCGGCCGGCATGAACCGCAAGAAGGACACGGTCTTCATGACCAACTTCTTCGGCTCGGCCCATACCGGCAAGGCGGGCGCCACCACCACCAGCTTCACCAGCGGCAACCAGGTCGCGGTGGACTACGTGGAAAGCGGCACGGCGACCAACTCCAGCCTCACGATCGGCAAGCTGCGCCGGGCGCGCGAGTTGCTGATGGATGCCGAGGTGGGCGAGGACGATCCGCTCTACATCGCCTGCTCGCAGCGCGAGATCAACGCGCTGCTGCGGACCACCGAAGTGTCGAGCGAGGACTACAACAGCGTCAAGGCGCTGGTGAATGGCGAGGTGGGCACCTTCATGGGCTTCACCTTCATTCGCGTTCCCTCGGCCCGGCTGCTGACCAACGGTTCCAGCAACCGGCGCATCCCGGTGTGGCACCCTGACGGCATGCTCTTCGCGTCGATGGAGGAGCCTGTCACCAAGGCGGCCGAAGACCCGACCAAGGGCTTCAACACGCGCGTCTACATGCGGGCCAGCTTCGGCGCGACCCGCATGGAAGAGGCGCGCTGCGTCGAGCTCATCTGCCACCCGACCACGTTCTAAGCAGGAGCGCAGCACATGCCCTTCGTCAATGCAGCCGCGGCGCCCCTGGTGGTCGGCGGCGACAAGGTTCCGGTTTCGCTCATGGGCGGCAAGGTGCGATGCTCCATCGCGGAGTTCACCTTCGCCACGGACGCGACCGGCACCTACTCCATCCCGGAACTCCAGTTCCCGGCCGGTGCGCGTATCCTCGATGTCGCGTGCAACACCGACACCAGCACCAGCACGGCGACCTTCTCGCTCGGCATCAGCGGCAGCACGGCGAAATATCGCGCCATGCTGGCGCTGACCGCGGTGAACATGTGGGCGGGTTCCTCGGCCACCCTGCCGGGCGGCAACCTCAATGCCGCGACGGGCGTGGCGCTGACCGCGGCCGAAAGCTGGATCATGACCACGGCGGCGGCGACCATGCCGGCGTCCGGTCGCATGCTGATCCGGGTGCTGTGGGTGGACAACTCCTGAGCCACTGAGCGACCGGCGGGAGGGGGCAACCTCTCCCGCCTTTTCTGCATTCGGAGGGCGGGGCCTTGGCGGCAAGTGTCGTGGCGATCTGCAACATGGCGCTGGACATGCTGGCGGCCAAGCCCATTGCCAGCCTGACGGATGGCAGCACGACCGCGAACCTGTGCCAGCGCAACTATGAGCCGGCGCGGGATGAAACCCTCCGCAGCTATCCCTGGAATGACGCGATGGCGCGGGTGTCGCTGGCCGCATCGGCCACGGCGCCGGCCTGGGGCCCGACCTACGCCTATCCGCTGCCGGCGGACTGCCTGCGGGTGGTCGTGACCGAGGACGATGCGCTGTACGGCGTGGCCTGGCGCGTCGAGGGGCGGGAGATCGTCTGTGACGAGGCCGGCCCGCTGAATATCCGCTACATCCGCCAGTTGACCGACCCATCGCTGATCGGCCCGCTCTTGGCCCGCGTCATCGCGGCCCGGCTGGCGGCGGCCATCGCCTACGGGCTAACCGGCGACGCGCGGGTAACGCAGGGCATGAGCCAAGCCGCCGAGGTGGCCATGCGGGATGCACGGCGCATGGATGCGCTTGAGCAAAGCAGCGATGACAGCCTGATCGCCGACACCTGGACCGGCGCCCGCTACCTGCCCTACGGCATCTGACGCATGCCGCGCGCGGTTCCCGCTGTCGTCGCCTTCAATGCCGGCGAGCTGGCGCCATACCTGCACGCGCGGGCGGACCTGGCGAAATACCCGGCCGGCTGCCGCAGCCTCGAGAACATGCTAGTGATGGCCGAGGGGCCGGTGACGCGGCGGCCTGGGCTGCGCTTCATCGCGGCGACCAAGGCCAATGGCGTGGCGCGGCTGATCCCCTTCGAGTTCAGCACGACGCAGGCTTATGTGATCGAGGCCGGCGACGGCTACCTGCGCTTCTACAAGGACGGTGGCCAGATCGAGGCCAGCCCGGGCGTGCCCTATGAGATTGCCGCGCCCTATGTCGCGGCCGATCTGGCGCTGCTGCGGTGGGTGCAGTCGGCCGATACGCTCTACCTGGCGCACCCGCTCTACGCGCCGCGCAAGCTGACCCGGAGCGGCCACACCGCCTGGACGCTGACCACCATCGCCTTTACCGATGGTCCCTACCTGACCGAAGCCACCGACCTGACCATTACCCCGGCGGCTACCACTGGCGCCACGACGCTGACCGCTTCGGCGGCGGTGTTCGCGGCCACCGATGTGGGGCGGTTGGTGCGGCTGAAGCATGGCGCAACCTGGGGGTGGGCGACCATTACCGCTTTCACCTCCACCACGGTGGTGGATGCCACGGTGGGCGGCGACTTCGGGGCAGCGGCGGCGAGTGACGCCTATCGGCTTGGCTCCTGGCGCGCTGCCAACTACCCGGGCACGGTGGCCTTCTACGAGGAGCGGTTGGCCTGGGCGGGCACCCCGGGCGAGCCGCAAACCATCTGGGCGAGCAAGACCGGCGACTTCGAGAACCACACGACCGGCGCTGCCTCCGATGACGCGCTGCAATTCACGCTGGTGGATGGCCGCATGAATGCCATCCGCTGGCTCATGTCGCAGCGGGTGTTGCTGGCCGGCACCGCGAGCGGTGAGTTCGCCATTTCCGCCGCCAGCACCAGTGGCGCGCTGACCCCGACCGACAGCAAGAGCCGGCGGCAGACGACCGAGGGCAGTGCCATGGTGGCGCCGGTCGCTGTCTCCAATGCCGTCCTCTACGTCCAGCAGGGCGGCCGGGCGCTGCTGGAAATAGCCTATCGGAACGAGATCGACGCCTACGCCTCGCCGGAGATTTCCACCCTGGCGCGCCACATCACCCGGCCCGGGCTGGTGGAAATGGCATGGCAACAGAACCCGTGGCGGGTGCTGTGGTGCGTGCGGGCAGATGGTGGCCTGGTCGCCATGACCTACATGCGCGACCAGGAGGTTGTCGCCTGGCACCGGCACCCGATTGGCGGGACGGATGCCCAGGCGCTGAGCATCGCGGTGATCCCGAACAGCACCAGCATGGAGCTATGGGTGTTGGTGCAGCGGACCATCAACGGCGCCACGGCCCGCTACGTCGAGCGCATGGACCCGGAGTTCTACAGCTTCACCAGCACCGCCGATGCCTTCTTCGTGGATAGCGGCCTGACCTACACGGGCGCGCCGACGCTGAGCATCACCGGCCTGGGGCATCTGGTGGGCGAGACGGTGCAGGTGTTGGGCGATGGTGCGGTGCAGCCCCCGGCGGTGGTGGATGCCAGCGGCGCGATTGCGTTGCAGGTCGCCGCGAGCAAGGTGCAGGTTGGCCTGGGCTATGCCTGCGAGGTGGAGCCGCTGGACATTCAGGCCGGCGCCATGGACGGCAGCAACCTCACGCGGACCAAGCGGGTGCATTCGGTGGGCGTGATGCTCTACCAGACCCTGGGCTGTCGCGTCGGCTACCGCGACCCCGAGACGGATGAGTTGACGCTGGAGCGCATTGAGTTCCGCCGGCCATCCGACCCCATGACCGCCCCCCCGGCGATCTTCACCGGCACCCATGTCGTCAGCTTCCCGGCGCGCTGGTCACGGGATGCGTCGGTGGTGGTGGTGCAGGACCAGCCCCTTCCACTGACCGTCCTCGGCATCGTGCCGCGGATGAGCACCAACGAATAGGAGCGTAGCGATGGCTGATCTTTCCATGTCCCTCACTTCCACCCTGGACGAAATCCAGTCTGTGGTTCTGGGCACCGCGTCGCCTGGCGCCGGGGTGATCGAGTTGCGTGTCACCAGTGGGGCCAGCCATCACGCCATTCTCAAGGCGCTGAGGACGTTGGAAGCCAAGGTGCGCGCGGACCTGATCTCGGCGCCCTGAGCATGTGCGGCTTGCAGATACTGGGCGGCTTGTCCCAAGCCGAGGGCGCGAAGGCGGTTGGCAGCTACAACGCGCAGATCGCCCGGCAGCAGGGGCAGGTCGCGCAGCAGCAGGCCGAGTTCAACGCCAAGACTTCCGAGGCCGAGGCGGCGCAGTCCCGCACCACGGCGGCCTATGAGGAAGAACGGTCGCGCACCCGCAGCCGGTTCGCGCTGGCGGCTGACCGCGCGGCCATCGGTGCCAGTGGCATGGCGTTCGAGGGCACCCCGCTGGAGGTGCTGGCCTTCAATGCCAGCCAGGCCGAGTTGGACGCGCAGGCCATTCGCTACAACGGCGAGGTGCGCGCGACGGCGCTGGAAGGCCAGGCGGCCAGCCAACGCTACCAGGGCGCGCTTGGGGTGGTGCAGGGCGAGCAACGGGCCGGCGTGGCGCTGCTGACCGGGCAGACGGCGGCGAATGCGGCGTACTGGAACACGGTGAACAGCGTGGTTGATGGCGCGGCCAAGGCCATCGCGGGGGCTGGCTGATGGGCACCTTGCAGCTTCGCTTCGCTGAGCAAGCCCTGGCGCAGCCGACGCGGTCGCGGCTGGCCGGCGGCGGCATTGACCTTGCGGCGGTGCCAATCAGCGCCGGCACAGTCATGGGCGAAGGTATCTCCAAGCTGGGGGACACCATCGATCGGGCCATGGAGCGCCAGCGCGAACTTGAGCGGCGGCAGGCGCGGGCGGCTGATGTAATCGCCCGGCAGAATGCCAGCACCCGCTACCGTGGCGCCCTGGCCGATCTGGAAGGCGCAGTCGGTAGCGAGGCGGACCCGGGCGCGGCGCGTAGCAGCTTCACCACGGCGGCCGAACGTGCGGCGGCGGCTATCGAGGCCGAGTTGCCGGAAGGATCGCGGGCGCGCTGGCGGGCGCAGGCCGGCGAGATGGCGATGACGCGCGGCCTTCATGTGCAGCAGCAGGGCGTCGCCCGGCAGCAGCAGCAGGGCCTGGCCACGCTGAACGATGACCTGGCCGGCGCCGCGGAGGATGCCGCCAGGGCGCGCAATCCTGCTGAGCGGGCCGAGGCCGAGACGCGGGCCGGGCGTTCCGTGCGCGAGGCGTTGGAGGCTGGCTTCCTGCGCCCCGACCGGGCCGATGCGCTGCTGCGGCGCTTCCCGCGCGATATCGACCGGGCGCGGGTGCGGGGCATGATCCGGTTGCAGCCGGCGGCGGCGGCGCGGGCCATCGAAAGCCCTTCCGAGTTCCCGCACCTGGACGATGAGGACCGGGTAGAGCTTGGCGGGCAGGCGCTGAATGCCGCGCGCGAGGTGGAGGATGCGGCCTTCGCAGAGGCGGCGACGGCTGAGCGTGACCAATGGGCGGCGCTGACCAGCAACGCGGCGGCTGGCATGAAGGACTGGTGGGCGGCGGCGGCGACACCGGGCACTGATCGGCTGGCGCTGGTGCAGGGCCTGGACGATGCGCGCGACTTCCTGAGCCCGGCCAGTTACGAGGTGGCGCGCCAGGTGCTGCGGACCGGCGGCGCGACGGTGGACAGCCCCGATGCCGTGGCGGACCTGCTGCCCCGGGCGGCGACCGATGAGCCGGACAAGTTTCGCCGGGACGCTGAGCGCGCGGTTGCCGAACGGCGCATCACCCCGGCGCGGTTCAATGACCTGCTGGCGCGGAATGAGGCGGCGACGGGCGATACTCCGCAGGCGCGCGGCTTCCGGGCCGGGCGGGAAGCGTTGGCCGAGGCGTTCGAGCCGGGCGCCGCGGCGGATGTGCCGGAACTGGCCGGCGGGCTGACCCGGGCGCGGACGGCGGCCATGGCGGACTTCGATGCGTGGCACGACCGCAACCCGCAGGCGACGGCGGCCGAGGTGCGGCGCGCGGCCGATGAGATTGCCGGCATGCACCGGCCCGGTGCGGTGGCGGCCGGGCGGGCCTCCTTACCCATGCCCTACGCCTTCGAGGGCTGGGGCGAGACTGTGGATAACGATGTGATCGACGCGGCCGAGGAAGCCCTGCTTGGCGACCTGGAGGCCGGGACGCTGGACCGGGCCGAGATGGCGCGGGCCATGCGGGTGATTGATGCCTGGCGCTTCACGCTGGGCGACAACGCGGGCGGCAGCGGCCGGGCCCGGCGGGGGAATGCGCCATGAGCGGGACCGGCCAGATGGGCGGCACGACCTACTTCCCCCCGAGCGTGCTTGATGGGCAGGCGGTGCCGGGCGGCGAGGTCCAGGTTGAGATTTTGCCGCCGGAGGAAGCGCCGGCCGGCCAGGCGCTGGGCGACGGTGGTGGTGGCGGGGCGATGCAGGGCGGCGCGGGAGGCATTGCCGACACCCCGCGCAACGCCACAGGCGCGCCCCAGGAAGCCGCCCCGCCGGCGCCCGCACCGGAAGCCCCCGCCACGCCTCCTGTCGCCCCTGCGCCCGCCCCTGTGGCTGCGGCGCCGGTCGTGGCCGGTGATGTGGCGGACAGCTATCGGGCCTACAGGGACGCGGCGGACCAGGCGCGCCAGGAGGCCGAGTTGCGGCGCCGGGTGCAGCGCCGGCAGCCCCGGAATGCGCCGGCCATCGTCGGGTCAGCGGCTGCGGCCGACGCCCCGGCGGATGGTGCGCCCCCGGCGGCCATGGCGGATGCCTCCGGTGCGGTGCCGCGGCCTCGCCCCCGGCGCCGGGACAGTGCGGCCAGTGCGGCGCAGGCGCAGGAGCCGGCCGAGGTTGTGCCGCCGATGCCGGATGAGCCTGGGATCGGTGCGCGCATCCTGCAAGCGGCCGGCACCGTGGCGCGGAACGGCGCTGACGGCATGCTGCAAATCCCGGGCGGGGTGATCCGAGGCGTGCGCGAGGTGTTCCGCGCGGCCGATGACGTGGCCAACTGGCTGAACAACAACGTGGCCGATCTGCGTATTGATGTGCCGGGGTTGCCGGCGCCGTTGGGCAATCCGGCGGCGGCCATGGCCGAGGTGGTGGACGGGCTGAACCCCATCCCGGAGCCGCGCACCCCGACCGGGCGCATCACGGGGGAGGTGGCGCAGTTCCTGAGCGGCTTCCTGCGCGGCAACGGGCTGCTGCGGGCCACTGGGGTGATGCAGGGTGCCGGCGCTGGTGCGGCGGCCGGGCGTGCGGCAGCGGCCGGCGCCATCGCTGACTTCTTCTTCCAAGAGAGCGGCGAACAGAACCTGGCGGCGGCCTGGCGCGCGGCCGGGCTGCCAGAAAATGCGCTGACCGAGTTCCTCGCGACCGACCCGAACGATAACGCGGCGGTGAACCGGCTGCGGAA
>JADLHF010000148.1 GCA_020848935.1 Acetobacteraceae bacterium
AACGAAGCGGGGGACAACGAAGCCGGGGACAACGAGGCGGCCGGCCAGGCGGGGCAGTTGTGCCTGGTGGCCACCGGCGGCTATGGCCGCGAAGTGCTGGCGCCGTTCAGCGACATCGACCTGCTGTTCCTCACCCAGGGCGAGGCGTCGCCGCAGGCGCGGGCGGCGGTGGGGTTCACGCTCTACATCCTGTGGGATCTCGGCCTGAAGGTGGGACATGCCACCCGCTCGATCAGCGACTGCCTGAGCGAGGCGCGCGGCGACATCACGGTGCGCACCTCGCTGCTGGATGCGCGCCACGTGGCCGGCGACGCGACGGTGTTCGCAGAGTTCCAGGCCGCATTCCGCGCCGCCTGCGTCGAAGCCGGGGTGGCGCGCTTCATCGCCGCCAAGCAGGCCGAGCGCGATGCCCGCCACCGCCGCTACGGCGACAGCCCGTTCGTGGTGGAGCCGAACGTCAAGGAAGGGCGCGGCGGGCTGCGCGACCTGCAGACGCTGTACTGGATCGATCGCTACATCTATCCCGAGACCAGCTTCGCCGACCTGGTGGGCCGCGCGGCCACGCCGGGCTCGGTGATCATGACCGCCGACGAGCTGCGCCACATGCGCCGGTCGTGGGACTTCCTGTGGACGCTGCGCTTCCATCTGCATTACGTGGCCGGGCGGGCCGAGGACCGGCTGACCTTCGACCTGCAGCCGGTGATCGGCGCGCGCATGGGCTACACCCGCCACGGCCGGCAGGACGGGGTGGAACGCTTCATGCGCCATTTCTTCCTGACCGCGCGCGAGGTGATCCGCCTGACCCGGGTGCTGGAGCCGGCCCTGGTGCGCGCCGCCCTCGGCCCGCCGGCCACCGCGCGCGAGGCGGACGCCAAGCTGCTGGCGCTGGGCTTCGTGCTGGCCGATGGCAAGCTGCTGCCGGTGGCGGGGCGGGAGTTCGACAAGGAGCCGATCCAGATGCTGCGCTGCCTGCAGGTGGCGCGCGACCGCAACCTGAAGCTGCACCCGCTGTCGCTGCGCCAGCTGATCCGCAACGAGCGGCGGGCACAGGGGCTGCGCGGCAACCCGGAGGCGGCGGCGATCTTCCTGGACCTGTTGTGCGGGCGCGATGCCGAGCACAACCGCGCCGACGGGGCGCAGTGGCTGTCGATCCTGAACGAAAGCGGCATCCTGGGCCGGCTGCTGCCGGACTGGGCGCGCATCGTCGGCCAGATGCAGTTCGACACCTATCACGTGTTCACCGTGGACGAGCACACCATCGAGGCGGTGCGGATCCTGAACATGCTGGAGCGCGGCGAACTGGCGCAGATCGCCCCGGTGGCCAGCGGGCTGGTGGACCATCTGCAATCGCGGCGCGCGCTGTATGTGGCGATGCTGGTGCACGATATCGCCAAGGGGCGCGGCGGCGACCATTCCGAGCTGGGCGCCGAGGTGGCGCTGCAGGTCGGCCCGGCGCTGGGGCTGTCGGCGGAGGAGACGGAAATGGTCTCCTGGCTGGTGCTGCACCACCTGTTGCTGAGCCATACCGCGTTCAAGCGCGACATCGACGACCCCAAGACCATCCTGGACCTGGCCGAAACCATCCAGTCGCCGGAGCGGCTGCGGCTGCTGCTGGTGCTGACGGTGGCGGACATGCGCGCGGTGTCGCCCAAGGTGTGGAACGCGTGGAAGGCGACGCTGCTGCGCGAACTGTATGCCCGCGTGGCCGAGGTGCTGGCCGGCGGGCTGTCCACCACGGAGCGCGACGTGCGGGTACAGCGCGCCAAGCAGGCCGCCGCCCAGCTGCTGGGCGACTGGACGGCGGAGGAGGTGGAGAATTTCCATGGCCGGGGCTATGCCGGCTACTGGCTGTCCTTCGACCCCGAGACCCATGCGCGCCATGCCCGCATGATCCGCAGTGCCGAGGCGCGCGGCGCCCCGCTGACGGTGGAGACGCAGCCGCTGCCGGCGCGCGCGGTGACGGAGGTGACCGTCTATGCCGCCGACCATGCCGGGCTGTTCAGCCGCATCGCCGGCGCGCTGGCGGTGGCCGGCGCCTCGATCGTGGACGCGCGCATCCATACCCTGACCAACGGCATGGCGCTGGATACGTTCTGGATCCAGGATGCCGCCGGCGGGGTGTTCGACTCGCCGCACCGCCTGGCGCGCCTGTCGGTGCTGGTGGAGCAGGCGCTGTCGGGGCGGCTGCGGCTGGCCAGCGAGATCCGCCGCGCCGGCCGGGCGGTGCTGGGCCAGCGGCTGCGCGCCATCCACGTGCCGCCGCGGGTGGTGATCGACAACCACGCGTCGAACACCCACACGGTGGTGGAGGTGAACGGGCGGGACCGGCCGGGCCTGTTGCACGACGTGACCGCGGCGATCAGCGAGCAGGGGCTGCAGATCGCCTCGGCGCATGTCAGCACCTACGGCCAGCGGGCGGTCGACGTCTTCTATGTCAAGGACGTGTTCGGGCTGAAGGTGGAGAACGAGCGGCGGCTGGGCCGCCTGCGCGAGGCGATCCTGGCGGCGCTGGTCAGCCCGGACGAGGCGGTGGAGGCGCCGCCCCCGGTGCGCCCGCCCCGCCGGCGGCGGCGCACGGCCCCGGTGGAGACATGACGGCGGCCCCGCGTGGCAAGGCGGGGCGGTTTGTGCTAGGCTGTTGGGATGTTGTGTTCAAATGCCCTGACGCGCCTGGCCGCGCTCAGCCTGGCCGTCGCCGTGGCGAGCGGTGGCGCCGGACCCGCGCGTGCCCAGGACGCCGCCGCCCCGCTTCCGCGGCAGACGCAGCTGGGTTCGATCCCCCTGGCGTCGCCGCGCGCCGCGGCGGCGAAGGCGGCGGTGCGGATGGTGCGGCTGACCCAGATGAACGGGCAGGAGCCCATGGGCGACACGCGCGAGCTGGCCTGTCCCGGCACCGGCTGCCAGCAGCTGGTGAGCCTGATGGTGGACAATGCCCCGCTGACCTTCCTGGTGGACGTCCAGTTCGTGACCGACGGCGCCTACCTGTCGTTGCAGCCGCGCACGGCGGCGGTCGGCGCGGTGACGGAATTCCGCCAGGGGCGGCCGGGGCCGGTGTTCATCAGGGGTCCGGCAACTTCCACCTCCGAGGCGCAGATCGCGTTCGTCACCGCGCCGCCACCCTCGCTGCGGCGGCTGGACACGGCGGTGGATGGCAATACGCTGGCCAGCGGGAACGTGTTCAACCGCAAGCGCAGCCCGGACCTGGTGCTGCGCGTGGTGGTGGAGCCGACGAAGGCGCCGTAGCGCGAGCAGGAAGGAAGAAGTTCTTTTTTGAAAAAAAGAACCAAAAAACTCCATTCCCTGCGAGCCCGGCTGATCCGCGAGAAAAGCGCGGGGTCGCGGGCAATGCCGTCGGCAGGCGCCGCAATTCCACCGCCAAGAATGCCAACACCCGCCGCAGCCAATGAATGATGCCAACCCGCGAAATGACCGACTCTTCCGGCCGTTTCGCGGGTTGGTATCGCGCGCGGGGCTGGCCGGTGGCCGCGCGCAATGCAAAGACTCATGCCAACCCGCGAAATGACCGACTCTTCCGGCCGTTTCGCGGGTTGGTATCGCGCGCGGGGCTGGCCGGTGGCCGCGCGCAATGCAAAGACTCATGCCAGCCCGCGTTGACCCATGCTTTATGGGTCAACGCGGGCTGGCATGAAGGGTTCTTGCTTCTTTTTGTTCACAAAAACAGGGCCTTCCTGCCAGATCAAGCCGAAGGGCCGCGCTCAGCCGCCGGTGACACTCATGTGGCGGGCAACGGCGGGGCGGTTATGGCTGCGGTCGATGATGAAATCGTGGCCTTTCGGCTTGCGGGCGATGGCGGCGAGGATGGCGGCGTCCAGTTCGTCATCGCTGGCCCCGGCGCGCAGCACGCGGCGGAAATCGGCGGAGTCGTCCTGGCCCAGGCACATGTAGAGCGTGCCGGTGCAGGTCAGGCGGACGCGGTTGCAGCTTTCGCAGAAATTATGGGTCATCGGCGTGATGAAGCCGATGCGGCGGCCGGTTTCGGCGACATTGTAGTAGCGGGCAGGGCCGCCGGTGGCATAGTCGGTGTCGTCCAGCGTCCAGGTCTTGCGCAGGCGGGCGCGGACCATGGACAGCGGCAGGTACTGGTCGGTGCGGTCGCCGTCGATGTCGCCCATCGGCATGGTCTCGATCAGGCAGAGGTCGAAGCCGTGCTCGCCGCACCACGCCAGCAGGGCGTCGAACTCGTCCTCGTTGACGCCCTTCATCGCCACCGCGTTGATCTTGATGGCGAGGCCCGCGGCCTTGGCGGCGAAGATGCCGTCCAGGGTTTTCTCGATCTTGCCCCACCGGGTCATGGCGGCGAATTTTTCCGGAACCAGCGTGTCCAGGCTGACATTGATGCGGCGCACCCCGGCCTTGGCCAGCGCGTCGGCGTGACGGGACAGCTGGGTGCCGTTGGTGGTGACCGTCAGCTCCCGCAAGCCGTTGCCGAGGCGGGCGCCGAGGCTGTCGAACAGCCGCATCACGTCGCGCCGCACCAGGGGTTCGCCGCCGGTGATGCGGATCTTGCCGGTGCCCAGGCGGATGAAGGCGCCGCAGAGCCGGTCCAGCTCCTCCAGCGACAGGATCTCGGCCTTCGGCAGGAAGGTCATGTCCTCGGCCATGCAATAGACACAGCGGAGGTCGCAGCGGTCGGTGACCGAGACGCGGAGATAGGTGATGGGCCGGCCGAAGGGATCGATCATGGCGGAGACCTGAACTGGCTGCGGGTTATACTCACCCGGATATAGCGCAATGTCGTCCCTCGCCGGCGCCGGCGCAAGGGGCATGACCCATGCGTGTTGCGCGGGGCGCTGGCGGCCTTTGGCGGCACATTCACCGGACATTCACCGGCGGCAGTGTAGCTGTTTCGCCCCCGCGATGCCCGGCTGCGCCAGCAGCAGGTGGGCCGGCAGCGGCTGCGGGGAAGGCGGCCTGCAATTCGTTAACGATGAGCATAGACACGCAATCGCATGCCGCATAATAAAATCGTGATATTGTCGTGCCATCCACGTGCATTAACACGAAGACAACCGACCCACCGGGAGATGGCGAACGATGACGGGGCTCAACAACTCGGTGGACGCGCTGTTCCTGGCAGAGGTTCTGGCAACCCGCATGTGCCACGACTTGGCCGGCCAGGTGAATGCACTGGTTGGCGCGGTGGAAGTGATGCGCGACGAGCCGGCCCCCGACCCCGAAGCGATCAGCCTGGCCAGCGATGCCAGCGACTCCCTGGTGCGCCATCTGCGCCTGGCGCGCGTCGCCTGGGGCCGTGGCGGGATGGCGATGGGGGTGGAGGAGTGGCGCGGCCTGGTGGATTTCATGCCGCGCCGCGGCGTGCGCATCGACCTGTCCGGGCTGCCCCAGGCCGGCTCGTTCGCACCCGCGGCGGCGCGGCTGAGCCTGAATGTGCTGCTGATGGCCAGCGAATGCCTGCCGGGCGGCGGCGTGATCGAGGTGGCCGGGCAGCCCGACCACGACCTTCTGGTGCGCATCCGCGGGCCGCGCGCCGCCTGGCCGGCCGGCCTGTCCGGCATGCTCGCCGATCCCGCCCTGGCGGTGTGTTCCCTGCGCGAGGCCGATGCGATGTCCGCCGCGCGCGCGTTGCAGGCGCCGCTGACCGCCCTGATCGCCCATGCCACCGGCCAGCGCATCAGCCTGCTGTTCGGCCCGCGCGACGAGGAGGCCCCGCCGCTGCTGGTTGGGCTGGCGCCGTCCAGCGAGGCGGAAGCCACGCCCTGAGGGTAACACGCCCTGCGGGTAACACGCCCCTGGTGCACTGACTCACTCGGATGGTTCAACCTGCGTCAGTGCACGCGCTTGATCTGGTGGGCCGATTCAGCTGACAGGCTCAAGGGCCTGTCAGCATCGGGCCACGCGCTTGATCTGGTGGGCCGATTCAGCTGACAGGCCCTTGCGCCTGTCAGCATCGGGCCACTAGCGCCCGCCAAACATCCGCCCCGGCACCCCGCCCGTCCGGGTGAAATCCATCCCCGTGTAGGCGCCCCCCTGATACCGCTCCACCACCGGGTTGTCGGTCACCTTCCCCGCCATCTGCGCCGCATAGGGGTCGGCACTGTCCGCCGGCGCCCATCCCAGCGTATCCCGCGCATCGCGCCGCCAATACGTCCGGCTATTGGCCGAAGCCCCCCAGATCACGCAGCTCTCCACCCGCGCCGCCAAGGTCGCCCGCACGCACAGCCGCACCAGGTCGTCATAGCTCAACCACGTCGAAAGCATCCTGGCATCCACCGGCGCGGGAAACGACGAGCCGATCCGCACGTTCACATTCTCCACCCCGTGCTTGAACCAGTACATCCGCCCCATCAGCTCGCCATACGCCTTCGACAACCCGTAATACCCGTCCGGCAAAAACTGGCAGTCGTCATCCAGCGCCTCGTCGCGCGCATGAAACCCGATCGAATGGTTCGAGCTGGCGAACAGCACCCGCGCCCGCTCCCGCCGCGCCGCCTCGTAGATGTGGTACAGCCCGCGGATGTTCGGTCCCAGCACCTCCTCGAACGGCCGCTCCACCGACACGCCGCCGAAATGCAGGATCATCCCGCACCCCTCCGCCAGCCGCAGCATCGCCACCCCGTCATTCAAGTCCGCCCGCACGAACCGGCTGCCCGCCGGCAGCGGATCGGGAAACGCCGCGATATCCGTCAGCACCAGCTTCCACCCCAACGCGCCGAGGCCGCGCGCCACCACCCGCCCCAGCGCCCCCGCCGCCCCGGTCACCAGGACCGGCTTCTCCGGAATATCCGCCATCTCGCATCCTCCCTGTTGCCGCCCGAAACAGGCACCGCCGCCGCCCGCCGTCAACCGCCCCATCTTGCACACCGGCGACGGTCCCGGCACGCTCCCCCCATGCGCACCCTGAACAGCCTCGCCGCCGCCCTTGCCGTCGGCAAGACCACCTCCCGCCAACTGGTCGAGGACTGCCTCGCCCGCATCGCCGACCCCGGCGGCGAAGGGGCGCGCACCTTCATCAAGCTCGACGCCGCCGCCGCCCGCGCCAGCGCCGACGCCATGGACACGCTGCGCCGCGCCGGCCGCGCCCCCGGCCCCTTCGCCGGCATCCCGTTCAGCATCAAGGACCTCGCCGACATCGCCGGCCAGCCCACCCCCGCCGGCTCCAAGGTTCTGGCCAGCGCCCCGCCGGCGGCCGCCAACGCCCCCGTCGTCCAGCGCATCATGGATGCCGGCTTCGTCGTCATGGGCCGCACCAACATGACCGAGTTCGCCTTCTCCGGCCTCGGCATCAACCCGCATTACGGCACCCCGAAATCCCCCTGGGACCGCGCAACCGGCCGCATCCCCGGCGGCTCCTCCTCCGGCGCCGCCGTCTCGGTGGCCGACGCCATGGCCTATGGCGCGCTCGGCACCGACACCGGCGGCTCCTGCCGCATCCCCGCCGCCATGTGCGGCATCGTCGGCTACAAGCCCACCGCCCGCCGCGTGCCCATCACCGGCGTCCTGCCCCTCTCCACCAGCCTCGACTCCATCGGCCCCCTGGCCAACTCCGTCGCTTGCATCGCGGCACTGGACGCCATCTTCGCCGGCGAAACCCCGCCCGACCTCGCCCCCACCCCGCTCGCCGGCCTGCGCCTGGCCGCACCCGAGAACTTCTTCCTCGACGGCGCCGACCGCGAAGTCCTCACCGCCTACGAAGCCGCGCTGTCCAGGCTCTCCGCCGCCGGCGCCCACGTCATCCGCATCCGCCTGGCCGCCATCGACGCCGTGCTGCTCGCCAACGCCCGCGGCGGCTTCGCCATCGCCGAATCCTGGGCCCAGCACCGCGACCTCATCGCCACCTCCGCCGACGGCTACGACCCCCAGGTGCTCAAGCGCATCCTCCCCGGCCGCGACATGCAAGCCGCCGACTACATCGCCCTGCTGGCCGCCCGCGCCGAAACCTGCGCCCGCGCCACCGCCGAAACCCGGGACTACGACGCCCTGGTGATGCCCACCTGCCCCCTCCTGCCGCCCCCCATCGCCGCCCTGGAAGCCGACAACACCGCCTATACCCGCACCAACATGATGCAGCTCCGCAACTGCGCCATCGGCAACTTCCTCGACCGCTGCGCCATCTCCCTGCCCTGCACCCCGCCCGGCAGCCCACCCGTCGGCCTCATGCTGATGGGGGAGACCATGGGCGACGCCAAGCTGCTCCGCGTCGCGGCGGCGGTGGAGGGAGCATTAGCATAAGAAGAAAGAAGTTCTTTTTTGAAAAAAAGAACCAAAAAACTTTTATTCACTTAGGGTTGAGGCAAATCGGCGCCACCGCACGAATAATGAATGAAGTTTTTTTGCTTCTTTTTGTTCACAAAAAGAAGGCCTTGCTTATAACTATTACCCTATAGGAACTCCCCGGCCATGAGCAATCCCGAGATCGACGCCCTGCGCGCCGCCATCGCCGCCCGCCCCAAGGCGGCCGACATCGCCGAGATGCGTCGCGGCATCGACAGCCGCGGCCTGGCCAACCCGCTTGCCGAGGACGTCGCCGTCACCGTGGTGAACGCCGCCGGCGTCAAGGCGGAATGGACCGCCACGCCGAACGCCATCGCCACGCGCGCCATCCTGTATCTCCACGGCGGCGGCTATGTCATCGGCTCGCTGGACAGCCACCGCCACGCCGCCGCCGAGATGGGCCGCGCCGCCGCCGCCCGCGTGCTGGCGCTGGAATACCGCCTGGCGCCCGAGCACCCCTTCCCCGCCCCGGTCGAAGACACGCTGGCCGGCTACCGCTACCTCCTGGCCCAGGGCTTCGCCCCCGGACAGATCGCCCTGGCCGGCGACAGCGCCGGCGGCGGCCTGGTCGTCGCCGCCATGCTCGCCATCCGCGACGCCGGCCTGCCGCAACCCGCCTGCGGCTGGGCCATCTCGCCGTGGATCGACATGGAATCCACCGGCACCTCCATCACCGGCAAATCCGCCGAAGACCCCGGCGTGCAGAAGGCCGGGCTCGACTTCATGGCCACCACCTACCTCGCCGGCGCCGACCCCAAGAACCCGCTGGCCTCGCCGCTGCACGCCAACCTCGCCGGCCTCGCCCCGCTGCTGATCCAGGTCGGTGCCGCCGAAACCCTGCTCGACGACGCAACCCGCCTCGCCGCCCTCGCCGGCGCCGCCCACGTCGCCGTCACCCTGGAAATCTGGCCGGAAATGATCCACGTCTGGCACGTCTACCACCCCATCCTCGCCGCCGGCCGCCACGCCATCAGCAACGGCGGCACCTTCGTGCGGGCGACCATGGATGGGGCCAACCCCGTGTCACCCCGGGTTCCCTAGGCGAGGGGAAGGGAAGGAGTCTTCTTTTTGTGAACAAAAAGAAGCAAAAAAACTTCACCAATAAGGGTGACAGGGGATGGAAAGCGGTTGCAGCGAGGCGAACGGTTAGTTAGTATGACTTCATGTTGGATCAGTCATCTCCGTTGGCCGAAGGGGTCGCCCGCCTGCGCCTCGCCGCGGCGGAGGACCGCGCACGCCCGTGGCTGCCCGAAACCCTCCATGCCCTGATCGCCGCCATCCTCGCCCGCCTGTTCAGCCGTCTGGAACACATGATCCAGCTCTGGCACTCCGGCCAACTCCCCCCGCCCCGCTCCCAGGCCGCGCACCCCCACGCCGCGCGCCCCCACGGCATACGCACCTCATCCCCCCGCGCCACCCGCCGCCGCGCGCATCGCGCGCCGGTGCGACGCGTCCGTCACACATGCGCCATCACCCGGCGCCAGGCGCGGACGCCCGCCGCCAGCCCCATCGCATTCCCGCAGCGCCCTGTGTCCCGCGCCGCGCCGAAGGCGCGGCCATATCGCCTTGCCGCCCGCGCCCCACCGCCCCCAATTCCGTCAAACTGGCCGTTTGCCGCGGCGCTGTGTCATATCAATTTCGTTACGATATCGTAACATGCTCTTATTCATGGGGTCTGGGGGCCCCTGCCCCCAGCGGGTCCAGGGCAGCGCCCTGGCCTTGGCCTAATCTATGCTCGTCCCCTCAGCCCACTCGAAATACCGCCGCTTGGCCGTCTGGAAGATCGGCCCCGCGTTCAGCGCCCGGTTTTCATACCGTGTGCAGGCCACCAGCTTGCCGTAGTTCCCGGTCGAGAAGATTTCGTCCGCCTCTTCCAGGTCTTTTGCCGTCAGTGTCGCTTCGCGCGCCTCGATTCCGGCGGCGTTCAGCAGTTCCATTGTCCGCAGCCGGGTGATTCCGGCCAGGAAGGTTTTGTTGTCGCTCGGGGTCAGCGCCACGCCGTTCTTGGCGATCCACAGGTTGGCGAAGGCGAATTCGGCGATGTTGTCCCAGGGATCGCGCATTACTGCCGCTTCGAAGCCACGGCCTTCGGCTTCGCGGGTGGCGCGGGAGGAGTTGGGGTAGAGGCAGGATGCCTTGGCATCGGTCGGCGCCATTTCCGGCGCCGGCCGGCGCAGTGGCGAGAGGGTGGCGGAGAACCCGCCATCGCCGGGCAGCGGCGCATCGAAGATATGCAGCACGAAGGCGGTGGCGGCGCTGCCGGTGGCGATCGACCCGCCGACGGTGAAGAACATCGGCTTCACGTAAAGCTCGGCCTCGCGCGGAAAGCGGCGGATGCCTTCGATCGCCAGGGCGCGGATTTCCTCGGGGGTCTTGGTCGGCGTCAGCCCCAGCGCCTGCGCCGAGTGCACCACGCGCTGGCAATGCAGGTCCAGGTCCGGGGCGCAGCGATGGAAGGCGCGCGCGCCGTCGAACACCACCGAGGACAGCCAGAACGAGTGGTCGGCGGGTCCGGTCAGCTTGGGGTTCTCGTCGGTCCAGGTACCATCGAACCAGAACTGCGCGGCCATGCTTCATTCCTTCAAGGTTGGCGGGGCGGCGGACAGAACGCCGCCCCGCCGTCCCCGTCAAGGGGGCGGCGTTGGCATCAGCCCCGCCCGGGCAGCACCTGCGGCGCGAAGAACGGCGTCGATTCCAGTTCCGGCTCGGCGAAGGCTTCAAGCCGCGCCTGCAACGCATCGCGATCGGCCAGGAACAGCGCCCGCACGATGGCCGTCGAAAGCAACCCGGCGGCGGCCGACACGCCGGGGATATCGCTGGCGATCGGGCCCATCGAGGCATGGGCGGCATGGTTGAACACGTGCACCCGCGCCAGCGCCGGGCAGGCGCCGGGCTGCTTCTCGGTCAGCTCGAAGCCCGGCCCCAGGAACGGGTACCGGCCGAGTTCCGCCCGTTCCAGCCCCGCCGGCGCCGGGTGGGCGTCGCGCCACAGCGCGGCATGCGGCACCAGCGCCGCCAGTTCCGGCCGCCGCCCCAGGTCCACCTCGAACCCCGTCGCCACGATCAGGAAATCCGCCCGCGCCGGCCCGCCCGGCAGGTCCAGCGCCACCCCGCCGCCCGAAGGCCGCGCCGCGGCGATGGCGGAGGAGAAATGCAGCCGGAAGCCGGGATGCTTCAGCACCCGGTGCACGCTCTCATGCGGCGGCGGCGAGCGTTCGTCATGCAGCCAGACCAGCAGCTTCCAGCGCTCGGCCGGCGGCAGCGCCGACCAGCCTTCGAAATAGCCGGGGTTGGTGGCGCCGCGGCTCTTGTTGACCTGCGGCAGCACCGCCCGGCGGCAATACATGTCCACCGCTGCCGCCCCCGCCTCCAGCGCGACTGCGGCATTGTCGAACGCCGCCGCATTCGCCCCCAGCACCGCCACCCGCCGCCCGGCCAGGCGCGCGAAATCGATCGCCTCCCCGGCATGCGCCGCCCGATCAGGCCACAGCGCGGGATCGACGAGATCCGGCACCAGCCTGCCCCCGGCCCCCTCCCGCCCGGTGGCCAGCACCACGTGCCGGGCATGCAGCACCCCCTCGCCGGTCGCCACCTGGAACAGCGTCCCCGCCGGCACGACCGCCTGCACCGTCACCCCATGGCGCACCGGCAGCGCCAGCACATGCTGCAACCAGGACAGGTAGTCCTGCCAGTCGGCATTGCCGATCTTGTACAGCGCCTCCCACGCCGCCGCCCCCGCGCGCGCCGTGAACCAGGCACGGAAGGTCAGCGACGGAATCCCCAGCGCGATGCCCGGCAGGTGCTTCGGGCTGCGCAGCGTCGCCATCCGTGCCGTGGTCATCCACGGCCCCTCGCGCCCCGGCGCCGCCGCGTCCAGCACCGCGATGTTGCGCACGCCCTTCAGCATCAGCGCCGCCGCCGCGGCGATGCCGCACATGCCGGCGCCGACCACCAGCACATCCAGCGCCGCCGCGCCGTCCGGCGCCCTCACCTCGGCCGGCCAATGCCGCGGCGGCAGGCCGAGGATGTCCAGGTCACGGGCGATGGCGGCGGCGAGGGCGGCAAGGGAATCGGCATGCATCCCGCCATCCTGCCGCAGCCCGCGCCGCGCGCCTATGGCCGCTTGCCCGCCAGGATCGCCGCGGCCAGCGCGGGGGCGGCGGCCGGATCGAACTTGCGGGCGAACAGGATGTCGCCACCCTGCCGCCGCGCACGGCGGATCGCGGCCCTGTCCAGCACCGCGCCATCGCCGGATCGCCACATCGGCGAGCGCCGGGCGACCAGGCCGGGTTGCCGGGCGGCCAGCACGGTGTGGATCATGTGCTCATCGGGCACCGGGAAGAAGCGGAAATACGCAGTCACCTCCGGCCGCGTCAGTTCCGGCAGCAGCCCGGCCACCGTCTCGCCGGCCAGCGCCCACCACTGCGTGCCATACACCAGGCGCGGAAACAGCCGCGGCCGCGGCGGCAGGGCCGACAGCGCCTCGGCCACCAGTCGCTGGGCGGCGCCGCGCAGCCAGTCGGCCTTGCCGGCCGCCAGGTCGAAATGCCGCGCCGCGGCGGCGGCCCCGAACGGGTTCAGCAGCACGTCGTCCCAGTGGACGAAATTATGGAACCGCCACGGCTGCTCCCAGCCATGCCGCGCGATCGCCGCCTCCCGCGGCATGCCGGCCAGGGTGGGGTCGTCGGCCACCTCCAGCATCTCGATCCGCTCCGCGCCCGGTATCGTCAACGCCGCATGCAGCGCGTCCGGGGCCAGCAGCGGCAGGCTGTCGCCACTGACCAGCGCCAGCACGTCGTGGTCGCGCGCCGCCGCCATCAGATCCATCGTCGCCTGCATCATCGACCAGCCGCCCCAGTGCACCTCGCGCCGGGCGATCGCGGTGACATGCCGGGGCAGCACCAGCCCGCCGGCATCGGTCTTGGCATCCAGATGCAGGTACACGTCGAACCGATCGCCCAGCGCCCGCAACAGGAACGGCAGCGGCGCGGTCAGGTGCGCCAGCACCAGGATGGCAACCCGCCGCGCCACCGCGTCACTCCGCCAACGGATAGAGGTGGCGCGGGGCGTGGCGGAAGCGGAATGCCGCGATGTCCAGCGCCGCCGGGCCGGGCGCATCGACATCGACGATATCGGCCAGCAGCGGTGCGAAGGCGGCGCGGAAATGGTTCTTGGCCTTCACGCACAGCAGCTTCACCTCGTCCAGCGCAATGCCGTGCAGCGCCAGCAGCCCGGGGTCGTGCGGCGAGCGGCTGTGGCTGGTCACGATCACCCGGACATTGGCGCCGCCCGGCGTGCCCGCGAGCGACAGCAGCGCCGTCGGGCCGAAATTCGATTCCACCCCACGCATCATCGGCCCGGTGTTGCGGAACTTTCCGTCCGTCAGCGCCAACACGCTGCCTTCGAAGGGGATCGGCGGGCCATAGGCATCCGTCAGCCGCCCGCACAGCGTGCCGGACATATCTCCGCCGATGCCGACCTGGCGCGCGCGTTCCACCAGCCCGCCATCGGTGATGTAGGCGAACACCGTCGGCACGGTCACATCGGCGTCCAACAGCGCCCGCAGCAGCCCCGGCGTGTCGCCGATGCCGCCGGAGCCGGCATTGTCGCCGGGGTCGGTCACCGCCACCGGAAAGCGCCCGGCCGCCAGCACCTGCGCGATCCCCTCGGCGGGCGTCGGCAGATGGATGAAGAAGCGGTCGCGCCGCGCCCGCATCTGCCCCGCCAGCGCGGCGGCCATCGCCTGCGCCCGCCGGGCATCGCTTGCGTGCCAGACCATCGCCGTCGCCCCGGCGGACGGCGTGTCGCCATAGGTGAAGCCGCCGAACACCGAGGCGTCCAGCAGGTCCGGCTCGGCGGCCTCCAGCCCGGCGGCGAAGGCTTCCAGCTCGGCCATCGGCCCCTCGGCGGTGCGCATGTTGATGCTGGGCAGGATGGCGCCCATCGGCGCGATCGCCCCCTTCGGCCGCAGCCCCTCGGCGACGCAGCGCGCCAGCACGCCCAGCACGCGCAGCGCCGTCGGCCGCTGGTCGACATGCGGATGGGTCTTGTAGCCGGCGGCGAAGTCCAGCAGCGCGGCGATTTCGGGGTCCATGTTGCCATGCAGGTCGAAGCTGGCGCCCAGCATCACCTCCGGCCCGATCGCGGCGCGCACCCGGCGGAGCGTCTCCAGGTCGCCGCGCGGCTCGTCCTCGATCAGCATGGCGCCGTGCAGCGCCAGATAGACGGCGTCGTAGCGCGTGGCCGACAGCGCCGGCAGGATGCCGCCCATGATCGCCTCGTAGCTGTCGCGCGGCACCGGCCCGGCCGGCCCGGCCTGGGCCATGCGCAGGAAATCCGCTCGCCAGCCGGGATGGGCCGCGAGGAATTCCAGCGCGCCGCCGATCTCGCTCTCGCTGCCCTGGAAGGCCGCGCGGGCCTCGGCCTCGCCGATCGCGAAGGTGGCCGAGCGGAAGGCGGCGAGGTCGGTGGCCACGGGGGTGAAGCTGTTGCCTTCGTGGCTCAGCATGGCGATGGCGATACGGGGCATGGCGCGGCTTCCGGTGCGGCGGTTGGCGGCCAGCGTGCCGGCAGCCTTGGCGGGGATCAAGCGGCGATCTTCCCTGGCCGCCCGGCGCGGGCGATGATGCCGCTTTGCCAAGGAGGGGGCGATGGCAACCTGGCTGTGCATTGGCGGCACGCGGCTGGCCACGCCGCACGGGGCGGTGGCGGTGGAAGACCTGGTGCCCGGCACGAAGCTGGCGATGCGCGATGGTCCGCCCCAGCCGGTGGGCGGGATCGGGCGCATCCGCCTGTCGGTGATCGAGCTTCTGACCCGGGCGGAGCTGTGGCCGGTCCGCATCGCCGCCGGTGCCCTGGCCGACGGCATCCCGGCGGCCGATGCCGTGGTGATGGCAGAGCAGCCACTGGCGGCGCCGGGCTTCGCGCCGGTGGCGGCCAAGTGGCTGGTGGATGGGATCGGCCTGCGGCGGCCGATGCCCGGCGCGGCGCTGGATGTGTACAGCCTGTCGCTGCCCGGCGCGCCGGCCGGCGATGCCTGCCTGGGCGACGGGGCCGCCGCCGCGCGCCCGGCCGATGCCGTGCTGCATGACGTGCGCCGCCATCTTGCGGACCGGGCCGGCATTGCCGCCGGGACGCTGGCCGGCAGCGTGGACACGGTGACCGGTCGGCGCATCGGCGGCTGGGCCGCCGACGCAAGCGCGCACCCGGTGGCGGTGGAGCTGGAGGTCGATGGCGGCATCGCGCCGCCATGCGTGGCCGACCTGCCGCGCGCCGACCTGGCGGCGGCCGGGGTGGGCGACGGCCGCCGCGGCTTCCAGCTGACCTTCGATCCGCCGCCCGATCCGCGGCGAAGCCATTTGCTGCGGCTGCGGCGGGCGCTGGACGGCGCCGACCTGCCGGGCTCGCCGGTGCTGCTGGACAGCGCCGCGGGGATTGCCGCCCTGCTGGCGGCATTGGCGCCCGGCCCCGAGCTTGATGAATCGATTGCCGCAGCCTGCCGCGCGGTGGCCGGACGCCTGGCGGCGCGCCAGTGAGCGGATGCCGCCTGGACGGCCTCAGGCCGACTGCGCCACCATTGCGCCGGATTCGCCGCCCTG
>JADLHF010000149.1 GCA_020848935.1 Acetobacteraceae bacterium
CCGGCCGGGCCCCTGTGCTAGCCTCCGCCGCCATGACACGCAACACCACGCTGAAGGACAGCTACACCCTGCCAGACGCATTGGCCGGGCGCAGCATCGTGCTCGTCGGCCTGATGGGCGCCGGCAAAACCTCCATCGGCAAGCGCCTCGCCGCCCGCCTCGGCCTGCCCTTCCGCGACGCCGACATCGAGATCGAGGCCGCCGCCGGCTGCACCATCCCCGAAATCTTCGCCCGCTACGGCGAGGCCGCCTTCCGCGACGGCGAACGCCGCGTCATCCGCCGCCTGCTGGCCGGCGATCCCCTGGTCCTGGCCACCGGCGGCGGCGCCTTCATGGACCCCGACACCCGCGCCGCGGTGCGCCACGACGCCACCAGCGTCTGGCTGCGCGCCAGCCTGCCGATCCTGCTCCGCCGCGTTGCCGGGCGCACCCACCGCCCGCTGCTCAACGCCGGCAACCCCGCCGAAATCCTCCGCCGCCTGATGGACCAGCGCCACCCGATCTACGCCGAAGCCGACCTGGTGGTGGACTGCTCCGACGAAAACCCCGACCACACCACCTCCCTGGTGCTCGACGCGCTCACCGCCTGGGCCCCGCCCCGCCGCCTGTCCCTCGCCCTGTCGGCCGCCGCCTACGACGTGGTGGTCGGCGAAGGCCTGATCGCCCGCGCCGGCGCCCTGCTCGCCCCGGTGCTGCCGCAGAAACGCTGCGTGGTGATCACCGACAGCCAGGTCGCCGCCCTGCACCTGCCCCGGCTGCACGCCAGCCTGGATGCCACCGGCTTCGCCCACGCCACCATCACCGTCGCCCCCGGCGAGACCAGCAAGAACCTGGAAACCTACGGCGAGGTGGTGCGCCAGGTGCTGGACTGGGGCGTCGAGCGCCGCACCGCCATCATCGCCCTCGGCGGCGGCGTGGTCGGCGACCTCGCCGGCTTCGTCGCCGCCACCACCCTGCGCGGCCTGCCCTTCGTGCAGATCCCCACCACCCTGCTCGCCCAGGTGGACAGCTCCGTCGGCGGCAAGACCGGCATCAACACGCCCCACGGCAAGAACCTGCTCGGCGCCTTCCACCAGCCCCGCGCGGTCCTCGCCGACACCGGCGCGCTGGCCACCCTCCCCCCCCGCGAACTGCGCGCCGGATACGCCGAGATCGCCAAGGCCGGCCTGATCGGCGACGCGGCCTTCTTCGACTGGTGCGAAACCCACGGCCCCGCCGTCACCGCCGGCAACCGCGAAGCCCAGGCCGAAGCCGTGCTGCGCGCCTGCGCCTTCAAGGCGATGGTGGTCGGCAACGACGAGCGCGAGGAAAAGCCCAATGACGGCCGCGCCCTGCTCAACCTCGGCCACACCTTCGGCCACGCGCTGGAAGCCGAACTCGGCTACGGCACCATCCTGCACGGCGAGGCGGTGGCCACCGGCATCGGCCTGGCCTTCCGCCTCTCCGCCAAGCTCGGCCTCTGCCCCCAGGCCGAAGCCGATCGCGTGGTCGCCCATTTCGACGCCATCGGCCTGCCCGCCGAACTGACCCACCTCAACCGCCGCCTCTCCGCCGAAAAACTCATCGCCCATATGCAAAAAGACAAGAAGATGCGCGACGGCCAACTCACCTTCGTCCTCGTCCACGCCATCGGCCACGCCTTCACCAAGCGCGACGTCCCCCCCGAAGCCGTCGTCGAACTCCTGCGTGAGAATGGCTGCGAAGCATAAGAATCTTCTTTTTGTGAACAAAAAGAAGCAAAAAAACTTCAACCATCAAATTCTTCCCTCCCCCCGTCCTTCACGGGGGGAGCCGGAGGGGCGCGCTTCTGCCCTCATGATCCCGACCCAACGTTTGTTATTCCTAACCAACAACACCAGCCAACAGACACCCCCCAAACCAACCCCCACTCCAACGGAAAAAAGTTTTTTTGCTTCTTTTTGTTCACAAAAAGAAGACTTCCTTCCCTCCCTAAAGCGTCTTCAAAAACTCCACCAAAGCCCGCCGCTCCTCCGGGCTCAGCCGCCTTCCGATCACCCCATTCCCCCGCGGCAGGTCATCGAACACATGCCCGGTATTGAAATTCCCCCGCACCCGCGTATCCATCAGGAAATCCCCCGCCATCGGCGTCGTCCGATACCCCACATCCACAGCGTCGAACTCGCGCGAGCCCAGGTGGAACAGCACCGGCCGCTCCGCCAGCGGCGACAGCAGCGCATACAGCGTCGGCACCGAGCCGTTGTGCAGGAACGGCCCGGTCGCCCAGATCCCGTTCAACGGCCGCGCCTTGTAGGCCAACTCGGCGCGGATGCCGTTCCCCCGGTATCCGTCCATCTCCGCCCGCTGCGCCGCGCTCAACGGCGGAGTCTGCGCGCCGTACCAGGCCTTCACCGTGTTCGCCACCAGCTCGCCCAGCGCCGGCCCGAAATTCGTGTTCCTGAGCCCCAGTTCCGGCAGCGGGCGCACCTCGCGCGCCTTCATGTCGGCGGCCTGCGCCGGGTCGGTGCCGACATGCGCGATCGGAATCAGCTTGAGCTTCAGCACCCGCTGCCCGCCGCCGATCGGCGCCCACAGCCTGGCGTCCCAGAACGCCTCGCTGCGCGGCGACGGCAGGTGGCAGCCCTGGCAATTCGCCGCGTACAGCGCCTCCCCCCGGGCGGCCAGCCCGCGGTCGATCGCGCCCAGCACCTCCTCCGGCCAGGCCGGCGCGCGCAGCCCGCCAAAGCTGCCCTGCGGCGGCGGCCCGGCCAGCATCCGCTCCATCGCATGGATGGTCCGCGGCCGGATCGCC
>JADLHF010000150.1 GCA_020848935.1 Acetobacteraceae bacterium
ATCAACCCGTCCGGCACCGGCACGAACCCGCTCACCCGGCTCGAATGCGCGAACAGCCAGGTCAGGTTGTACAGGTTCAGCATCGGCCGATCCTCCAGGTAGATCTTCGTCACCTCCTCATACGCCGCCGCCCGCTTCACCGGGTTCGTCTCCGCCCGGGCGCGGGCCAGCGCCGCCTCGAAATTCGGCGAATTGTACTTCCCCCAGTTCTGGAAACTATCCGCGGCAATGAAGATCGAGATGTTCAGGTCCGGATCAGCCCGGCCCGACCAGTTGTTGATGTGCCCCTGGTATTCCCCGCGCCCCATCGCCGCGATGTTGGAGTTCACCTCGCCGGCCCGCACCCGCACGTCGAACCCGGCCTCGTTGGCCATCGACTGCACGATCTCCGCCACCTGCACGTCGCGCGGCGTCTTCACCACCATCAGCTCGAACACCGGCTTCTCCACGCCGGCCTCCTTCAGCAACGCCCGCGCACGCGCCAGGTCGCGCCCAGGCACCGGAAAGTTCCTGTTGAAATACGGGCTGGTCGGCAGCTCCGTCTGGTTGTTCGGCACGAACAACCCCTCCAGCGCCACCTGGTTGATCACGCGGCGATCGATCGCCGCCTCGAACGCCGCGCGCACCTTCGGATTGCGCCCCATCGGATTGTCGCTCGCCGGGCCATTGGCCAGGTTGAACGCGATGGTCGCGTAGCCCAGCCCCGGCGTGCTCACCAGCTTCAGCTTGGGATCGGCCCGCACCTTGCCGGCATCCGCCGGCGCCAGGTCCTGCAGCATGTCCAGCTGCCCCGCCTGCAAGTTCACCAGCCGGATCGTCGTATCCGGCACCATGCGGAACACGATCCGGTCGATCTTGATCGCGCCGGCATTCCAGTAGCCCGGGAACTTCTCCACCACGATCCGGTCCTGCGCCACCCGCTCCACGAACTTGAACGGCCCGGAACACACCGGTTCCTTGAAGAAATCCGCGCCCAGCCGCTGGAACACCGCCGGCGAGGCAATCATCCCCGCCCGATCCGACAATGCGGCCAGCAACGGCGCGAACGGCCGCGCCAGCACCAGGCGCACCGTCCTGGCATCCACCACCTCGATCGCGGTGACCGAGCGCAACTCGCCCTTGCGGTTGCTCTCCGGCGCGCTGCGATACCGCTCCAGGTTGGCCCGCACCACCTCGGCGGTCATCGGCGTGCCGTCATGCAGGATCACGCCCTCGCGCAGCGTGATGGTCAGCGCCAGATTGTCCGCCGACCACGCCCAGGTCGTCGCCAACTGCGGCGCAAAGCCCAGGTCCGGCTTCAGGTCCCACAGCTTGTCGCACAGCGCCATGAACGGGATGCGCGCGGCAAACGTGCCGCTGCGCGCCGGGTCCAGCGCATCGGGCTCATCCTGTTGCCCCAACCGCAACACGCTGGCCGATTGCGCCGCCACCGGGGCCAACGCCCCCGCCAGTACCACGCCCAGCGCCACGCACGAAGAAAGCAGAATCCGCCGCATGTCCGTTACCCCCCCAGGATTGATCGGCAAACCGTAGCCCCGTGCCGCACGAAGATGTTCTTTTTTGAAAAAAAGAACCAAAAAACTTTTATTCATTAAGAAGGATTCAACACATCTCTTATGAACAAAAGTCTTTTTGCTTCTTTTTCTTCAGAAAAAGAAGACCTTCCTTATCCTTTCTTCTTCGCCCTCGGCGCCGCCGCCGGCGCCGTGCCCTCCAGCGCCCGCAGCGTCGCTGCCCGCTCGGTGCCCGCCTGCATGATCATCCCGTGGTCCGACCCCGCCAGCACCATCAGCGCGCCCCGCTGCATGTAGTGCCCCATCCAGGTATCGTCGCCCACACCCCCGGTACCCAGCACCTTGCCATTCTTCTTGCAGGCAGCGCCAACCTTCGCATACGCCGCCTGCACCTTGGCATGCCCCCACTGTCCCGGCAGCCCCATCGTGCTGGTCAGGTCCGAGGTCCCGATCATCAGCACGTCGATCCCCTTCACCTGCGCGATCTCGTCCACATTGGCCACCGCCTCTTCGGTCTCGATCATCGCGCAGATCAGGTTCTCCCGGTTCAGGATCGCCTGCGCCTCGCCCATCGCCGGCCCGCCATAATAGAACGCCGCCGGCGGCGCCCCCCAGGAGCGCATGCCCATCGGCGGAAACCGGAACGCCTCCGCCACCCGCCGGGCCTGCGCCGGCGTATCCACATGCGGGATCACCAGCCCCATCGCCCCGTTGTCCAGCGCCCGCGTGCCCTCGTCCAGCGCATCCGCGCACACCCGCACGATCGGCGTGATCCCCAGCGGCAGCGCCGCCAGGCAGATCTGCGACGTCTCCTGCGCGGTGAACGCGCCGTGTTCGGCATCGATGAACAGCCAGTCATACCCCATCGCATGCCCCAGCATCGCCGCGGCGACACTGCGCAGATGGAACGGGCAGAACCCCAGCGCCAGCTTGCCCTGCCGCAACCGTTTCAGCGTCGGATTGGGAATCATCGCGTTGCGGATCGGCGTGGCCATGGCTGGAGTCTCCTCGTTTCTTGCCCGCACGCCAGCACCGCCCCCGCACCCTGTCAATGCGCCGCCCCGCGCCCATCACGCTTGTATCCCCGCCCCATGATGCCCAGAATCCCCCCAAGGGGAGATCCGCCATGGACCAGCAAGCGCCCACCACCACCAAACTTACCGCCAGCTATGTCAGCGGCACCTCCGCGGTGCCCCTCATCGGCGACACCATCGGCCAGCACTTCGACAAGACCGTCGCCCGCTGGCCCGACCGCGATGCCCTCATCGTCCGCCAACAGAACATCCGCTACACATGGCGCGAACTCGCAGAACAGGTCGATGCCTTCGCCGCCGGCCTCCTCGCCCTCGGCCTGGAGCCCGGCGACCGCATCGGCATCTGGGCGCCCAACAACGCGGAGTGGGCCATCACCCAGTTCGCCACCGCCAAGGCCGGCCTGATCCTGGTCAACATCAACCCGGCCTACCGCCTGGCCGAGCTCGAATACGCGCTCAACAAGGTCGGCTGCAAAGCGCTGGTCACCGCCACCGCCTTCAAGACCAGCGACTACGCCGCCATGCTCACCATCCTGCTGCCCGAAATCGCCACCTGCGCGCCCGGCCGTCTGGTGGCCGGCAAGGCACCGAAACTCGCCATCCTCATCCAGATCGGCGCCCACACCCTGCCGGCCGCCTTCCCCTTCGCCGATGTCGCCAAGATGGCCACCGCCGCCCACCGCGCCCGCCTGGCCGAACTCGCACCCCGGCTGCAATTCGACGACCCCATCAACATCCAGTTCACGTCGGGGACCACCGGCGCGCCGAAGGGTGCCACCCTCTCCCACCACAACATCCTCAACAACGGCTTCTTCGTCGCCGAAACCATGCAGCTCACCCACGAAGACCGCCTCTGCATCCCCGTGCCGCTCTACCACTGCTTCGGCATGGTGATGGGCAATCTCGGCTGCCTCACCCACGGTGCGGCCATGGTCTATCCCGGCGAAGGCTTCGACCCCCTCGCCACGCTGGAAGCGGTGCAGGACGAGAAATGCACCGCCCTGTTCGGCGTCCCCACCATGTTCATCGCCCAGATGGACCATCCCCGCTTCAAGGAATTCGACGTCTCCACCCTGCGCACCGGCATCATGGCCGGCTCGCCCTGTCCCATCGAGGTCATGCGCCGCGCCATGGGCCTGATGCACCTGCGCGACATCACCATCGCCTACGGCATGACCGAAACCTCCCCGGTCAGCTTCCAGACCGGCCTGTCCGACCCCATCGAGCGCCGCGTCGCCACCGTCGGGCGCATCCACCCGCACCAGGAATGCAAGATCGTCGATGCCGAGGGCAGGGTGGTCCCCCCCGGCACCCCCGGCGAACTCTGCACCCGCGGCTATTCCGTCATGCGTGGCTACTGGGACGACGATATCCGAACCCACGAAGCCATCGACCCCGCCCGCTGGATGCACACCGGCGACCTCGCCACGCTGGACGCCGACGGCTACTGCGCCATCGTCGGCCGCATCAAGGACATGGTCATCCGCGGCGGCGAGAACGTCTATCCTCGCGAAGTCGAGGAATTCCTCTACCGCCACCCCGCCATCGCCGAAATCCAGGTCTTCGGCGTCCCCGACCCGAAATTCGGCGAGGAACTCTGCGCCTGGGTCAAGCTCCGCGACGGCGAAACCCTCACCGAGGACGCCGTCCGCGACTTCTGCCGCGGCCAGATCGCCCACTACAAAATCCCCCGCTACGTCCGCTTCGTCACCGATTTTCCCATGACGGTGACCGGCAAGATGCAGAAATTCATCATGCGCGAGGCGATGATGAAGGAGATCGGCTAGACTTCGCCTGAAGCGGAAAGGCAGGCCTTCTTTTTGTGAACAAAAAGAAGCAAAAACACATCATCCGCGCCTTCCTTCCCTCCATCTCGGGCAAAGCGAAGGACCCGCGCTTTCTATTCGGCCATTCCACGACGTTGGGATATCCGTTCCAACCGTCATCATCATCGCCGTGAGTCGCGTCGCAACGCCGACGTCTGTCGCCATACGAGGCATTCAAGGCCGCGCTTCGGGCAGCCCATGGCATCGCCGGGGCGCCG
>JADLHF010000151.1 GCA_020848935.1 Acetobacteraceae bacterium
ACCTCGGGCTGCAGGTCCGGATTTCCACCGCTGACCGTCGGCACCAGGATGCCATTGATCGTCTGGAAACCACTGACCTGGGGACTGTACAGTTCCGCGGCATTGGGCGCGCGGATGTCGCGTGAGCGGGTGCCGCGGAACTTGAGCCAGTCCATGGGCTCGTACACCACGCCATACTTCCAGGTCTTCACGCCGCCGCTGGTACTGTAGTCGGCATAGCGGAATGCGCCATTGACCGACAAGGACTTGGCGAACGGCAGATCGGCCGCCAGGGGCACTACGGTCTCAGCGTAGCCCTCCGTCACTTCGATACCACCGGAGACCACCGAAGAGTTGAAGACATAGAAGCCGCTGCTCGCGGAGATCGGATCCGCCGTCGTGCTCGAGTCGTTGTCGCGATATTCGACGCCGACGGCCAGCGGGACGGGGCCCGCCCAGGTGCTGAACAGGTCGCCCTGCAGGTTGGCGGCCAGCGCCTTCTGCGTGAACTCCTGTTTCAGCCAGCCGTCGGCGTAGAGATAGTCCCTGGCAGCCGCCGACCAGTTGTTGACACCGAACAGGTTGACGGGAACGCAACCGTTGCCGGGGTTCGTCAGCGTGGAGCGGCAGATGGGCTGGCCATTGGTATCGATCGTGGCGTCGGCCGCGAGCTGGATGCGAGACGGCTGGCCGGTGGCGTTGGTGACGCCGATCACCTGTTGCTGGACGCGATTGTTGGCCACCTGCTGGTCGTACCGCGTCTTGCCGTACTGGGCCGACACGTCCCAGCTCCAGCCTGCGCCGAAGGAACCGCTCAGGCCGGCCAGCACGCGCATCACATCCGACTGGTTGCGGTTGTCGGTATAGCCGAAGTCATCGCCCATGCGCCCCAGCACGAAGGAGGTCGCGCTGGTCAGCGGCAGCCCGGCGTTCTGCAGCGAGGTTCGCAGGTCCGCAGGGAGAAAGGGGTTGTCGCCGCGGATCGTGATGGCATTGCCACCACCGGGGAAGAAGTCGCGCGTCTGGGCGCCCCGCCCATGCGACGCGGTATGCCCGTAGGAAAGCTCGGCGAATCCCTGCAGGGTGTCGGTGAACTCATACTGCAGACTGCCGAAGCCCACGTAGCGCTCGGTGGGAATCATCATGAGCGGCGCCCCGATGAAGCCGTTGCGACCCGCGCCATCGCCCCCCTGCATGAACGTTGGGTTGTTCGGAAACACCAGTCCATACTGAAAGGCGCGCGGCGTGCCGTTGTCGTTGAAGGCGGTACCGCGCAGCGGACCGCTCAGGATCAGGCCGCCCTGGACGGCATTGACGGTGTGCGAACCCGGCAGGATGTTGTTGGCCGGATAGCCGATCAGCTTGTGCCCGGTCGCAGTGGGGTTGGCCGACCCGCCATTGGCGATGACCTGCCATTCTTCGGCGCACCAGTCGCGCGTGTAGCAGCTGCCGACGCCCTGGTTGTCCTCCATCTCGATGGCGCCGACGAAATGGCCGCGACCTCCCGCGAATGCCAGGCCTCCGGCCAGACCGGCGCGCAGGTTCCTTGCATCCCCCTCCTGGGTGATGCCGTACTGCAGTTCCGCGGTCATGCCCTCCATCTTGCGCTTGGTGAAGATATTGACGACGCCCGCGACGGCATCCGATCCGTACTGCGCCGAGGCGCCGCCGGTAACCACCTCCGTCCGCTCCAGCAGCAGCGTCGGACTCTGGTTCAGGTCGATCGTGCCCTCCTGGGTGGAGGGAATGAAGCGACGGTCGTTGACCAGCACCAGCGTGCGCACGGGAGAGAGGCCGCGCAGGTCCGCCTGGATCATGCCGGCCGCCCTGGGGGCAATGTTCGTCGTCTGCGGATTCGAGGACGGACGGAAGGAAGGAAGGGAGTTCAGCACGTTGCCAAGATTGGTCGCGCCGAGATCCTGCAGACGCTCGGCGCCCACCACCGTGACGGGGGTCGGCGCCGTGATGCCGTCCTGGCGGATGCGGGTGCCGGTCACGGTCACTTCCACCAGCGTAGCGGCCTCCGAGTCGACCGCATCCGCCGGCAGCGCCCGTGGCGACCATGCCCCGGCCGCGCAGATGCAGCTCAGCCAGACCGCCACTCGCCCAGCACGAGCCAGCCCATTCACCGTAACAATTGTTGTCGATGCGCGCACAGCACCCCCCTCTTTACTGCTCCCGTGCCATCGGATCGTGCCGATGTCCGGTGTGTTATGGTCCCTTGGAAACTAAGACGACAGGACCTCAGAGGCTAGGGCGGTGGTTCGGGACCCCGTGTTCCAGAATCGACATCTCCGGTGCGAAACCTGGAGGCCAGCGAGGGCATTACTGCGTGAATACCAGCGTGATTGCGAGCGAAGTGGCGCTATCGGGTTCGCGGGCGGCCGGCAGGCTTGATCTCAACCTGCTGGTGCAGTTCCTCGAGATCGTGAATTCCGGGAGCATTTCCCGTGCAGCCATCCGGCTCCGCGTGCCGAAGGCGACATTGAGCCGCAAATTGCGCCAGCTCGAGGACCAGGTCGGTGCCGTGCTGCTCAAGCGTGGTCCGCACCGCATCGAGGTCACCGAGATCGGGCGCGCACTGCATACGCACTGCGAGCGCATCGCCGCCATCGCGATGGACGCCAGCCAGATCACCAGCGAGATGCAGTCCGCCGTCCGCGGCACGATCCGCATCGCCCTGCCCTTCGGACTGGCAAACACCTGGCTCAGCCGCAGCCTGGTGCAGTTCGCCAGGCGCTATCCCGAGGTCCGGATTTCCACGCATGTCAGCAACCGCTGGGTGGACGTCAGCGAAGAGCCCTACGACGTCGCCATCTACATCGGCAAGATCCGCAACCAGAACCTGCCGGTGCGCCGTCTGGCCGCGCTGTCGCGCGGCCTGTTTGCCGCCCCGCAATACTGCGCAGAGAAGGGCATGCCGCAGGTCGCAGCGGATCTGCTGGCACATGAGTGCATCGCGATCGAGGCCCAGATCAACGACGAACTCTGGCGCGTCGAGAACTCCGCGGGCGACCTGGTGGCGGTACCCCTCCGCATGACGACCACCGACATCATTCTCGCGCACGAAATGGCGCTGGCGGGAGCGGGCATCGCGATGCTCACGCATGTCCTGAGCGAACCGGATGTGCGCACCGGACGCCTGGTGCCTGTCCTGCCCAAGCATGTGCTGCCGCCGGTGGCGATATCCGCGGTGTACCTGGAGCGGCGCCACCTGCCGCTGCGCATCCGCGCGTTCATAGACCTCCTGGCCGAGGCCATGGCGGACGCGGCGCCGCCCGCATCCGGCACCGTGCCGGCGCCGGAGCAGCCGTGATCAACCCGCCATCAGGCCAGGGCAGGACCGGAATGATTCAAGACCGTCCTCAAGGCCTGGCCGGCTGTATGAGCTCGAAGTGATTGCCGGCAGTATCGACTGCCAGGGCGATCCGCGTGCCGGTGTTGCCGAGCGCAAAGGGCTCGCGTTCGATGCGACCACCCGCATCCCGCACGGCCTTCACCGCTGCGTCGAGATCGTTCACGGTGAACACGACATGCCCCATGTCATGTGCGATGTCGTCCGAAGGGCGTGACCGCAGGACCAGCTCGGGGCCGGGGTTGGCCCGGGCGGCCTCCGGCGTGGCACCGAAATCGAGCAGGATCTGCGTGAACTGCGGATTCTGCATGCGCTGCACTTCGTGCATGCCCAGCGCCGTCTGGTAAAACCGGGCCAGCGCCGCGACGTCCTGCGCACCGATACGCACGCCGTTGATGGCAGCATTGGCGAACGCCACGCTGGACAGCGGCGGCATGACGATGAGCAGTGCGGCCAACGATCTCGTCATTCTCACGATGAGCTCCTTGCAAAGGGATGGCAGGCAGCAACTCACACTGTATCGGAATTCCTGGAAGCATCGCACGGCCACAGGATCGCCGCGCAACTGCCGGTCGAGGCCGCGATCAGCCCGCGGCGCTCTCCTCCTCGGTCGCGCCCCCGCCCTCCTCCATCTCGCCGACCGCACCGCCGACGTCCATGAAGCTGCGCCGCTCGGCGCCGTCACCGCGCTTGCGGCGATGGGCATGGGCCGCGAAGCCCGTACCCGCCGGGATCAGGCGGCCGACGATGACGTTCTCCTTCAGGCCCCGCAGGTCGTCCTTCAGCCCGCGCACCGCGGCCTCGGTCAGCACGCGCGTGGTCTCCTGGAAGGAGGCCGCGGAGATGAACGACTCGGTGGCAAGCGAGGCCTTGGTGATGCCGAGCAGCAGCGGCTGGAGCGAGGCGGCCTGCTTGCCCTCGCCCTGCGTGCGATCGTTGATGTCGAGCGCGCGCGAACGGTCGAGCTGCTCGCCGCGCAGCAGCGCCGTCTCGCCCGAGGAGACGACCTCCGCCTTGCGCAGCATCTGGCGGATGATGACCTCGATGTGCTTGTCGTTGATCTTCACGCCCTGCAGGCGGTACACGTCCTGGATCTCGCGCACCAGGTAGTTCGCCAGCGACTCGACGCCCTGCAGGCGCAGGATGTCGTGCGGATTCGGCTCGCCGTCGGCGATGACCTCGCCACGCTCGACCGTCTCGCCCTCGAACACGTTGAGCTGGCGCCACTTCGGGATCAGCTCCTCGTACTTCTCGCCGTCATCGCCACTGATGACCAGGCGCTTCTTGCCCTTGGTCTCCTTGCCGAAGCTCACCGTGCCGGTCTTCTCGGCCAGGATGGCCTGGTCCTTGGGCTTGCGCGCCTCGAACAGGTCGGCGACACGCGGCAGGCCGCCGGTGATGTCGCGGGTCTTGGACGACTCCTGCGGAATGCGCGCGATGATGTCGCCGACCGACACCCGGGCGCCGTCCTCGAGCTGCACCAGCGCGCCCGGCGGCATGGTGTAGACCGCGGGGATCGTCGTGTTGGCGAAGGTCGCCTCCTTGCCCTTCGCGTTGAGCAGCTTGATCGTGGGCCTGAGGTCCTTGCCCTGGCGCTGCTTGGAATCGAGCACCACGGTGCTGGAGAGGCCCGTGACCTCGTCCACCTGCGATGCCACCGTCAGGCCGTCGACGAAGTCCTGGAACTTGATGAAGCCCGCGACCTCGGTGATGACCGGGTGGGTGTGCGGGTCCCAGGTCGCAACGATCTGGCCGGCCGCCACGCTGGCCCCTTCCTTGGCGTTGATGGTCGCGCCAGAGGGGATCTTGTAGCGCTCGCGCTCGCGGCCGAACTCGTCGACGACGCCGATCTCGCCCGAGC
>JADLHF010000152.1 GCA_020848935.1 Acetobacteraceae bacterium
CGGCCCGCTTCAGCGCCTCGCGGAACGCCCAGATCGTGTTGGCGTCCGGCACCGCATCGGCCAACCCCAGGCCGAGGAAGCGCATGAACGACAGGCGGTCCTTGATGAGGTCCTCGCAGCGTTCGTCCGACAGCCCGTGCATCGCCTGCAGCAGCAGGATCTTGAACATCAGCACGTGATCGAAGGCGGGTGATCGAAGGCGGGCCGGCCACCCTTCGCACCGTCGGCGCGCGGCACCGCCCGCTCCAGCTCCGCGCGGAACATCGCGAAATCCACCAGCACGGCGATCCGCTCCAGGTCATCGCCCTTGGCTGACAACTCGCGCAGCCGCTCCTCCACGTCGAAGAACCCTGGCTGCCGTGCCATCCCCATATCCCGCGCCGATCCCAGTCAGTGAATCAGCCGAACGCCATCAGGGAAAGAGGTTTCTGGAGGTGTCTAGGCGCGGCCGCGGGCGGTTCAAGTTGGGGATGCGGACCTCGAGAGACCGGAGGCCGGATCGCCCAGCTGGGCCGGAAGACGAAGCGCTACCAGTCTGACCTGACGGACGCGGAATGGGCGCGGATCAAGCCGCGCCCGCCGAAGCCGTCGCAGGCGGATGCCCACGGCCGATCTGCGCGAGGCGCTTAACGCGATCCGTCACATGACCCGTATCGCGGGTGGCCGGCAGATGCTGCGGGTGCACGTCGGCCCGCGGCAGACGGTCTACTGGTCGTTCCGGCGCTTCATCGGGCGGCTGCTGTTCCGCGCCATCAATGACATGGCGCTGATGCTCGACCGCGAGGCGGCCGGGCGCGAGGCCAACCCGGCCGGCGGGGTGCTCGACAGCCGGACCGTGAAGGTGCCGTTCGCCGAGGTGCGTGGTTTCGATGGTGGCAAGCGGATCATCGGGCGAAAGCGCCACGTCGCCGTGGACACGGACGGGCGGCGTCTCATGGTGAACCTCACCCTCGACGACGTGTCGGACAGCGCGGGCGCACAGAAGGACTCCTCGAAAAACCCCTGGCTGCGACGCGGAGTGATCTGATTCGCAGGCGGCGTTGTTGGCGGCGGCGGGGCATGGCGGGATAGGCTGGGTTGTCCGACACGGAGGAGCGTCTGCGCTGGCTGTCGGCGTCGGGCGACCCTCTGGAGCGGCTGCGCGCGGTGGTGGACTTCGAGGCATTCCGCGCGGAGCTTGAGGCGGCGCTGCCACGTGCGGACCGCAGCCGCGGCGGACGGCCACCCTATGACGCGGTGCTGATGTTCCGCGTCCTCGTGCCGCAGGCGCTCTACACGCTGTCGGACGAGCAGGCCGAGTACCAGCTGCGTGATTGGCTCTCGTTCATGCGCTTCACCGGCCTGGCGCTAAACGCCGCTGTTCCCGACGCATGACGATCTGGCTCAACCGTGAGCAGCTGACGCGCGCGGACGCGCTGGCCAGGCTGTTCGCCCGGTTCGACGCGATGCTGGCGGAGCGCGGCTTCCTCGCCGTCGGCGGGCAGATCGTCGACGCCACTGTGGTCGAAGCCCCGCATGGGCCTGGTCGTGCGCAGCATCGGCCTCGTTCGCGCCACCGCGCGGATCACGCTCGCCAACCTCGCCTACAACCTGCGTCGCCTGGTCTGGATCGAGGGGAGAGCTGCGCCTGTGTGAGGCGGCGCGCAGGTCAGGCTGACCCCAGCCAATCACTCCGGACCGATCCGACGCCCCGCGGCAGACCCGACCGCCAGCGCCGCGACCGCCCCCAGCCCTCCGCAGCGTCGCACACCCCAGGTTATTCGAGGTGCCCAGGCGGCGATGAGACAATTTCGGACAGAATGCGCCCGTACCCGCGCAAGCACGGCGTGGGCGGAAGGCGGACGCGGGGCGGCGGCGCAAGCCAGGGCCGCACCCGAAGGCGGGTTCAAAGAACAAATCTGGATAGAAACTTCATCCACGACCCTGACGCGCAAATACAGGATTGCAGCCGGCCGGCTTGCAGGCCAGCCTGATCGCGCCTGAACAGGCGACGCACCAGGACAGGGAGCGCGTAGAGCGAAAGAACGATGTCCGGCATGCCGCATGCCAGCCTTGCCGCGTCGTCCCGCGATCCCGACGCCTACGCATCTGCGGTGCACAACTGTCAGGTGCGCATTCTTTCGACCGGGCGCGGCGTGTTCGAGGCAAAGATGGTGCTCGCGCGCCTGCCCGACCTCAGCCTTTTCCTGGCGAGCGAGACCGTGCTGCGGCGCGCAATACTTTCCTTGGCGCCCGATCGCGTCTTCTTTGGCATCCGCCCCGAGGGTGATCCGCCAACGATGACCGGCAGCGCCGAAGGTGAGGCAGGAACGCTGGGGATCGGCGTCGGCAGGGCGGGCGTCGAGGATGTAACCGAAGGGCCGGCGGTCTCGCGATCGTTCTCGGTGCCGCTTGCGGCAGCACTCGCGCTTGGCGCTGGTTTTCGATGCCATGCACCAGGTCGCGGCAGGCAAGCCTGCCATGCTGCGGCCCGCACCTTGCCTGCTGGCACGCCTGGCCCGCACACACGAGGCAATGGTCCGGTTTGCGGCCGGCACGGCCTGCGCGACCCCGGCCGACCAGTGGCTTGTCGTGATGCAGGAGCAGCTCTGGGAACCCCTGTTCGAGGCGCTGACCAGCGCGTGAGCCGCCGCCGCGCGGGCGGCGCCTCACGCGCGGCCGGGCCATACCGCAGCGGGTGGCCGATTACATCGACGCCAATGCCGACCACCCGCACCGGCTGGGCGACCTATGCAGGGTCGCAGGCTGTTCGGCAGGCACGCTGGAGGCGCTGCTCGCGGACTGCCTGGGCGAGACACCGAACCGCTGGCTCCGCCCGCGGCGCATCTGGCGGGCACGGGCGATGCTGGCCGCCGCCGATCCGGCGACGACGACCGTCGCCGAAATTGCGGTCGGGTGCGGCTTCTGGGAGCTTGGGCGCTTTTCCGTTGCCTACGTGGAAACGTTCGGCAAAAGCCCGCCCAGGACCTTGCGCGGCAGCGGACGCGAAAATTCTGCGCGCTCCATGCCGCGATTTGCGAAATTCGCATCTCAACCGCGCCAGCCGCCATCGCAGTCTCGCGTATCGCCTGGGCAGGAATCCCCGCCCGGGGTTGTGGGGTCACGATCTCGGAGAAGCAGACACGATGCGTGGCACAGGGTTCCTCAGGAATGCCCTTCTCGGGGTGGCGTTCGGGTTGCTTGCGTCTGCTGCGCCGGCGCAGC
>JADLHF010000153.1 GCA_020848935.1 Acetobacteraceae bacterium
GCCTGCGGGTGGTCGGCGTCCACATGAGGTCTCCGGCAAGGCTTCGAACACCTGCCCAGAATCACATCTGGCCCGGCCATCCAACCCCTCAGGGCTGACGTTCCGCCTTGATTCCGAAATGGCCTCTAAGGACTCATGCCAGCCCGCGTTGAACCATGCTTCATGGGCCAACGCGGGCTGACATGACGGCGCAAACCTAGCCTGCCTTTTGTGAAAGCGGCGTTGTTCTGTCCTACCGCAGCCAAACCGGCGCCCCACCCAGCGGCCGCTTCAACCGATACAGCACATGCCGTGCCAGTTCGTGCCCCGCCGGCACCTTGGGATGGTCGAAATCCTCGGCGGGATCGCGCTCCATGCCAAGCTTCTCCATCACCCGGCGCGACGGCGCATTTCCCACCGCCGTCACCGCGACCACCTCCGCCACCCCATGCACCTCGAACAGATCGGCAATCGCCGCCCGCGCCGCCTCGGTGGCATAGCCCTGCCCCTGCCACGGCCGCCCGATCCGCCACACCAACTCCACACACGGCGCACACGGCAGCCCAGCCTTCACCCGCCGCCCGCCCACGCGCCCGATCAGCGTCGCCACCCGCGGCGCCTCCACCGCCCAGGGTCCGAAACCGTCATGCATGGTCGCCACCAGCATGCGCGCCATCGCCCGGTCGGATTCCGCACGATCCTGTGCGCCGCCAAGGAACCGCATCACCTCGGGGTCGGCACTGATCGCCGCCATCCCCTCCCAATCGTCGTCCCACCAGGGCCGCAGCAACAGCCGCTCGGTCGCCAGCATCACCCGCGCTCCGCCATCGCTGCCCGCACCGTCGCCGCCGTCGGGATTGGCGCCACCGCCCCGTACCCCTCGCACTTCAACGCCGCCGCCGCCGCCGCATAGGCCGCCGCCTGCTCTGCCGTGTCACCCGCCACCATCCGCGCCAGGAAGCTGCCGCAGAACGCATCCCCCGCCCCGGTGGCGTCCACCGGGGTGCAGGGAAACGTCGCAATGCGCAACCGCGTTCCCGGCGTGGCCAGCAACGCCCCCTGATCCCCCATCTTCACCACCACCAGCCGCGGCCCCATCCGCAAGTAGAAATCGGCGATCGCATCGCCATCGCGCAACCCGGTCAGCGCCAGCGCATCCTCCATGCCGGGAAAGGCGATATCCGCCATCCCGATCGCGGCATGGATCACGGCGGCCGCCCGAGCCGCCGGCCACAGCCGCGGTCGGTAGTTGGTGTCCAGCGCCACCTTCACCCCGGCCCCGCGCGCCAGCGCCATGGCATGGAACACCGCGTCCGCCGCACTGGCCGAAATCCCCAGGCTGATGCCCGAGGCATAGAGAACCTTGGCACCCGCCACCATCGCCCCGTCCACATCCGCCGGCCCATACCCGGCCGCCGCGGAATTCCGACGATAGTACAGGAATTCATGCCCGGCCGCGGAATGCGTCACGAAATACACCGCCGTCGGACGCCCAGCATCGCGCCGGACGCCGGAGACATCCACCCCCTCGCCGCGCCACAATGCCAGGAAACGATCCCCGGCCACATCCTGGCCCACCGACGTCAGATACCCCACCCGCGCCCCCTGCCGCGCCGCCGCGACGGCGGCGTTGGAGGTATCGCCGCCGAATCCCTCCAGGTACAGCCGTCGCCCATCCTCGCCGCCCGGCTGCTGGTTGAACTCCAGCAACGGCTCGCCCATGCAGACGATATCCACCATCACAGCACCGCCCTGGCGGCCGCCGCAATCGCCGCGCGGTCCCCCGCCGCGATCCGCCGCTCATCCACCAGTGCGCCGCCCATGCCGACAAAGGCCGCCCCTGCCGCCAGGTACGCCGCGACATTGCCCGCCTCCACGCCCCCGGTCGGGCAGAACGCCACCCCGGGAAACACGCTCGCCAGCGCCTTGATATGTCCTGGCCCGCCCACCGAGGATGCCGGAAAGATCTTCACCACATCCGCCCCCGCCGCCAGCGCGCCACGCACCTCGGTCGGCGTCAGCGCGCCCAGCATCAGCAACGCCCGGGCCGCCCGGCAGGGTGCGGTCAAAGTCGGATCGGTCCACGGCGCCACGATGAACCGCGCCCCCGCCGCCAGGCACGCCTCGGCCGTCGCCGCATCCGCCACCGTGCCCGCCCCCAGCAGCAGGTCGCGCTCGCCCGCCAACTCGCGGATCAGCGCCGGTGCATCCGGGATCGTCATCGTCAGTTCGAAAATCCGCATCCCGGCATCCCGCAGCCACCCGACCGCCGTCGCCGCATGCGCCGCCGTGCCGGTCCGGATCACCGGCACCACCCGCACGGCCCGAAGCGCCGCCAACATCTCGGCCTTGGTCATCGCGATCCCTCCACCCGCCTGGATACCATGCCCGGCCACCCCGGCAAGCCGTGGCCTTTGCAGCGATCCGCCGTCCGTCGCATGCTGCGCGCGCAACCGGGGGATGCCGCCATGACCGTCACGCAATCGCAAAAGATCGCCACCTTCCGTGCCCTGCACGCGGGCCCGGCCTTCGTCATCGCCAATGCCTGGGACGCCGGCTCGGCCAAGATCCTGGCCGGCATGGGCTTCCCGGCGCTGGCCACCTCATCGGGCGCCGCCGCCGGCACCCTCGGCCGCCGCGACGGCCAGATCACCCGCGACGAGGCGCTCGCCCACAGCGTGGCCATCGTCGCCGCCACCGACCTGCCGGTCTCCGCCGACCTGGAGAAGGGGTTTGCGGATGCACCGAAGGCGGTCGCCGAAACCTACCGCCTCGCCGCCGAAACCGGCCTGGCCGGCGGCTCGATCGAGGATGCCAGCGGCGACCCCGCCCGGCCGATCTACGACTTCACCCTCGCCGTCGAACGCGTCGCCGCCGCGGTCGAGGCCGCACGCGCCACCGGCTTCGTATTGACCGCCCGCGCCGAGAACCACCTGCGCGGCGTCACCGACCTGGACGACACCATACGCCGCCTGTTGGCCTACGAAGCCGCCGGCGCCGACGTGCTGATGGCACCGGGTGTCACCGATCTGGACCAGGTCCGTACCGTCTGCGCCGCACTGTCCAAGCCGTTCAACTTCATGGCCGGCATCCCGCGCCGCTCGCACAGCGTGCCCGAACTCGCCGCCGCCGGGGTGCGCCGCATCAGCCTGGCCACCTCGCTATATCGCGCCGCGATGTCCGGCCTGATCCTGGCCGCACGCGAAGTGCAGCAGACCGGGCAGCTCACCTATATCGACACCGCCCTGCCGTCCGCCGAGATCAACGCCTACTTTACCTGACGCGCCAACGTCTCATCGGCCCAGGCTTCCAACCCGCGCGCGGTCTCGCCCACCGCATCCACCTGCGCCCGCAACCCGCCGAGCCGCGCGTGATAGGCGTGAAGCGACTCCTGCAACCCCCGCACCGTGCCATCCAGGCTGCCCATCGCGCCACGCCACGTCGCCACCGCCTCGCGCTGATTCGCCACCGCCGCCTCCAGCGCCGTCAGCGCGCGGCGCAAGCGCAGGGCGGAATCCTCGGCAGGGGCCGGTCGGGAGCGGGCGGGGAATGGAATGACCTGGGCGCTGTGGTGATTGTCCATGAAATGACCTCCCTGAGATGGAGTCTTAATATCAGGTTAATCACGGGGTGGGTAGCGAATTTACGGCATCAGTCCAAATTGTGAAGCACGTCGACCGCCCCCGCCATGGCCCCGCTTGGGCGAAGCCGCTGCAATCCTGTATAGAACCCGCCCCCTCCCTGGACCCGCCGCAATGGCCGTCGTGATCGATCTCATCGTCATCTTCCTGCTGATCGTGCTGAATGGCCTGTTCGCGCTGAGCGAGATGGCGCTGGTGTCCTCCAACCGCAGCCGCCTCGGCATCCTGGAGGCCCAGGGCGTGCGGGGGGCAGCACGCGCGCGGCGGCTGGCCGAAGATCCGCAGCGGTTCCTGCCGGCGGTGCAGGTTGGGCTAACCCTGATCGGCATTCTCTCCGGCGCTTTCGGCGGCGCCCGCCTGGCCGCCTCGCTCACACCCGTGCTATCGACGGTGCCGACCCTGGCGCCCTTCTCCGACACCATCGCGGTCAGCATCGTGGTGGTCGCGATCACTTATTTCACCCTGGTCATCGGCGAGCTGGTGCCCAAGCAGATCGCGCTGCAGAACCCCGAGCGCCTGGCCGCTTCCGCCGCCGGGCCGCTGGAGTTCCTGGCCCGCATCACCGGCCCGCTGGTCTGGCTGCTGGGCGTCTCCTCGTTCATGCTGATGCACATCGCCGGCATCCGCCGCACCGGCCAGCAGACCGTCTCGGAGGAAGAGATCAAGGCCCTGCTGGTCGAGGGCGAGCAGACCGGCGTGCTGGAAACCGAAGAGCGCGACATGATCGAGCGCGTGCTGCGCCTGGCCGACAAGCCGGTGCGCGCCATCATGACCCCGCGCAACGAAGTCGCCTGGGTGGACATCACCGACAGCCAGGCCGAGATCGCCGCCACGCTCAAGGAGCGTCCGCGCTCGCGCTTCGTGGTCTGCGACGGCTCGATCGACAACGTAGTGGGCGTGGTGCAGACCAAGACGATCCTGGACACCATCCTGGACGGCCGCCCGCTGTCCATCGCCGACGCGCTGCGACAGCCGATCGTGATGCCCGACACGGTGACCGCGCTCGACGCCCTGGAACGCCTGCGCGCCGACGACCTCGGCATGGCCCTGGTGATGGACGAATACGGCAGCTTCGAGGGCCTGGTGACCGCCCACGACCTGCTGGAGGCGATCGTCGGCGATCCTGAAAGCGCCGCCCCGGCGCCGGATCGCGGCAGCGAGGCCGATGTCTCCGCGCTGATGCTGGACGGCATGATGCCGGTCGATGAGGTCAAGGCACGCCTGGGCCTGCCCAGCCTGCCATCCACCGGCACCTACCACACCCTGGCCGGGCTGGTGCTGGCACTGCTGCGCCGGGTGCCGCGCGAGGGCGACCGCATCGTGTTCGGCGGCTGGCTGTTCGAAGTGGCGGCGATGGACGGAAGGCGGGTGGAACGCGTGCGCGCCAGCCGGGAGCCTCTGGCCGAAGGGTAGGAAGTCTTCTTTTTCTGTAGAAAGAGAAGCAAAAGAACTTTTGTGACTCGTTACCGCGCCCATTTCATTCATGAAAGTTTTTTTGATTTTTTTCAAAAATGAACGTAACTGCCCAAGTAGCGCTTTTCGGCTTCAGGTCAGCCGGATTTGGGTGATCAACTGGTCTGGCGTTTGTGTCAGAGCCTTGAGGATGTCCCAACCCTGCTTTTTCGCGGTCGACAGCAAGGTTCGAATGTCTGCGAAGCGCTCGGCGCCCTGTTTCGACCTGAACCCGCCGGAGA
>JADLHF010000154.1 GCA_020848935.1 Acetobacteraceae bacterium
GGCTCGACCAGGGCGGCGTGGTCGGGGTTCATGCCGGCGGGGACGGGCAGCAGCATGCGTTCGGACAGCGGCATGTATTCGGCGAAGGCGCCGGGCATGTCGGGGTTGTAGCCGAGGCCGATCACCTCCTGTCCGGCGATGGTGAGCGGCATGGAGGTGACCATGGTGCCCGGCGCGAAGCGGCCGGTGGTGGCGGGGCCGTTGTGGACCACCTCGGCGACGAATTCGTGGCCGAACACCACGTCGCGGTCCGCGACGATGTTCCAGCGGGCGCCGCCGCGGCGGGAGAGGGCGGCGAACTGCTCGGGGAACCGGGCTGCGTGCAGGTCGGAGCCGCAGATGCCGCAGGCGCGGGTGCGGACCAGGACCTGGCCCTCGGCGAGGACGGGGTCGGGGATGGTGTCGACGACCAGGTCGCCCTGGCGGAAGATGGCGGCGCGCATTCTGGGGCTCCTTGGCAGAGACAGTAAGAAAGAATCTTCTTTTTCTGAAGAAAAAGAAGCAAAAAGACTTTTTATTCATTAAGAATGATTTTATTGATGAAAGTTTTTTGGTTCTTTTTTCAAAAAAGAACGTACTTTCTTCACCCTCCAACGAAGGCATTGAAGGTGATGATCGTGTAGGTATCCTTCACCCCGGGCAGGGTTTGCAGTTTCTCGGTGACGAACAGGCCGGTATCCTGGGCGGGGGCGAGGTAGAACTTGCCGAGCAGGTCGTACTGGCCGGAGGTGGAGTGGAGTTCGGACAGTTCCTCGATGGTGTCGGCGGCGTTCTGGGCGACGCGGTAGGATTCGCCCATTTCGCACTTGATCATGACGTATATCGCGCGCATGGCGCCGTGCCTCCCTGCTGCGCGGGGAGCATAGCGCGAAGCCGGGCCGGCGCCAGCCTCGCGCGGGGTGGGCGGGCGTGCTACCGGATGGGATGGACGGATGCGGGAGGTGTGGCGAGGTGCGGAATCTGGCGCGCAAGCGGGTGATGGTGACGGGCGGGGCCGGCTTCGTGGGCTCGCATCTGTGCGAGCGGCTGGTGGCGCGGGGCAACGACGTGCTGTGCGTGGACAACTACTTCACCGGACGCAAGGACAACATCGCCCATCTGCTGGGCCGGCCGAATTTCGAGGCGATGCGCCACGACGTGACGGTGCCGTTGCAGGTGGAGGTGGACGAGATCTACAACCTGGCGTGCCCGGCGTCACCGGTGCATTACCAGAACGACCCCGTGCAGACCACGCGCACCTCGGTGCTGGGGGCGCTGCACATGCTGGACCTGGCGCGGCGGCTGGGGGCGAAGGTGTTGCAGGCCTCGACCAGCGAGGTCTACGGCGATCCCACGGTGCATCCGCAGACCGAGGAGTATCGCGGCAATGTTTCGACCACGGGGCCGCGCGCCTGTTACGACGAGGGCAAGCGCTGTGCCGAGACGCTGTTCTTCGACTACCACCGGCAGAACGGCGTGCGCATCAAGGTGGTGCGGATCTTCAACACCTATGGCCCGCGGATGCATCCTGATGACGGGCGGGTGGTTTCCAACTTCATCATGCAGGCGCTGCGCGGGCAGGACATCACGCTGTATGGCGAGGGGACGCAGACGCGGTCGTTCTGTTTCGTGGACGACCTGGTGGACGGGCTGATGCGGATGATGGACAGCGACGATGCGGTGATCGGGCCGATCAACCTGGGCAACACCCATGAGATCGAGGTGCGCGAGCTGGCGGGGCATGTGCTGGCGCTGACCGGCGGGGGGGCGCGGCTGGTGCATCGGCCGCTGCCGCAGGACGATCCGCTGCAGCGCTGCCCGGACATCACCCGCGCGCGCGCGGTGCTGGGGTGGGAGCCGCGGGTGGCGCTGCGCGATGGGCTGGCGCGGACGGTGGCGTATTTCGAGCGACTGCTGCGCGAAGGGGATGCGGGCCTTCTGCCGGCGGAGCAGGCGCAGTAGTCTGGTGCGGCGGGACAATGGGGACGGGACGATGCAGAAGGCCAGGACGGCGGGCGGCAAGCTGGTGGCGCGCAGCGGCGGGCGGCTGATTGCCGATGCGCTGGTGGCGCAGGGGATCGAGCAGGTCTTCGCGGTGCCGGGCGAGAGCTATCTGGATGTGCTGGACGGGCTGTATGCCGTGCGGCAGCGGCTGCACCTGACGACGTGCCGGTTCGAGGCGGGCGCGGTGAACATGGCCGAGGCCTATGGCAAGCTGACCGGGCGGCCGGCGGCGGCGTTCGTGACGCGCGGGCCAGGGGCGTGCCATGGCGCGATCGGCGTGCATATCGCGATGCAGGATTCGACGCCGCTGCTGCTGTTCGTGGGGCAGATTCCGTTCGCGGAAACCGACCGTGAGAGCTTCCAGGAGGTGGATTACCGGCGGATGTTCGGGCCGCTGGCCAAGTGGGTGACGCAGATCGACGACGAGAAGCGCATTCCCGAGCTGATCGCCCATGCGGTGGATGTGGCGGTGTCTGGCCGGCCCGGCCCGGTGGTGATCGCGATCTCCGAGGAGATGCAGAAGCGCATGGCCACGGTGGCGGATATCGGGCCGGCGGTGGTGGCGCCGGCGCATCCCGATCCCGCGGCGGTGGCGCAGATGATGGCGATGCTGGCGAAGGCGAAGCGGCCGCTGGCGATCCTGGGCGGGTCGCGGTGGAGCGAGGCGGCGCGGGCGGATATGCGGACCTTCCTGGTGGCGAACAACATCGCCACGGTGGTGGGTTTCCGGCGCCAGGCTCTGTACGACGGGACCCTGGACAATTACGCGGGCGATCTGGGCGTGGGCTCGGATCCCGCGCTGGTGGCCAAGGCGGCGGAGGCGGATCTGGTGCTGGCGATCGGGACGCGGCTGGGCGAGCCGGTGAGCCAGGGGTACACGCTGTTCGGGGCCGGGCATGGCGCGCCGATCGTGCATGTGCATCCCGATGGCGGGGAGATCGGGCGGGTGACGCGCCCGGCGCTGGGGATTGTCGCCGATGTCAATACGTTTGCCGCCGCGGTGGCCGGCGAGCGGGTGGGCAAGGTGGGGTGGGGGGCCTGGACGAAGGAGTTGCGGGAGATCCGCATGAAGGGGCTGGGGGTGCAGCCCTATGAGGGGCTGAACCTTTCGCAGGTGATGCATGCGCTGGCGGGCTTGCTGGAGGACGATGCGATCCTGACCTGCGATGCCGGGAATTTCGCCACCTGGCCGCCGCGGTTCATCAACTTCAAGGACGGGCAGCGGTTCATCGGGCCGACCAACGGGGCGATGGGGTATGGCGTGCCGGCGGCGATCGGGGCGGCGATTTCGTTCCGTAACCGGCAGGTGGTGTGCTTTGTCGGCGATGGCGGGTTCCTGATGACGGGGCAGGAACTGGCCACCGCGTTCCACCATGGCGTGGCGCCGGTCATTCTGGTGTTCAACAACCAGATGTACGGGACGATCCGGATGTACCAGGAGCGGACCTATCCCGGGCGGGTTTCCGGCACCGGGCTGACCAATCCCGACTTTGCGAAGTTCATCGAGAGCTTTGGCGGGCATGGCGAGGTGGTGGAGGAGGCGGAGGATTTCGCCGCGGCGTTCAAGCGGGCGGCTTCGAGCGGGCGGCCGTCGGTGATCGAGCTGCGGATGAACCCGGAGCAGATCACGTCGCGCGGGACGATTGCGCAGCTGCGTGGGGGCGCGGCGCCCAAGCCGGTGACGGCGAAGGTCAAGCGGGCGCCGGCGGCGAAGCGGATTCCGGCGCGGGCGAAGCCCGCCGCGAAGCGGTAGCTGAAGTCCGAGCAGCGGTCGCTAAAGTCCGAGCAGCGGTCGCTAAAGTCCGAGCAGCGCCTGGGCATTGCCGCCGCAGATGGCGGCCACCTCGGCTGGGCGCAGGCCGGCGCCGGCGATGTGGGCGATGGGGTCGTATTCGCCCATGTCGAACGGGTAGTCGGTGCCCATCAGGATTTTCTCGGGGCCGAAGACCTGCGCCAGGTAGGCGAGCTGGTGGGGGGTGAAGACGACGCTGTCGAGGAAGACGCGCTTCAGGTAGGTGGTGGGCGGTTCCGGCAGGGTGCCGTGGGCGTCGGAGCGCGCGCCCCAGGCGTGGTCGATGCGGCCGGAATAGGCGGGCAGGAAGCCGCCGCCATGGGCGGCCATCAGGCGCAGGTCGGGGTGGCGGGCGAGGACGCCGTGCATGATCAGGTGGTGCAGGGCCACCGTGGTGTCGAGCGGGTTGCCGATGACGTTGTCGAAGTAGAAATCACGGAAGCGGTCGGGCTGGGTGTAGCCGGCGGGGTGGATGACGACCAGCAGGCGGTGGCGTTCGGCGGCGGCCCAGAAGGGGGCGAAGCGGGGGTCGGACAGCTCGGCGCCGGCGACGTTGGTCAGCACCTGGACGCCCTTGAAGCGCAGGACGGTGGCGCAGTGTTCGAGCTCGGCGACGCCGGCGTCCGGTGCCTGGAGGGGGACGGTGCCGAAGGGGATCAGGCGGTCCGGCCGGTGGGCGCAGAATTCGGCCATGCCTTCGTTGACCAGGCGGGCGGCGGTGGCGGCGGGGTCTGGGGCGAGCGCGTGGTAGCACTGGCCGGGCGAGGGCATGACGACCTGGATGTCGATGCCCATGGCGTCGAGTTCGGCGAGGCGTTCGGCGGGGTTGGCGAGGCGGGAGGCGCGGTCGCGGCTTTGCTTGGCGCCGAGTTCGCGGGTGGCGGCCGAGGCGGTGCTGTGCGGCGGGGGGAGATGGGGGCGGACGAATTCGGCCGCCTTGGGTGCCACCGCATGGGCGTGGATGTCGATGGTGGGGCTGGAGGGGCGCAGCAGGCGGCCTTCGGCGCCGTGGGCGCGGGCGGCGGTGCGGTCGTATTTGTTCCACATGGCATCAGCCGCGGTTGCGCGGCAGGCGGAGGAAGCCCCAGGGGTCGGGCATCTGGGTGGCGGGGACCTCGATCACGGTGGGGCGCTCGGCGGTCAGGCCCTGTTCCAGCGCCGTGCGCAGGGCGTCCGGGGTTTCGGCGCGCAGGCCGAGGGCGCCGAAGCTCTCGGCCAGGCGGAGGAAGTCGGGGTTGGACAGCTCGCTGGCGATGACGCGGCCGCCATAGGCGTTGATCTGGGTGCGGCGGACATTGCCGTAGGCGCCGTCATTGACCAGCACGACCACGACGGGGATGCGGTGCTGGACGGCGGTGGCGAGTTCCTGGATCTGGAACATGAAGCCGCCATCGCCGGTCATCGAGACCACCGGGGCGGCGGGGCAGGCGACCTTGGCGCCCATGGCGGTGGAGAGGCCCCAGCCGAGCGTGCCCTGGTAGCCCGGCGAGAGGAAGCTGCGCGGGCGCCAGGTGGGCATGACCATGCGCCCGGCGTAGCCGAGCTGGGTCAGCTCGTCGACGATGATGCCCTCGGCGGGGACGACGTCGCGGATGGCGCGCAGCAGGTCGATCTGCGGTTGCAGGCCGGACAGGGCGGCCTCGCTCTTGGCGCGGATGGCCAGCATCTCCTCGGTGCGCGAGGGGCGGGGGGTGGTGGGCAGGGCGGCGAGCAGGGCGCGCAGGGTGGGGGCGGCGTCGCCGGTGATGCCGATGGCGGGGGCCTCGATGCGGTCGAGCTCCTCGGAGTCGGCGTCGATGCGGATGATTTTCATGTTCGCGTCCGTGCCCCAGCCTTGGAGCTGGGCCTGGAGGCGGGTGCCGATGGCGAGCACGACGTCGGTGGTGGCCCAGGGGGTGTGGCCGGCGTGGATGTTGAGGCTGAGCGGGTTGCGGCTGTCCAGCACGCCGCGGCCCATGCGGTGGGAGATCACCGGGGCCTGGAGCAGGGTGGCGAGTGCGGTGACCTCGGCGCTGGCATCCTGGGCGCCGCCGCCGACGACGATGACCGGGCGCTCGGCTTTCGCCAGCAGCGCGGCGGCGCGGGCGATGGCGTCGGTGTCGATCGGGGGGGCGGCGGGCAGGGCGGGGCCGGCGGGGATCAGCACGTCGGCGGGGCGGTTCCAGACGTCGATGGCGCATTCCAGGGCGACCGGGCGCGGGCGGCCGTCGCGCATCTGGCGGAAGGCTTCGGCGACGATGCCGGGTGCCTCGGCGGGGCCGCGGATGCGGGCGGCGTGCTTGGTGAGGCCGCGCATGATGGCGAGCTGGTCGGGGATTTCGTGCAGCAGGCCGTAGCCGCGGCCGATGGCGGCGGCGGGGATCTGGCCGACCAGCGCCATGATCGGGGCGTTGCAGGCATAGGCGGTGGAAAGTGCGGCGGTGGTGTTGAGGAAGCCGGGGCCGGGGACGACGGAGTAGACCTGCGGCTTGCCGGTGGCCATGGCGGCCCCCAGCGCCATGTAGGCGGTGGCCTGTTCGTGGCGGGTGTGGATCGGGCGGATGCTGTTCTGGGCCTGGTGCAGCGCGTCGAACAGGTGGTCGTTCTGGACGCCGGGCAGGCAGAAGATGGTGTCCACGTCGTTGGCGGCCAGGGTGGCGACGACGGCCTGGGCCGTGGTCATGCGCCGCGCCTGGGTGGTGGATGTGCTGCTCATGGTATCCTCCCGGGGAACATTTCCGTTGGTCATGCGGGCCGGGCGATGCCATGTCAACGCACGCCGAGGAATGAATACTCCGTTCACCCGATAACCCGAAAACCTTCTGGCCTGATGACCCTGAAGTTGTCGGAGATCTGATCGGCGAACGTGCTCCACGCCTGCGGGACGCTGACGCGCAGGAAGGTCAGGATTTCGGTGA
>JADLHF010000155.1 GCA_020848935.1 Acetobacteraceae bacterium
ATGCCCGGGGACAACATCAAGATGACGGTGGAGCTGATCGCCCCGATCGCGATGGAGGAGGGGCTGCGCTTTGCGATCCGCGAGGGCGGACGCACCGTCGGCGCCGGCGTCGTTTCCAGGATCCTGAAATAGGGCTCTATAGCGAAGGCCAGTAGCTCAATTGGCAGAGCGGCGGTCTCCAAAACCGCAGGTTGGGGGTTCGATTCCCTCCTGGCCTGCCATGCTTCGGGAAACGACGGACGTACGATGAGCGAACAGGTTCAGCAACAGGGCAGCGGCAGCGGCGCCGACAAGGCCCTGCAGACCGTGGCGGTGCTCCTGGTGATCGCCGGCATCGCGGCCTACTACGTGCTGGCCGCGCAGCCCGGCTGGATCCGCTGGCTCGGGCTGATTGTCGGCCTGGTGCTGGCGGCAGCGGCCTTCGGTATTTCGCCCACCGGCCGCGGCTTCTGGCGCTTCGTGCTCGATTCGCGCATCGAGCTGCGCAAGGTGGTGTGGCCGGTGCGGCAGGAGACGCTGACGATGACCGCGGTGGTGTTCGGTTTCCTCGGTGTTGCGGGCCTGTTCTTCTGGGTTCTCGATCTGTTTCTGGCCTGGGCCACGAAATTGCTGACTGGCCAGGGGAGCTGAGCGCCGTGGCATTGAGATGGTATGTCGTGCACGCCTACTCGAACTTCGAGCACCGCGTCGCCGAGGCATTGAAGGAGCGTATCAGGCGCGAGGGGCTGGAGCACAGGTTCGGCGAGATACTGGTGCCGACCGAGGAAGTCGTCGAGATGCGCGACGGGCAGAAGCGGCGCAGCGAGCGCAAGTTCTACCCTGGGTACGTGCTGGTGCAGATGGAGATGGACGAGCAGACCTGGCATCTCGTCCGCGACGTGCCCAAGGTGCTGGGCTTCATCGGTGGCACGAGCGACAAGCCGGCGCCGATTTCGGACAAGGAGGCCAACCGCATCCTGCAGCGGGTCGAGGAGGGTGTCGACAAGCCGCGACCCAAGGTGCTGTTCGAGCCCGGCCAGGTGGTGCGCGTGACCGGAGGGCCGTTCAATGACTTCAACGGCGTCGTGGAGAACGTGAACTACGAGAAGAACCGCCTGCAGGTGGCGGTGCAGATTCTCGGCCGCTCGACACCGGTGGAGCTGGATTTCTCGCAGATCGAGAAGATCTGATCCGATCAACCAGCGGGGAGCCCGCAAGGCGTTTGTACCCGGGAGTACGTTGAGACATGGCGAAGAAGGTACAGGGCTACATCAAGCTGCAGGTGCCCGCGGGGAGCGCGAACCCGTCGCCCCCGATCGGGCCTGCACTCGGCCAGCAGGGCGTCAATATCATGGAGTTCTGCAAGCAGTTCAATGCGCAGACCCAGAAGATCGAGAAGGGGCTGCCGATTCCGGTGGTGATCACCGTGTATTCGGACCGCAGCTTCACCTTCATCATGAAGTCGCCACCCGCGGCGGTGCTGATCCGCAAGAGCGTCGGTGTCGAGAAGGGCAGCGGCACGCCCAACACCGTCAAGGTCGGCAAGATCAGCCGCAGGCAGCTCGAGGAGATTGCCAGGACGAAGCAGCCGGATCTCACGGCTGCCGATCTCGAGGCGGCGGTGCGCACGATCGCGGGCAGTGCCCGCAGCATGGGCATCGACGTGGAGGGCACCTGACATGTCAGCAGTGGCCAAACGCGTCCAGGCGTGGAAGGCGAAGCTCACGCCGGGCAGGCAGTACCCGATCGACGAGGCGCTGGCGCTGGTCAAGGAGTTCGCGACCGCCAGGTTTGCCGAGTCCGTCGACGCCGCGATCAACCTCGGGATCGATGCCAGCAAGTCCGATCAGCAGGTGCGCGGCTCGACTCTGCTGCCGCACGGTACCGGCAAGACGGTGCGCGTCGCTGTCTTCACGGGTGGCAAGAACCAGGACGCGGCGCGGGCTGCGGGCGCCGACATCGTCGGTCTCGAGGATCTGGCCGAGAAAGTCAAGGCCGGTGAGATCAACTTCGACGTCGTGATCGCGAGCCCGGATGCGATGCGCGTGGTCGGCCAGCTGGGCCAGATCCTCGGTCCCCGCGGCCTGATGCCAAATCCGAAAGTCGGCACCGTGACACCGGACGTTACCGGCGCGGTGAAGAACGCCAAGGCGGGTCAGGTGCGCTATCGCGTCGACAAGGCGGGCATCGTGCATTGCACGATCGGCAAGGCGAATTTCGAGATAGCGGCGCTGAAGGAGAATCTGCAGGCGCTGCTCGCCGATCTGGGGCGGGCCAAGCCGGCCGCGTCCAAGGGCGTGTACCTGAAGAAGGTCACCGTCTCCTCGACCATGGGGCCGGGGGTGACGGTCGATCAGACGAGCCTCGGTGTCTGAGCGACGCCGCGGCGGATGATTTGGTGCGGGCGCGCGGGGCCGTCGAGCGACGGGCGCGCGTCTCCATCGGAGACCGCAGGCGGACCCGTGGGGGTCCTTAATTGCTTGCAGCCTGCGCAGATGGTGAACCGCTGAGCCTGGGTTTCCCGCCGGGCTCCCGCAGGTGCGGGAGCGCAGCGGCTCTGGCTTTCGAGGTCACCAGTCGAGGGTGGGATGCGCGGCGTGGCGTATCCCGTTGGTGTGATCTTGGAGGCCAGGAGGTCAATGAATGCCACTCAACCTCGAAGACAAGAAGGCG
>JADLHF010000156.1 GCA_020848935.1 Acetobacteraceae bacterium
AGCGCCGGGCTCATCGCACCGAGGCGGACCTTGGAGGTCTCCAGCGCCGGGCTCATCGCACCAAGGCGGACCTTGGAGGTCTCCAGCGCCGGGCTCATCGCGCCGAGGCAGACCTTGGAGGTCTCCAGCGCCGGGCTCATCGCGCCGAGGCGGACCTTGGAGACGGAAACGGTACGGTTGGACATGGTGTGAGCCCTTTTCATCCGAAATGGATGGGCCACCTGGGGTGACCCGTTCTGTGAGGATATTTATCGACCCTCGCACGCATACCTTCGTGTTAACGTCGTTAAGACGACGTTAATACGATCGATGAACGTCGAATTAACGATCGCCGGCATCGGGTCGGTTTTGTCTCGCGGCGCACCCGCCGCAATCGCGACACTCCGACGGCGGCCACAAAAAAACTTAGGGAATTCCGCCGGTTATGCGCAACCCGCAAACATCCGGGGCGTTTCGTCATTTTCGGCTTATGTCGAGTAGAAATGACTGAATTCTAAATTTTCAATCATCATTGCAGCAACGATAAGAACACTCATCGCACAAAACAGGACAGAACGCCCCATTCCGCGGGAGCGGGACGTCATTTTTGCACCATCACATCGGTGTTACCCGCGCCACATGGCAGCGGTCACCGACTGCGGTTTCACGTTCCTTTGAAATCTTTATCGCGCGCCGCGTCCCGAAACCGTGCGTTCGGGAAGGCCGCCCAAGGAAAGCCTGGACCGGGAAAGACCTGGCCGGTCAGGCCGCCGTGCCGCCCACGGTCAGGCCGCCAAGCCGCATCGTCGGCTGCCCCACGCCCACCGGCACGCCCTGCCCGCTCTTGCCGCAGGTGCCGATGCCGGGATCCAGCGCCATGTCGTTGGCCACCAGCTCCACCTTGGTCAGCGCATCCGGCCCGTTGCCGATCAGGGTGGCCCCCTTCACGGCGGCACCGATCCGCCCGTCCTCGATCAGGTACGCCTCGCTGGCCGAGAACACGAATTTCCCGGACGTGATATCCACCTGCCCGCCGCCGAAATTCACCGCATAGATGCCCTTGGACACCGAGCGGATCACTTCCTCCGGCGTGGCGGTGCCGTTCAGCATCACCGTGTTGGTCATCCGCGGCATCGGCGCATGGGCATAGCTCTGCCGCCGCCCGTTGCCGGTGGGCCGCGCACCCATCAGCCGTGCATTGAGCCGATCCTGCAGGTAGCCGGTCAGGATGCCGTCCTCGATCAGCACGGTGCGCCCGGTCGGCGTGCCCTCGTCATCCACTGTCAGGCTGCCGCGCCGGTCGGCCAGGGTGCCGTCATCCACCACCGTCACCCCGGGCGAGGCGATGCGCTGGCCCATCAACCCCGAAAACGCCGAGGTCTTCTTGCGGTTGAAGTCACCCTCCAGCCCATGGCCGATCGCCTCGTGCAGCAGGATGCCGGGCCAGCCGGACCCCAGCACCACCGCCATCTCGCCGGCCGGCGCGGGAATGCTGTCCAGGTTCACCAGCGCCTGGCGCAGCGCCTCGTCCACCGCCGCCCGCCACGTCTCGGGCGTCACCAACCGCTCATAGGAGAAGCGGCCGCCGGTGCCGAAGCTGCCGGTCTCGCGCCGGCCGCCGGATTCCACCACCACGGATACGCTGAGCCGCACCAGCGGGCGCAGATCGGCCACCCTTGTGCCGTCGGCGCGGATGATCTGCACCGCCTGCCATTCCCCGGCCAGCGACGCCATCACCTGGCGCACGCGCGGATCGCGGGCGCGGGCATAGGCGTCGATTTCCGACAGCACCCCGGTGCGCTTGGCGAAATCCATGCCCGATAGCGGATTGGCATCGGTATAGAGGCGCCGGTTGGTGCCCTGCGGCGCCTCGGCCGCCACGCCGGAATGGCCGGACGCCACCGCGGCCACCGTGGCCACCGCCCGCCCCAGCGCCGCCTCGGTCAGCTCACCGGCATGGGCATAGCCGGCCGCCTCGCCGGCCACCGCGCGCAGCCCGAAGCCCAGCGCGGTGTCGAACCCGGCGGCACGGATGCGCCCGTCATCCAGGTTGATGCTCTCGCTCTCGCGATATTCCAGGAACAGTTCGCCGTCATCCGCACTGGCCAGCGCATCGCGGGTCAGCCGTTCCGCAGCCTCACGCTCCAGGGTCGCCCCCGCGCGGGCGAAGAACAGATCGTCGGTCACGGCCAGGGGCGTGGTCATGGCTCGCAAAGCTCCATCACAAAGGGGGCCGCCGGGTTCGCAGCTGGTCCAGCGCCACCAGGGCGGCGGTCAGCACCAGCACCGCCATGGCCTGGTGCGCGGTGCCCAGCCCCGCCGGCACCACATAGATCAAGGTGGCGATGCCGAGCCCGTATTGCACCCCCACCGCCCCGGCCAGGGCCAGCAACGCCGGACGCGCCGCACTGCGCCACCCCGCCACCAGGCAGGCACCCGCCAGCAGCAGCGACAGCGTCGCCAGCAGCCGGTGGTTGAATTGCACCGCGGCGATGTTCTCGACGAAATTCAGCAGGAACGGATCAAGCGCCGCATACCCCGCGGGCACCACCCGCCCCCCCATCAGCGGGAAGGTGTTGTAGTCCAGCCCCGCCTTCAGCCCGGCGACGAACCCGCCGGCCAGGATGGTCAGCGCCACGCACGCCGCCGTAGCACCCACCAGCCGCCGCAGCCCGCGCGAGGCCTCCACGGGCCTGGTGCTCAGCACATCCAGCGCGGTCCACAGGATGGCGGCATACAGCACCAGCGCCAGGCCCAGATGCACCACCAGCCGATACGGCGACACCGCGGTCGCGTCCGCGAAGAAGCCGGACGCCACCATGAACCAGCCCACCACGCCCTGCAGCCCGCCCAGCACGAACAGCCCCAGCAGCCGCGGAACCAGCGCGCGGGGCACCGCGCGCCGCCACCACAGCCAGCCCAACGGCACGATGAAGGCCAAGCCGATCAGCCGCCCCCATAGCCGATGCAGCCACTCCAGCCAGAAGATCTCCTTGAACCCCGCCAGCCCGAAACCCTTGTTGACCAGCTCGTACTGGGGAATTTGCCGGTAGAGCGCATACAGCCGGTTCCACTCCGCCTCCGACAGCGGCGGCAGCGTGCCACGCAGCGGCGCCCACTCCATGATCGACAGGCCCGACCCGGTCAGCCGCGTGGCCCCGCCGATCGCCACCATCACCAGGATCATGCCGCACATGGCGAACAGCCACAGCGCCACATGCCGGCGGTCACGGGCACGCGCGGAATCGGCGGGAGAAGGGGCGTCGAAGGGCATGCCCCACCATAGAGGCGCCCCCTGCGGCGCAACAGGCCCCCGTGCGGTGAATTCACTTTGAAAATGAATGGAGGTTTTTTGGTTCTTTTTTTCAAAAAAGAACAAGCGCTTCTTTTTGAAAAAAGAAGCGAAAACTTTCGCTCACTTCCTCGGGCTCGGAATGGATTGTCGCGTGGGGGCGGGCATTGCGATGCGGCGGCCGGTCCAGTCGGGCCGCGCGATCGTGGCGTGCGACTCGCAGGCCGCCTGGATGCGGGCGCGAACGTCGTCGGGCCAGGGGACGACCCGGCGGATGCCCAGATCGACATGCAGGTACATCAGTTCCTGCGTCGCCGCCCGGCGGCCGTCATCGGCGCGATACATCTCGTGCGCCAGGTGCACCCGCTTGGCGTCCACCCCCACCACGTGGGTGACGATGCGGGCACGCTCGCCCAGCAGCAGCTCGGCCTCGTACATGTTGTGCGACTCGGCGGCGAAGGTGCCGCAGCCCACCCGGTCCTTGTAGGCATAGGAGCAGTCGAACACGTCGAAGATCACGTCGGTCGCCAGATCGAAGGCCACCGTGTAGTACGCCAGGTTCATGTGGTTGTTGGCGTCGATCCAGGCCGGCAGCACCTCCACCTCGCCACTGGCGAAGGGTGCCGCCCAGAACGAAGGCTGCGCGCGCGGATCGCTCACGCCGCCCGCCATGTCTCGCCATCTTCCACCGCGCGGCCCTCGTCGCGCAGCTTCTCCAGATGGGCGATCACGTTGCGCTGGGCCGCCGGACGCAGATGCGCGCCGATCGTGGTGTACAGCGCATCGACCAGCGCCATGGTGGATTTCGGCCCGGTCTTCAGCGACGCGGCGATCGCCTGCTCGCGCAGGGTGCGATGCGCCAGCAGGGCGCGGGTGAAGGGGTGCGGGTCGGTGATCATCGGGCCGTGGCCGGGGAGATACATGGTGTCCGGCCGCGCCAGCAGCAGGCGCAGCGAGGCGAAGTAGTCCGTCATGTTGCCGTTCGGCGGGCTGACGATGCTGGTGGACCAGCTCATGATGTGGTCCGCGGTGAACACCACCCCGCCGCGCGCGAAGCACAGATGGTCCGAGGCGTGGCCCGGCGTGTGGATCGCCGTCCAGCCGGTCACCTCGTCGCCGTCCCGCATGGCCACGTCCGGCGTGTGCGACGGCTCCTGGCTGCGGTGGAAGCTCCACACCTTGGCGCCGGTCGCCGCCTTCAGCGCCGGCACCGCGCCGAGATGGTCGGGATGGGTGTGCGACAGGATGATCCGTGCCACCCGGCCCCCGGTCACCCGCAGGATGTCGGCCACGTGCTCGGCCTGGTCCGGGCCAGGGTCCAGCACCGCGAAACCGTCCTCCTCCGCGATCAGATAGGTGTTGGTGCCGTTGTAGGTCATCGGGCCAGGGTTGGCGGCCACCAGCCTTGTGATGCCCGGCAGCACCGGCAACACTTCGCCGCGCGGCGGCGCGGGTTCGGTCAGGAAGGCCATCGCATGTCCCTTCTAGAAAGCTAAGGCCAGGGCTCTGCCCTGGACCCGCTGGGGGGAGGCCCCCCAGACCCCATTGGTGAGGGTGCAGGGGGCTCGGCCCCCTGCTGGGGTCCAGGGGCGAAGCCCCTGGCCTTCCCTTGGCGCCATTAAACAGCAACCTTGCGACGGAAGCCATGCGCCCTAGTCATGGCGCGCATAGACCGTGTAGCGCCCGTGCCGCCCGACCTCGGCGTAGTGCGACCAGACCTCGGCGAACAGCGGGTGGCGGCTGAAATAGTCGATCAGGCTGAACGCCTCGCCGTCGCAATCGGGAATCGCCGACATGCTGTCGATCACCACCGCGGCCGGCGGCGCGCGGGCGAAATCCTCGGCCACGGTGCGATAGACGAAGAATTCCGGCCGCCCCATGTCCCACACCTCGCGGTAGCGCCGACCGCTCGCCGGGCATTGCAGGTAGGCACCCTCCAGCAGCCAGATGTTCATGGTGCGCAGGGTCATGCGGGCATGGGCGTAGTTCAGCGCCGGGTAGATCGGTGCGATTCCCGGCGACAGCACCAGCACCCGCTCGCCCTGTGCATGTTCGCGCAGCATGGCGGTCAGGGCATAGGCGTCGGATTGGCGCCAGGTGAGCTGGTTCCACGGCGCCTCGCCTTCGGAGACAAGGTAGAGCGCGAACAGGGCGGCCAGCCCCGCCGCCACCCGCGCCGCCCGCCCGTCGCCCCCGGCGCGCAGCCGGTCCAGCCAGCGCGCCGCCAGCACGGTGGCCAGCGAGCAGGTGAACAGCTCGATCGGCATGATATGGTACGACCAGCCCTTGTGCTGGGCCAGCGCCGAGGCCAGCGCGCCAAGTGCCGCCAGCGACAGCACGCGCGGCAAGCCGCCGGCCTGCCGCCAGGCCAGCACCGCCAGCGGCAGCAGGAACGCCACCACCGTGCCCAGCCGCGGCAGGGTCAGCAGCCCCCAGGGCGTCTGCCCGCCATTGTCCAGGTAGAAGCCCAGCACCAGCGGAACCACGGTCCCGAGATAGTCGGGGAACAGCACCGGCAGGCTGGCGAGATACAGCAGCCACAGCGCCGCCATCACCCAGGGCACCGGGTCGCGCAGCGCGGCGACGCCCCTGCCTCGCCGCAGGGCCGCAACCAGCACCGCTGCCTCCACCAGCGCCGGCACCGCCAGGAAATGCGGCTTCAATGCAAAGCCGAGCGCGGCCACCACGGCAGCCAACAGGCCCCAGCCTGGCCGGTCGCCCGCCATCCGCCGCGCCGCCGCCAGCAGATACGGCAAGCCCATCGCCGCCATCAGCGTCTCGCGCTGGCCGAAATCATAGCCGGCGCCGAACGCCACCAGCCCCGGCAGCACGTCCAGCAGCACCCGCTCCACCGCGCCCTCGCCCGCCCGCGCGCGCACCACCAGCGCCAGGCGCCACAACGCCAGGCCCAGCGCCACCAGGCAGGCCTGCAGCGCCACGATCCCGTCCAGCCCGGTGGCCCGGCTGATTGCGGCCGGCAGCAGGTTCAGCACGTAGATCAACGGCGGGTTGACGTCGATCAGATCGACATACAGCCGCTCCCCGCCCAGCCAGCGCTCGCTGAACCCCAGCACGGCGGCCACGTCGTGGTTGACCGGCGGCGCCAGCACCATCGGCACGAACAGCAGCGGCACCAGCAGCGCCGGCCAGATGGCGAACGCCGCACGCAACCGGCGCAGGGCTGGAGCAGCGGGCAGGGCGAGGGACATGCCGGCGCAGTTTCGCCGCCCGGCATGGCGGGAGCAAGGCGCGTGTCCGCCGCCCGCAGCTCCCCCCCTGCGCGACCGCCCCGATCTGTGCCAGAAACCCGCCATGGAGCCGGGCGAATACGCGCTGATGGACGACGCCGAGGGGCGCATGTGGTGGTATCGCGCCCTGCACGCCCGCATCGCCGACGCCGTGGACGGTGTGCGCGGCCGGGTGCTGGATGCCGGCTGCGGCACCGGCGGGCTGCTGGCACGCCTGCGCGAACGGCCGGATTTGGCGCTTTACGGCCTGGAATATGCCGCCGCCGCCGCCCCGCGCGCCGCCGCCAAGTCGGGCGCGCGCATCGTGCGCGGCAGCATCAACGCCCTGCCCTTCGCCGACGCCAGCTTCGCCGCGGTGGTCAGCGCCGATGTGCTGTGCCACCGCGCCGTGGCCCCCGCCGTCGCCCTGGTCGAGCTGCGCCGCGTCCTGGCCCCCGGCGGCCTGCTGGTGCTGAACATGCCGGCCTACCAGTGGCTGCTGAGCGCGCATGACCGACAGGTGCACAACATCCGCCGCACCACCGCCGGCGCGCTGGCCCGCGACCTCGCCGCTTCCGGCTTCACCCAGGTGCGCACCCGCTACTGGAACACCCTGCTGCTGCCGTTGATGGTGCTGCAGCGCAAGGTGCTGGCCCGCGCGCCGGCCGAAGGCGGCGAAACAATGTCCGATGTCGCCGCGTTTCCGCCGCTCATCGATGCCACATTTCACGCCCTGACCGAGTTGGAACGCCGCCTGGGCCTGTCGGCGCCGGCCGGCGGCTCCATCCTGGCCACCGCCCGCAAGCCCGGCGCCGCCGCATGACCGCGCTCCCCGACCCCGAGGACACCACGCCCATGCCTCGCCCGATGCCACCCCCCACGTCACCCCAAATGCCGCCCCCATTGGCACCGCGCTACATCGGCAGGTCCCTGCCCGCAGCGCGCCGCATTGCAGCTCCCGCGCCGGGCCTGTCGATCGTCGTGCCGGTCTATCGCGGCGCCGCCACGGTGGCATTGCTGGTCGAGGCGCTGGCGGCCCTGCAGCCCGAAGGCGGGATGGAGGTGGTCCTGGTCAACGACGGCAGCCCCGACAATTCCGCCGAAGTCTGCCGGGCGGTCGTCGCCAACCCGCCGCTCGCCGCGGGCACCGGCGCGCCGCTGCGCGTGGTCTATATCGAGCACGCCCGCAACTACGGCGAGCACAACGCGGTGATGACCGGGCTGCGCCACGCCAGCGGCCGCTACGTCATCACCATGGACGACGACCTGCAGAACCCGCCGGAGGAGGTCACCAGGCTTTACGACCACGCCCGCCTCGGCAACTGGGACGTGGTGTACACGCGCTACGCCAGCAAGAAGCACGCCCCCTGGCGCAACCTGGGCAGCCGGTTCGCCAACAAGGTGGCCGACTGGCTGCTGGACAAGCCGAAGGGCCTCTATCTCTCCTCGTTCCGCTGCATGTCCGCCCTGGTGGTGCGCAGCGTCACCCGCTACCGCGGGCCATACCCCTATATCGACGGCCTGGTGATGGAAGTGACCCAGCGCATCGACAGCATCGAGGTGCGCCACCTGCCGCGCGCCGAGGGCCGCAGCAACTACACCGTCAAACGCCTGGTGCGGCTGTGGCTGAACCTGGCCACCAGCTTCTCGCTCGCGCCCCTGCGCATGGCGATCCTGGCCGGTGTGGCGATGGCCACGCTGGGCATGATCGGCGCGGTCATGACAATTGGCGAGGCGCTGATGCGCCGCGACACCCCCTCGGGCTGGGCCTCCACCATGACCGCGATCCTGCTGGTCTCCGGCGTGCAGTCGCTCATCCTGGGCGTGATGGGCGAATATGTCGGCCGCACCTTCCTGTCGGCCAACGGCAAGCCCCAGGGAACGGTGCGGCTGATCGCGCGCAGCGCCGCGTCAACCGCCAACCGCGGCGAAACCGCATGACCGGGATGGCGCCCTACTGGCTGATCCTCGCCGCCGCCATCGTCACCAGCATGGCCGGGCAGACGCTGCTGAAATCCGGCGCCGGGGCGGCCGATTTCCGCGCCCAGCTGCTGGACTGGCACACCATCATCGGCCTCGGCCTGTATGGCGGCGCCGCGATCCTGTACATCGTCGCGCTGCGGCGCATCCCGATGTCGGTGGCCCTGCCCTGCACCGCCATCTCCTATGTCGCCGCAGCGATGATCGGGCATTTCGCCTTCGGCGAGCCACTCGGCCTGCAACACGCCGCGGCGCTGGCGCTCATCTGCACGGGGGTGGTGCTGCTGGCGCTGGCATAGGGAGAGCGGCAGGAAGAATGTTCTTTTTTGAAAAAAAGAACCAAAAAACTTTCATACACTAAGAATAAAACTTGACTACCTTATTGAATAAAAAGTCTTTTTGCTTCTTTTTCTTCAGAAAAAGAAGATCCTTCCTCCTTCGCACCAACACCGGGGTATTGCCGCCCCGCCCCGCCCAGCGGTAGCCTGCACCGATGCGCAACCTGTTGACCGACATCGCCGGCATCGCGGTCGGACACGCCACCGACCTTGCCGCCGGCACCGGCGCCACCGCCATTCTGTTCGACGAAGCGGTCACCGCCTCGGCGGTCATCCTCGGCGGCGCGCCGGGCAGCCGCGACACGGCGATGCTGGCGCCGGAGATGACCCAGCAGAAGGTCAACGCCTTCGTGCTGTCCGGCGGCTCGGCCTACGGGCTGGACGCTGCCGGCGGGGTGCAGGCCTGGCTGCGCGAACATGGCCGCGGCCTGCGCCTGCGCGACGCGCTGATCCCGATCGTGCCGCAGGCGATCCTGTTCGACCTGCTGAACGGCGGCAACAAGGATTGGGGCCGTTTCTCGCCCTATCGCGACCTCGGCTGGGCGGCGGCTGCGGCGGCCACGCACGGCGCCTTCGCCCTCGGCACCATCGGCGCCGGCACCGGCGCCACCACCGCGACGGTCAAGGGCGGCATCGGCTCTGCCAGCGTGAAGCTGCCCCAGGGCTATACCGTTTCCGCCATCGTCGCGGTCAACGCCGTCGGCAGCGCCACCATCGGCGACGGCCCGCATTTCTGGGCCGCACCCTACGAAGTCGGCACCGAGTACGGCGGCCGCGGCCTGCCTGCCCGCTTCACCCCGGACCTGCTTGCGCCGCGGCTGAAGGGCCTGCCGCCGCCGGCCACCGCCACCACCATCGGCCTGGTCGCCACCGACGCCGCGCTCACCAAGGCCCAGTGCAAGCGCCTGGCGATCATGGCCAATGACGGCCTGGCCCGCGCCATCCTGCCCACCCACGCGCCATCCGACGGCGACACCGTCTTCGCCGCGGCGACCGGCGCGGCGCCCCTGGCCGACGAACTCGACCTCACCCTGATCGGTCACGCCGCCACCCTGGTCTTCGCCCGCGCCATCGCCCGCGGCGTGTACGAGGCAACCGCCCTGCCCTATCCCCCCGGGCTCAACAGTTGGCGCGACCGCTGGGGCTGATCCCAACCGCCCTCAGCCGCGCGGCCAGGCCGGATCGCGGAAATTCTGGAATTCCAGCTTGTAGCCGTTCGGGTCGGCGGCAAAGAAGCTGTCCACGTTGAACGCCGCGCTATAGCTCGGCGGCCCCTCCGGCGTCACCCCGCGGGCGAGCAGGTAGCGGTGCCAGCCCTCGATGTCCGGCGTCACGAAGGTGATGACCACACCCTTCGGCTCCACCCAGCGGCCCGGCCGCACGCGGCACACGCCCAGGAAGCTCGACGGGCTATGGCGGAAGATGCGGCAGCCGCCGCCATCGGCGCCGGGCTGCTCCAGCACCTGCTCCAGCCCCAGCGTCTGGCCATAGAACCGGCAGGTGGCATCGAGGTCCTCGGTATAGATCCAGGTCACGGACTGGGCGACAGGCGGATGGCTCACGTCGTGCTCCTTCTGGCGGGATGAGGCCTCGTCGGAGGCCCGGCCTTCGCCCCACAGCTTGTCCGCCACCACGCCTGCGCGCAACCCGCCGTGCCGGCCTCGCCGGCCGCCTGGTGATATCGTCTTCGTGGGGGCGCTGTCCGGCGGATGCCAAGGCACGGCCGCGGCGGGCGGGCTCCAACGGGTTTCGTGCGTTGCCCTGACCTTCCCTCCCCTACCCCCTGGCATCCTCCAAAATCATCGCCGCCCCCTTCTCCCCGATCATGATCGTCGGCGCATTGGTATTGCCCGAGGTCAGTGCCGGCATCACCGAGGCATCGATCACCCGCAGCCCGCCGATCCCATGCACCCGCAGCCGCGAATCCACCACCGCCCCGGGCCCCTCGCCCATGCGGCAGGTGCCCACCGGGTGGTACAGCGTGTTGCCGTAGCCGCGCATGTAGTCCAGCAGCGCCGCATCGCTTTGCACGTCCGGTCCCGGCAGCGTCTCCACCACGCTGTGCTGCGCCATGGCCGGGGCGGCGAAGATGGCGCGGGTCAGGCGAATGCCGGCGGCCAGCACCGCCTGGTCCGAGGCGGCGGAGAGGTAGTTCGGCTGGATGCGCGGCCGCGCGAACGGGTCGGCCGAGCCTGCCATGATGGTGCCCCGGCTGTCCGGCCGCACCGGGCAGACGGCCACCGTCATGCCGCCCTCGCGCTCCAGCTTGCCGAAACGGACGGGATCGTAGCTGGCCGGGGTGAACAGCAATTGCAGGTCCGGGCTCGCCAGCCCCTCGCGCGAGTTGCAGAACACCTGCGCGGTGGTGACCCCGAAGGTCAGCGCACCGTTGCCGGACAGCGCGAACTTCGCCACCTCGACCATCAGCCGCAGCCCGGTGGCCAATTGGTTGGTGGAAATGCTGCCACGCACCCGGTGCGACACGCGGGCCACGTAATGGTCCTGCAGATTGGCCCCAACCCCCGGCAGGTCATGCAGCACCTCCACGCCGATGTCGTGCAGGTGCGCGCCCGGTCCGATGCCGGAGACTTGCAGCAGATGCGGCGAATTCACCGCGCCGCCGCAGACCACCACCTCGCGGCTGGCCCTGATCTCGCGCATCGCGCCGCCCTGGCGGAACGTCGCCCCCACGCATCGCTTGCCATCGAAGAGCAGTCGCCCTGCCTGGGCATCGGTTTCCACCCGCAGGTTGGCGCGGCCACGCGCCGAGGCGAGGAAGGTCTGCGCCGTCGAACCCCGCCACCGCCCCAGCCGCGTGCTCTGCGAATACCCCACGCCGGTCTGCTCGCCGTCGTTCAGGTCGGCACGGCGGGCGTGACCGGCCTGTTGGGCCGCTTCCACGAAGCGGTGGGTCAGCGGCAGGATGGTGCGGTAATCCTCCACCTGCAGCACGCCGTCCTTGCCGCGAAGTTCGCTGGTGCCCTGGATGTAGTTCTCGCTCTTGCGGAAATACGGCAGCACCTCCTCGTAGCTCCAGCCGCGGCAGCCCATCTGCGCCCAGCCGTCGAAATCGGCGGCGTGGCCGCGCACATAGAGCATGCCGTTGATCGAGCTGGAGCCACCCAGCACCCGCCCGCGCGGCCAGTGGATCGGCCGGCCCGCCGTGCCCGCCTCGGGTTCGGAGGCGAACATCCAATTCACCTTCGGGTTGTGGATCAGCTTCAGCACCCCGGCCGGGATATGGATCCACGGCAGCCAGTCGCGCGGCCCCGCCTCCAGCAGCACCACGCGTGCCCCGCTCTCAGCCAGCCGTGCCGCCACCACGCATCCGGCCGAACCGGCGCCCACCACCAGGTATTCCGTGTCCATCGCGCCGCATCCCTCCGCCTCGGCGAGTGTCACGGAGTGCCGCGCCGCCGGCAAGAGCCGGAAGCCTGTTCACATCACGGCGACATTCTTTATATGTCGGGGCCAGGAAACCCTAGGGAGATGCAAGTGAAACGTCGTGGATTCATCCGCTCCGCCGGCATCGCGGCGCCGGCGGCACTCGCCACCGCCGCATTGGCGGCACCCGCCATCGCCCAGTCGCGCCTGGAATGGCGCATGGTCACCACCTGGCCGAAGAATTTTCCCGGCCTGGGCGTGGGCGCCGAGCGCCTGGCCAAGCGCATCGGCGACATGTCCGGTGGCCGGCTTACCGTGCGCGTCTTCGCCGCCGGCGAACTGGTGCCGCCGCTGCAATCGCTCGACGCCGTCATCCAGGGCTCGGCGGAGATGAGCCATTCCGCCGCCTACTACTGGCAGAACAAGTCGCGCGGCCTGAACTTCTTCACCGGCGTGCCCTATGGCATGACCTCGCGCGAGCTGGCGGCCTGGCTGCGCTATATGGGCGGGCAGGAGATCTGGGACGAGATCTACGACAAGTTCGGCGTCAAGGGCTTCATCAGCGGCGACACCGGCACCCAGGCTGGCGGCTGGTTCAAGAAGGAACTGACCGGGGTCGCCGACATCAAGGGGCTGAAGTTCCGCACCCCCGGCCTGGGCGGCCAGGTCTGGGCCAAGCTCGGCGCCACGGTGACCAACCTGGCCGCCGGCGAAATCTTCCAGCAGTTGCAATCCGGCGGGCTGGACGCCGCCGAGTTCGTCGGTCCGACCAACGATCTTGCCCTGGGCTTCTACCAGGTGGCGAAGAACTACTATTTTCCCAGCTTCATCGAGCCCGGCCTGGCCAGCGAACTGGCGGTCAACAAGTCGAAATTCACCGCCTTGCCGAAAGACCTGCAGATGATCATCGAAATCGCCTGCCAGGCGGAATACGACCAGGTGGCGAGCGACTTCTATGCCAAGGACCCCCCGGCCCTGGCCACCCTGGTGAGCAAGCACGGCGTGAAGGTGCATCCGTTCCCCGAGGAAATCCTCAAGGCCGGCGCCGATGCCGCCCTGGCGGTGCTGACCGATGTGCGCCAGAGCGACGACCCGCTGACCCGCAAGGCGGCGGAGAGCTTCGTCAAGGCGCTGGTCGCGCTGCGCACCCGCACCGAACTGTTCGACTCGCCGTTCCAAAGCGCGCGGCAGAAGTATTTCAAGATCAGCTGACCAGGATACAGCCGATCCCGGCAACCCGGCCGGCGGAACAACCCGCCGGCCGGGCCTTCAGTTCAGCAGCACCGTCGGCAGCCAGGTCGCCAGCCCGGGGAACAGGAACAGCATCACCATCGCCAGCACCTGCAACGCCACGAACGGGATGACGCCGCGATAGATCATGCCGGTGCCGATGCTCGGCGGCGCCACCCCGCGCAGGTAGAACAGCGCGAAGCCGAACGGCGGGGTCAGGAAGCTGGTCTGCAGGTTCACGCCCACCATCACCCCCAGCCACAGCGGGCTGACATCCATCGCCAGAAGCGCCGGGGCGGTGATCGGGATCACGATGAAGATGATCTCGAACGTGTCCAGGATGAAGCCCAGCACGAACATCAGCACCATCACCGCCAGGATCGCGCCGGTCACGCCGCCGGGGAACTGGGTCAGCACATCCTCCACCAGCTTGTCGCCGCCCAGCATGCGGAACACGATCGAGAACACCGCCGCCCCGAACAGGATCACGAACACCATCGAGGAGATCAGCGCCGTCTGCATCGAGACATGACGCAGGGCGGCCAGGTCCAACCGCCCGCGCACCAATGCCATCAGCATCGCACCCACCGCGCCCACCGAGGCCGCCTCGGTCGGCGTGGCGATGCCGCCCAGGATGCTTCCCAGCACCGCGACGATCAGCATCAGCGGCGGGATCAGCGCCACCAGCACATCGCGCCCCAGGCGCGCCCGCTCCTCCACCGTCACCACCAAGGCAGGGCAGCTCTTGGGGTCGAAGATCGCCTTGGCGATCACCCACAGCGCATAGAACGCCACCAGCAGCAGGCCCGGCAGCATGGCGCCGGCGAACAGGTCGCCCACCGAAACCGGCGTGGGGGCGAAATTGCCCTTGGCCATCTGCACCTGCGCGTTCATGCCGGCCAGCATGTCGCCCATGAAGATCAGCACGGTCGATGGCGGGATGATCTGCCCCAGCGTGCCCGAGGCGGCGATCACCCCGGTGGCCAGCTTGGGATCATAACCCGCGCGCATCATCGCCGGCAGGCTCAGCAGCCCCATCGTCACCACGGTGGCGCCGACAATGCCGGTCGAGGCGGCCAGCAGCGCGCCCACCAGGATCACCGACAGGCCGAGCCCGCCGCGCAGATTCCCGAACAGCCGCCCCATCGTCACCAGCAACTGCTCGGCGATCTTGGAGCTTTCCAGCATCACCCCCATGAAGATGAACAGCGGCACCGCCACCAAGACCTCGTTGGACATGAACCCCACGTAGCGGTTCGCCACGCTGCCCAGGTTCGACGGATCGAAGGCACCCAGCCAGTAGCCCAGCGTGCCGAAGAACAGCGACGTGCCGGCCAGGGTGAAAGCGGCGGGAAAGCCGGCCATCAGCACCCCGATGATGCCGAAGAACATCAGCACCGCCAGGATCTCGCCGGTCATAACCGCGGCCATCGCCCTAACCCTCGCCGCGCAGATCGGCCGGCAGCAGCGCCTGTTGCCCCGCCAGCACCAGGATGCTGCGCAGCGCCAGCGCGATGCCCTGCAACCCCACCGCCACCGCGAACACGATGACGAAGCTCTTCAGCACATACAGCCCCGGCAGGCCGCCGACATTGCTCGACGACTCGTGGAACTGCCATGAGCGCAACACGAAATTCCAGCTCCACACCAGCACCACGCCGATGAACGGCGCCAACAGGAACACCACGCCGAACAAATCCACCCACGCCCTGGCCCGCGCACTGGCCGGGCTGTAGAAGATGTCCACGCGCACGTGCTGGTTCTTCAACAGCGCATAGCCGGCAATGCCGGTGAACATCATGCCGTTCAGCCAGACATACAGGTCCTGCATCCAGATGAAGCCGACAGAAAAGACGTAGCGCAGCAGTACCACGGCAAAACAGACGAGCACCACGCCCAACGCAAACCAGGAGAAGAACCGCCCCAGCGCCGTGTTCAGGGCACTGATCGCCCGCACCGCCCACGCAATGCCCCGCAATGGAAACTCCATCCGATTCGCCGCGCGAGCGTGATGGCCAGCCGGCGCGGCGCTGTAACACACCGCCCGGCAGGCTGTCGCGTGGGCTGCGACGGATTTCCGGGGTGTTCGGCGAAGGCAAGAAAGCACTTCTTTTTCTGAAGAAAAAGAAGCAAAAAGACTTTTATTCATTTAGACCGGCAGATGGGTCCGCGCCATACTCCTAATGAATAGAAGTTTTTTGGTTCTTTTTTTCAAAAAAGAACACCTTCCTTCTCACCAGCCATCCACCCAGGCCCGCTTCTTGCCATGCAGCACCGGCCGCGGCGGCACCGAGCGCAACCCGGCCACGATCCAGCGCCGCGTCTCCGCCGGGTCGATCACGTCGTCCACCTGGAAATGGCTGCCGGTGTTCAAGGCCTTGCCGATTTCATAGAGTTCGGCGACGAAACGCTCATAGGTGGCGATGCGCTCGGCGGTATCCGCGATCGCCGCCAGTTCCTTGCGCCGTCCCAGCTTCACCTGGCCCTCGATGCCCATGCCGGCGAATTCGCCGGTCGGCCAGGACACCGCGAAGACGCCTTTCTTCATGCCGCCGCCGGTCATCGCCAGCTTGCCCAGCCCGATCGCCTTGCGGATGATCACGAAGAACAGCGGCACGTCGATGTTCGCGCCGATCAGGTAGCTGCGGCAGCAATGGCGCACCAGGGCGGTCTTCTCCGCCGCCGGTCCCACCATGTTGCCGGGGTTGTCGTTCAGCGACAGGATCGGAATGTCGTGGGCATCGCACATCTGCATGAAGCGCGCCGCCTTGTCCGCGGCATCGCTGTCCACCGCCCCGCCCAGGTGCATCGGGTTGTTGGCGATCACCCCCATGGGTTTTCCTTCCACCCGGATCAGCGCCGTGATCATCCCCAAGCCCCAGCCGCGCCGGATCTCCAGCATGCTGCCCTCGTCGGCCAAGGTGGCGATCAGCGCGCGCATGTCGTAGCCGCGCATCCGGTTCTCCGGCACGATATGGCGCAGATGGCGCTGGTCCGGCGCGGCCCAGTGCTTCACCGCGCCCTGGAAATACGACAGGTATTGTTTCGCGGTCGCCACCGCCGCGGCCTCGTCGGCCACCGCAATGTCCACCACCCCGCTGGCCACCTGCACCTTCATCGGCCCGATCTCTTCCGGCCGATATACGCCCAGCCCACCGCCCTCGATCATCGCCGGCCCGGCCATGCCGATATTGGCGTTCTCGGTGGCGATGATCACGTCGCAGCAGCCCAGCAGCACCGCGTTGCCGGCAAAGCATTTCCCCGACGCGATGCCGATCAGCGGCGCGCCGCCGGACAGTGCGGCAAAGCGGTAGAACGTGTCGGTCTCCGATCCGCCGATCGTATCGGAATCGCTGCCCCGCCCGCCGCCGCCCTCGGCGAACAGCACCAGCGGAATGCGCAGATCATGCGCCAGCTCGAAGAAGCGGTCCTGCTTGCGATGCCCGTTGCGCCCCTGGGTGCCGGCCATCACGGTGTAGTCGTAATGCGCCACCGCCGCCCGTCCGCGCTCCTCGGGGAAATCCGCGCCGTTGACCGTGCCCAGCCCCAGGATGATGCCATCGGCCGGCGACTCCTCCACCAGCTGCTCGACGGTATGCGTCCGCCGCCGCGCCGCCAGTGTCAGCGCGCCGTACTCGATGAACGTTCCGGGATCGATGAGGTCGGAAATATTCTCCCGCGCCGTGCGCTGCCCGCTCGCCCGCCGCCGCGCCACCGCCTTCGGCCGCGCTTCATCCATCGTGCGCCGCTGCCGCTCCAGCACCTCGGCCAGGTCGGGCCGGATGTAGTCGGGGTCGATCGCCACCGCCGTCTCCACCGCCCCGCCCAGCTCCGGCCGCTCCTCGATGAAGGCCAGCGGCGCGCCCTCGAACACCGTCTCGCCCGCCTCCACCACGAAAGCCCGCACCACGCCGGCGGTGGCGGCGGCGATGCTGTGCTGCATCTTCATCGCCTCCATCACCATCACCTCCTGCCCCGGCAGCACGGTGGCGCCATCGGCCACGCTCAGCACCACGATCGTGCCCTGCATCGGCGCGCGCAGCGCCACCGTGCCCTCCGGCCCGGCGGTCTCGTCGCCGTCCGCCTCCGCCTCCTCGGCAGCGGCCGCCTCCTTGCCGTACTGCACGATCGCCAGCGGATCGCGCGTCTCCAGCCGCGCCCCCGGCCGCTTCGCCGCCGCTCCGCCCGCCGGCTCGAACCACTTCCCACCGGCCACCTCGGCAGCCGTCAGTTCCGCAATGTGCTCGGCGACGAAATTGGTGTGCAGCTTGCCGGCCAGCAACGCCGGATGCTTCAGCAACGCCCGCAGGAACGATATGTTCGATGCCGCCCCCACCAGCCGGAACTCCGCCAGCGCCCGCCCGGCCTTGGCCGCCAACGCGGCAAAATCGTCGCCGCGCACATGCACGATCACCTTGGCCAACAGGCTGTCGAAGCGCGGATTGGTGCGGTAGCCGGCATAGCCGTAGCCATCCACCCGCACGCCGGGCCCGCTCGGCGGGTCATAGGCGCTCAGCACCCCGCCCGCCCCGCGCACGCTGCCATCTTCCTGCATGGTCTCCAGGTTCACCCGCGCCTGCACCGCCATGCCGCGCGGCGCCGGTATCTCCGCCTGCGTCAGCCCCAGCGCCGCCAGCGTCGCGCCGCCGGCGATTCCCAGCTGCGCAGCCACCAGGTCCACCCCGGTCACTTCCTCGGTCACGGTATGCTCCACCTGCAACCGCGCATTCGCCTCGATGAACGCGATCGCCGCGCCGTCGCCCTCCACGGCCGCATCCACCAGGAACTCGAACGTCCCGGCCCCGCGATACCGTGCCGCCGCCGCCAGCTTGACCGCCGCCGCCAGCAGCCGCGCCCGCACCGCCGGCCGCAGGAAAGGGGCCGGTGCGAACTCCAGGATCTTCTGCCGCTCGCGCTGGATCGAGCACTCCCGCTCCCACAGATGCGCCACCGCCCCGGTGCCGTCGCCCAGCACCTGCACCTCGACATGGCGCGGATGCACGAACAGCCGCTCCACATACAGATCGCCATTGCCGAACGCGGCCAGCGCCTCGGCCGCACAGCGCTCGAACGCCGCGGGCAGCGCAGCCGTATCCGTCACCGGCCGCATCCCGCGCCCGCCGCCACCGGCCAGCGCCTTCACCATCACCGCCCCGCCCGGCCCCAGCTCCGCCAGGAAGGCCTGCGCCTGCGCGAGGCTCGTCGGCCCATCCGTGCCCGCCACGATATCGACGCCATGCTCGACGGCAAACCGCCGCGCCCGCGCCTTGTCGCCGAACAGGTCCAGCACCTCCGGCTGCGGGCCGACAAACGCGATCCCGGCCTCGGCGCATAGCCGCGCGAACCCGGCATTCTCGCTGATGAAACCATAGCCCGGATGGATCGCGTCACACCCGGCTTCGCGCGCCAGCGCCACAATGGCGGCGGCGTCCAGATATGCTGCCGCCCCGCTGCCGGCCAGCGCCCGCGTCTGGTCCGCCGCGCGCACATGCAGCGACTGCGCATCGTCGGTGGAATACACGGCAACGGTGGCAATCCCCAGCTCGGCGGCGCTGCGGGCGATGCGAATGGCGATCTCGCCGCGATTGGCGATCAACAGGCGGGTGACGGGCATCTAGACTGTCCTTCCAGAAGAGAAGCAAGGCCAGGGCTCTGCCCTGGACCCGCTGGGGCCGGGGGCCCCAGACCCCCTTGACTCAAGTATTGAGGGTGCAGGGGGCTCGGCCCCCTGCTGGGGTCAGGGGCAAAGCCCCTGGTCTTGCGTCATCCCGGCCCCTCCGCCCCGTGCCGCTCTTCGGGCTCCGGCGGCGGCCCCGCGAGGTCACGGTAGTAGCGATCCAGCGCCACCTGCACCATCGGCCGCCGCTTGCCGTCTGGCGCGGCCAGCGCGAAGCCGGGATCCTTCTCGGTGGCCCAGGTCAGCATGTAGTGGCTATGCGCCCCGCTCACCGCCGCGGTGAAGCCCATCGTGTCCTGTGCCGCGTTCACCGCCCGCTTGACCATGCGCATCTGCTGCGGGTCGTTGGCGGCCACGTCGGCGGCATAGTCGGCCACCGCCTGCATCAGGAATTTGCGCGGCACCACCCGGTTCACCAGGCCCAGCTCCTTCGCCTGCCCGGCATCGACGAACCGCCCCTGGAACAGGATCTCCTTCGCGCGCCGCGGATGCACGTCCCACGGGATGGAGAAATACTGGAACAGCGAGCCCAGGAACATCGCCCCCTCGGCCGCGAACACCACGTCCGCCGTACTCGCCACCATCCAGCCGCCGAAGATGCAATAGCCCTGCACCGCGGCGATCATCGGCGTGCCGACGTTGCGCCAGCGCAAATGCATATCGACGTAGAGTTGCCAGGTCCGGTCGTAGAAGCCGCGAATGCCGGGCTCCATCGGGTTGGCCGCCCGATACGCCTGCTCCTCGGCGGTGCCCAGGTCGTGGCCGGCAGAGAAATGGTCACCCGCCCCGGCCAGTACGATCACCCGCACGCCGGGATCGGCCCCGGCGGCCATGATCGCGGCATCCAACTCGTGCAGCAGTTCCGTGCTCTGCGCGTTGCGCTGCTGCGGCCGGTTCAGCGTGATGGTGGCCACATGGTCGGCGACGTCGTACAGAATGGTCCGGTAGCCCGGCATCGCGAAACTCCTAGATCGGAACGGCAGCAATGGCGCCCGCCGCATCCAGCGCGGCAATCTCGTCCGCCGACAACCCGGCGAGGTCGCGCAGGATCGCATGGCTGTGCTGGCCCAGGCAGGGGGCGGCGAAGCGGTCGCTGCCCGGCGTGCGCGACAGCGCCATCGGCAACCCCTCCTGCACCACCGGGCCGATATCGTCGTGCATCAAATCGGTGAACCAGCCGCGCGCCGCCAGATACGGGCTGCGCGCGCCATCCCCGCCATCATGCACCGCCGCCGCCGCCACCCCCAATGATTGCAGCAGCGCCGCGGCTGCGTGCTTATCCTGGCCGCGCGTCCACGCCGCCACCGCGGCGCCGATCGTATCTTCATGCGCGCGTCGCCCCGCCAGCGTCGCAAGTCGCGCATCCTCCGCCAGGTCGGCCCGCCCGATCGCGCCGCACAGCGCCCGCCACGCAGCATCGCTGGTTGCGGCAATCGCAATCCACTGATCCTCCCCGGCCGCCGGGAAGGCATCATGCGGCGCCGCCCAGTCCACCCGGTTGCCGCGCGGCTGCGGGTCCACCCCGCTGACCTGGGCCGCCAGGATCTCGGCGCCGATCAGGTGCATCAGCCCCTCCACCTGCGGTACCTCGACATGCTGCCCCTCCCCGGTCGCCTGGCGATGCAGCAGCGCCGTCAGCACGGCACCGGCGCAATGCAGCGCCCCGATCGGGTCGGGATAGGTCGGGCCGGTCACCGTGGGCGGCCCGCCGGGGTAGCCGATCATCCCCGCCATCCCCGCCGCCATCTCCATCGACGGCCCGATCGCGGTGGCGTGCGACAGCGGCCCCGACGACCCGAAGGCCGGCATCTCGGCCACGATGATGTCGGGCTTCAGCGCCTTCAGCCGCTCATGCCCGAACCCCATCCGCGCCAGCGTCCCGGCGGTGAAGTTGCACAGCACGACATCGGTCTTCGCCAGGATCGCCAGCATCGCCGCCTTCGCCGCCGGCTGCTTGATCTCCAGCGCCAGCGACGTCTTGTTGGCGTTCTGCGAGTTGAACAGCGCGCAACGGTCCCATGGCTTCGCGCCGGCGCCATCGGCGGGAAACCGGCCGGGATTGAACACCTGGCCGACCATCCGCCAGGAATCGGTGCGCGAGGCCGATTCGACATGGATCACCTCCGCCCCCAGCCAGGCCAACACCCGCCCCGCCATCGGCCCGGCCCAGGCGGTGGTGAACTCCACCACGCGCAAGCCCGAAAGCGGTCCGGTCCCCGGCGGCGGCGGATCGGCCGGCGGCACCGCCCGCCGCGGCCCGGCGAACCCCACGGCATTGCCGACCACTGGCGGCCCGCCGCGCACCACCCGTGGTGTCGTCGCCATGCGGAACTGCGGCCCCAGGATGGTGTGCGCCCCGTCCGCCGTCGCCACGCTCTCCCAGTAGCCGCGCGCCGCCAGATGGCCGCACACCTCCCGCAACTGCGTCAGGCCGTAGCAGCGCGCCGCCACCACCCGCGCGGACTGCAATCGCGCCAGCACGCCGTCGGCGTCATCGGCGGCGACATGCTGTTGCAGCAGCGCGACCAGTGCCGCCCAGTTCTCCAGCCGTGCCTTTGGCGCCTTGAAGCGCGGGTCCTCGGCATGCGCCGAAAGCCCGATCGCCGCCATCATCGGCGCGAACAGGTGCACGTGCAGCCAGAACCCCACCCAGCCGTCGCGGCAGCGCAACAGGCCCAGCGGCATCCGCCGGGCGGCGCGCGGCTCCACCAGCCCGTTGTAGAGGAACTGGGTCACGAACGGATTGGCGATGCAGGCCGCCACCGCCGCCACATCCACCGCCGCCGCCTGCCCGATCCCCCAACGCCCGCGCGCGAACAGCCCGGCCAGCACCGCGATGAACGCCGCCACCCCGCCACCATGGCTCGCCCGCTCGCCGCGGCCGTAGAGCGGTTCGCGCGTGCCATCGCCCGAGGCATGCATCAGCCCGGCCACCGCCTGGTAGACCATTTCGCATCCTGTCCAGTCGCGCCATGGCCCATCGGTGCCGAACGGCGATACCGTGGCCAGCACCGCATCGGGTGCTGCCGCCGCCAGCGCCATCCGGTCCGCCTGCGGCCCCACGATGATGGCATCCGCCTCTGCCGCCAGTGCCAGCAGCCGCGCCCGCCCCGTCGGCGAGGCATCCAGCACCACCGAACCCTTGCCGGTGTTCAGATGGAGGAAGGTGAACGACGCCCCGTCCGCACCCATCGGCGCCGCACCCCGCATCGGCCCGCCGCCGGGTGGTTCCACCAGCAGCACCTCGGCGCCGTAATCGGCCAGCATGCGGGTGCAGAACTGCCCGGCGATGCTGTCGCTCAGGTCGAGCACACGCAGCCCGGCCAAGGCATCTGCCATCGCTTCCTCCGCCCTGCAGCCGGCAGTGATTGTCGACAAATCATGGGCGGCCGGCGCGTTGCCGGTCAATACGCCGCCGTGCCGCACGGCGGCAAGATCGGCTATGCTGCGCCGATGGACCGCGACCGAAGTGCCAAGCCCAATACCATACCCTGGCCGCCGCTGATCTATGCCGGCGCGGCGGTGCTTGCCCTGGTGCTCCACCACGCGGCACCGCTGCCGGCCTGGTGGGTGGGGGCGCACTGGCCGGCGGTGCGGCTGCTGGGTGTGGCGCTGATGGTCGGCGGCGTGGTGCTGGATCTGTGGGCGATGTTCACCATGTGGCGGGCGCGGGCCAACATCATGCCGCACCGCGCGGCCACCGCGCTGGTTTCCCATGGGCCGTTCGCGTGGTCGCGCAATCCGATCTACCTGGGCAATACCTGCCTGCTGCTCGGCGCCGGGCTGGCGTTCGCCATCGCCTGGTTCATCCCGGCCGCCCTGCTGGCCGCGGCGCTGGCCAGCCGTCTCGCCATCGTGCGGGAGGAGGCGCATCTGAACGCCCGGTTCGGGCACGAATGGCGCGACTACCGGCTGCGGGTCAAGCGCTGGCTGGGGCGGCGCTCGACAGGGCGGTAACGCCGCGCCTAGATGCGGTATGCAGACCGCCGCCGAAGTCCTTGTCGCCTTCCTCGCCGCCCAGGGGGTTGATCGCGCCTTCTGCGTGCCCGGTGAATCCTATGTGGCCGTGCTCGATGCGCTGCATGCCCATCCCAGCATCGACCTGGTGACCTGCCGGCATGAGAGCGGGGCCGGGTTCATGGCGCTGGCCGATGCGCGGCTGACCGGCGTGCCGGGCGTCGCCCTGGTCAGCCGGGGGCCGGGGGCCTGCAACGCCTCCATCGCCATCCATACCGCGCAGCAGGATTCGGTGCCGGTGCTGCTGATCGTCGGCCAGGTGGAGGCGCGCGACCTGCGGGCGCGGGCGTTCCAGGAGATCGACTATTCCCGGATGTTCGACGGCGTGGCCAAGTTCGTCGGCGAGGCAACCCATGCGGACGAGGTGCCGGAACTGCTGTCCCGCGCCTGGTCCGCCATGCTGACCGGCATTCCCGGCCCCGCCGTGCTGGCGCTGCCGGAGGATGTGCTCGCTTCCGCCTGCTCGCGCGCGCCGCTGCGCCCGGTGCCGGCCAGCGATGCAGCACCTTCCGCCGAATCCGCCGACCGGCTGGCGGCATTGTTGCGGGCGGCCGCGCGGCCGATCGTGGTGGCCGGTGGCGATCTGGACCGGCCCCCCGCTTCAGGAAGACTGGGTGGGCGGGAGGCGTTGCTGGCGTTTGCCGAGGCATGGCAGGTGCCGGTGGCCGTCAGTTTCCGGCGCCAGGACCTGTTTCCCAACGCCCACCCGCTCTATGCCGGCGACATGGGGCTCTCGAATCCCGCCGCCCAGCGCGCCGCCTTTGCCCGGGCCGACCTGGTGGTCGCGCTGGGCAGCCGCCTGGGCGACATCACCAGCCAGGGCTACAGTTTTCCCGAACCGGACCAGCGTCTGGTCCATGTCTGCCCCGATGCCGGGTGGCTCGGTTGGCGGTTCCAGACCGAGATGGCCCTGGCCGCCCACGCCCTGCCGACGCTGTCCGCGCTGGCCGGCCGCAACGCCGGGGCGCCGGCGGGGCGGGATGCCTGGAACGCCGAACTGCGCGGCCTGCAAACCGCCGAGGCCGCCTGGACCCCGCGCGCCGCCGAGGACGGGGTGGTGTTCGCCAACCTGGTCGCCGCCCTCGGGCCGCGCCTGCCGGCCGATGCCATCGTGACCCTGGATGCCGGCACCTTCGGCGCGCCGTTCTACCGCAAGATCGCCTGGCAAGCCGGCCAGCGCCTGCTGGCGCCCATCGCGGGGTCCATGGGCTACGGCATGCCCGCCGCCGTCGCCGCCGCCCTGCGCTTTCCCGGCCGGACCGTGATCTGCGCCGTGGGCGATGGCGGGTTCCTGATGACGGGCAATGAACTCGCCGTGGCGGCGGCGCGCGGGGTGCCGTTGAAAGTGCTGCTGAGCGAAAACGGGTCCTATGGCTCGATCCGTATCCACCAGGAGCGCGACCACCCCGGACGGGTTTCCGGGACCGACCTGGTCAATCCCGACCTGGCCATGATCGGGGCCGCCTTCGGGTACCCGGTCATGGTGGTGCGCGCGGAAAATGAACTGCCGGCGCTGATTGATGCGCTGGTGGCGCCGGGGCCGCTGTTTGCGGTGGTGCACTCGTCGTTGAGCGCGGTGTTGCCGAAGGGGTAGGAAGAGTCTTCTTTTTGTGAACAAAAAGAAGCAAAAAAACTTTATTCATTAAGCGTGTAGGGGCTTTTTATTGCTATATCGTAACGATATGTTCGTGCGAGGTGGGTTGGTATTTGAGAGGGTGTGGTGTGGGGGAGGCGCGCGGGAGCGTTGGTCGGGCGCCGGTGATTTGGGCTCTTGATGGCGCGCGCTGGCGCGCGCCGGGGCGGCGCGGGATATCGGGCTGCATTGGCAGCGTCCGGCGGCGCGGGTGTGACGGGCGATGATGGCGCGGCGATGCCGCCGCGCGGTGCGGCGGGCGGTGGCCCGGCCATGGCGCGGGCGCTTGGATTGGCGCTTGGACTGGAGGGGAGGTGCCGGCGGCATGGCCGGGTGGCCCTCGGCGAAGGTGCCGAAGATGGCGATCAGGCGGCGCAGGCAGTCGATGAGCAGGGCGAACAAGGGCGCAAGTGCGCGGCACCCTTCCGCCTGCGCGGACAGGGAGGCGTGCATCTCATCCAGGATCGCCCCAGGCGTGGGAGCGTGTGCGCCGGTTTCTAACATGCAGTTAGTATGCACACCCACCCAGCCGCTGCAAGCCCATTCGTCGTTGTGCCCAAGGCAAATGTCAAAAAGTTTTTTTGCTTCTTTTTGTTCACAAAAAGAAGAGTCTTCCTAAACCACCTTCTTCCCCCGCAACGCCGATATCGCGGAGGCGTCGAGCCCGAGTTCGGTTAGAATCGCGTCGGTATGTTCGCCCTGTTCCGGGGTGGTGTTGCGGATTTCCCATTTGGAGCGGCTCATGCTGATGGCCTGGCCGACCAGGCCGACGGTGCCACGGGTGGGGTGTTGGACGGGGCGGGCCATGCCGAGGTGTTGGACCTGGGGGTCGGCGAAGACCTGGTCCATGGTGTTGATGGGTCCGCAGGGGACGCCGGCGGCGTTGAGGTTGTCGATCCAGGCGGCGGAGGTCTTGGTGCGGGTGACGGCCTCGATTTCGGCGTTCAGCGCCTTGCGGTTTTTCGAGCGGTTGGTGTCGGTGGCGTAGTCGGGCTGGGTGGCGAGGTCTTCGCGGCCGAGGGCGCGGCACAGGCGGTGGTAGATGTCGTTGCCGGCGGCGGCGATGTTGATGTGGCCGTCGGCGGTGGCGAAGACGCCGGTGGGGATGGAGGTGGGGTGGTCGTTGCCGGCCTGTTCCGGGATTTCGCCGCCGATGGTCCAGCGGGCGGCCTGGAAATCCAGCATCGCGATCTGGGCGCCGAGCAGGGAGGATTGCACCCACTGGCCCTTGCCCGAGGCTTCACGGTCGAGCAGGGCGATCAGGATGCCCTGGGCGGCGAAGATGCCGGCGGTGAGGTCGGCGACGGGGATGCCGACGCGGACGGGGCCTTGGCCGGGCAGGCCGGTGATGGACATGAGGCCGCCCATCCCTTGGGCGATCTGGTCGAAGCCCGGCCGGTCGCGGTAGGGGCCATCCTGGCCGAAGCCGGAGATCGAGGCATAGACCAGGCGCGGGTTTATTTTTTCCAGCGTGGCCCAGTCGATCTTGAGGCGGTCCTTGACGTCGGGGCGGTAGTTTTCGACCACGACGTCGGACTGGGCGACGAGCTTGTAGAAGATGTCGCGGCCTTCCGGGGCTTTGAGGTCCAGCGTGAGGCTGCGCTTGTTGCGATGGAGGTTCCAGAAATCGGGGCCGTGGCGGGCGCCGCCGAGGCCGGAATCGCCGGCGGGGGCTTCGATCTTGATGACATCGGCGCCCCAGTCGGCGAGCTGGCGCACGCAGGTGGGGCCGGCGCGGACGCGGGTGAGGTCGAGGACCTTGAAGCGGGCCAAGGGGAGCGTGGGGGGAAGGGTGGTCATGGTGTCTCCGGTTCCGGCAGGGTGGCGGGCAGGCGGGGCGGCGGGCTGGCGGCGGGGACGAAGGTGGTGCGCTGGTCGCGCGGCACTTCGGCGCGCAGCAGCATGCGCCAGACGGTGAAGAGTGCCATGGCCCCGAAGACCGAGGCCAGGTACCAGAACAGGCCGGGGGGGCCGAGCAGGTGCATCACGAAGCCGCCGGCCGAGGGGCCGATGGTGGCGCCGACCGACCAGGCGAGCAGCATGGCACCGGCGGCGGCGACCGCATCCTCGCTGTCCAGCCGGTCATTGGTGAGGCCGGCGCCGAGGCCGTAGAGCGGGGCGGCGAGGCCGGCGAGCAGGGCGCCGAGGACCAGCAGCACCGGCAGGGCGGCGGGGCCGGCGACCAGGAAGCCGATGGCGGCGGCGGCCGGGCCGAACAGGGCGGCCAGCGCCACCGGGCGGCGGCCGACGCGGTCGGACAGCATGCCGGCGGGCATCTGCACCAGCAGCCCGGCGATATTGGCGACCAGGGCGAACATCCCGACCGCGACCGTGTCGTGGTCCAGGCGTTGGAGATAGACCGGCGTCAGCGCGTAGAAGGTGCTGTTGGCCAGCCCGGCGGAGAGGCCGCAGGCGAGGCCGACGGGGGAGATGCGCCAGAGCGACAGCAGGCCCATGCGCGGGCCGATCCGGGTGGGTGCGGTGATGGGCGGCACCAGCGCCACCGGCAGCAGGGCGGTGGCATAGGCCATGCCGGCGCCGGCGAACATCAGCACCGTGGGCGGCAGGACGCTGAGGATCAGCGGGCCGGCGAGGCCGCCCCCCCAGGAGGCGACCATGTACAGCCCGAAGACGCGGCCGCGGCTCTGGTTGTTGGCGCGGGCGTTCAGCCAGCTTTCGGCGACGATGCACATGCCGGCATAGGCCATGCCGGCGATGGCGCGCAGGATCGCCCAGCCGAGGGGGGACTGCCAGATCGCCATCAGCAGGATGGCGTCGGCGGCCGCCACGGCGAAGGCGACGAAGGCGCGGCCGTGGCCGAGGCGGGGGATGAGCCGGGTGCAGTAGAGCGAGCCGATCAGGAAGCCGGCGGAATGGGCCGAGGCGACCATGCCGATCTGGGCGGTGGGGACACCCTGTTCGACCAGCAGCAAGGGGATGAGCGGGCCGAGCAGGCCCTGGGCCACCTGGGCGCTGGCGATGCCAAGCAGGATCGGGGCGAAGGCGGTGAATTTCGGCGACATCAGCGCGATCGGCCTGGCGGCATGGAGCGTTTCCCGGATTGGCTGGTGGGAGGCAGCCAAGCCGATGCGGCGGGCGGTGGCAAGGCGGGACCGGGGCTTCGCCAAGGCAATCGCATGCGGCGCATGCACGGCGATCCGCATCGAAAACAGCAGGAACCCGCCACAAGGAGCCCGCCACAAGGAGACGGAGAGACGGAAAGAACGGTTCCACTTCGTCTCTCCGCCTCCTTGTGGTTCTTGCTTTTGCCTCGCCATCCGAACAGCGGTTTGCCGCGCGACGCCCGAGCCCCAGCACCCCATCAATGGGGTCTGGGGGCCCCTGCCCCCAGCGGGTCAGGGCAGAGCCTTGGTCTCGGCTACGCTCGCGATGCCCCGGATGCCTCGCCCACCGGCCGGCCCCGGTGGCGCACGAAATCGCCACCGGGGCCGGCCGGTGCGGCGGGCCGGGGCATGGCGGTGGGCTGCGATGGGGTCAGGGGGCGAACTTGATGCCGCGCTTGGTGAATTCCTCGGTGTGCTTCTCCTGGGCGGCCTTGTAGTTCTTCTGCGCCCAGGCCTGGCCGCCCTGGTTGATGACGTTGTTGAGCTGCGGGATGGTGCGCAGCAGCTTCTCGCCCAGCGGGGTGCTGTAGAAGTTGCGCAGGTTGCGCAGTTCCTCGGCGGTGAAGGCGCCGGCCCAGGCCTCGACGATCATGTTGGAGAGCGCGCCGGCGTCGCCGACGAAATCGGGGATCAGCAGGTCATCGACCACCCCGATCATGTCCTGCGGCGTCTTGCCGTTGGTCTGGGCGAGGTTGACGATGATGGCGGTGCGCAGGGTGTTGATGATGCCGCGCACCTGCGCCTCCCACCCCAGCTTCTCGCCGAGGGCGCGGGCTTCGCGGCGGCTTGCCTCGGTGGCCACGTGGGCGGGTTGGGCGGGGGCAGCCTGGGTGGGGGCAGGCTGGGCGGGTGCGGGTGCGGCCTGGCCCCAGGCCGCCCCCGCGCTCAGCAGGCCGCCGAGCAGCATGGCTGCGGCAGCGGTTCGGTTGGCGATTGTCCGGTGGGTGGTTGTCATGTCGGCGCCCTTTTCAGAATTTCAGCCCCCGGGCACGCAGCTCATCCACGTGACGGTCAACGGAATCCTGGAACACTCGCTGTCCCCACGCCAGCCCCGCCTGTTCGCTCTGCGCGCGCGCCACCGGCTGGGTGCGCAGCAGCTTCTGGCCCAGCGGCGAGACGAAGAAGGCGCGCAGGGCGCGCAGGTCGGAGAAGGTGAAGTTCACGGCATAGGGTTCGGTCATGGCGGCCAGCAGCTCGGCGGCGCGGGCGCGGAAGTTCGGCATCAGGATCTCGTCCACCACGCTTGTGGCATCCTGAGCGGAAAGCGCCGAGCTGCGGATCGTGGCCTGGATGATATCGGTGCGCATCTGCGCCATCAGCGCCTCGGCCTGGCGCGGCAGGTCGAGCAGTTCGACCAGGGCGCGGGCCTCGCGGCGGTTCTCCTCCATGCCGGGCGGCTGCGTGCCGGGGCGGGTGCCCTGGGCCAGTGCGACGCTGGCCAGGACGGCAGCGAGGAGACAGGCGAGCAGCGCGCGCACGTTATGCCGCCGCCCGGACGGCGTGCGGCATGTGGGCATGCACCGGCGTCGCCGAGGACGGCCGCGGGGGCTGCGAACCGCTGGAAGCGCACCCCTTCCTCCTCGGCCCGGCCAGCGGGCGCCGGGGCGGTGCCTGCTGGGGGATGGCATGGGTGAGGCCGAGCGTTCTCATGTTTCAGGTCCGTTCCGGATCTGTCAAATCGCGAATATCGGCCGGCGCGCACCCCCGGAGCGATAGCGGGCGAGGTACTCCGGCACCGTCTGTTCCACCGACAGCGGGGTGATTCCCAGTTCGGCCAGGCCGGCGACGCCTGGGGTCACGACGTTGTCGCGCGCCAGCAGCAGCAACTGGTCGCGGGTGAGCGGCTTGCCCGGCACCCATTCCAGCAGCCATGCCTGCATCCGGGCCAGCGGGCCGGGAATGGTGACCATCGGCCGGCGGTGGCCGGTCTCGGCCATGATCCAGGCCAGCAGCGCGCGCATGCTCCATTGCTTCGGCCCGCCGAGCTCGAAGGTGCGGCCCGGCGCATCGGCGTGGGTCAGTCCGGCGATGACGGCATCGGCGACATCGGCGACATGCACCGGCTGGAACCTGGTCTCGCCGCTGAACACCGGCATCACCGGCAGCAGCTGGGCCATGCGGGCGAAGCGGTTGAAGAAGGCGTCGTCCGGCCCGAACACCACCGAGGGGCGCAGGATGGTGGAAGCGGGGAAGGCGGCGCGCACCGCAGCCTCGCCGGCGGCCTTGCTGCGCGCGTACAGGCTGGGGCTGGCGGCATCGGCGCCGAGGGCGGAGACGTGGACCAGCCGCGCCACCCCGGCGGCGGCGCAGGCGCGGGCCACGGTGGCAGCGCCTTCGTGGTGGATGCGGTCGAAATCGCCGGCGCGGCCCTCGGCGAGGATACCGACCAGGTTGACCACCAGGGCGGCACCCTGGACCGCGCGCGCCACCGCGGCAGGGTCGGTGAGCGGCGCGTACAGCGGCACCACCTGGCCGATCGCGCCCAGCGGCTTCAGCTCCACCACCGCCTCGGTGCCGCGCACCGCCACGCGCACGATGTGACCGGCGTCGACCAGCCGCCTGACCACGTGGCGGCCGATGAAGCCAGTGCCGCCGAACACCGTCGCGATGCTGAGCCCGTCCATGATCCGCCTCCGAGATTGCGCCCTCTTGATATGGCCGGCGCGTCCGCCACTCAAGCTTCGCGGTTGGCATGGCGCGACGGGGGGCGCCGGGGGAAAACTTCGTACCTTGCCGGCGCGCGCAGTTGACGGCGGGGCGGGCGGCGGCTACATCGCCGGCCCACTGTCCGTCCCGCTCCACGGACCGGTGTTGGAATGCCCAGGTGGCGGAATTGGTAGACGCGCAGGTTTCAGGTACCTGTGGCCGCAAGGTCGTGGAAGTTCGAGTCTTCTCCTGGGCACCA
>JADLHF010000157.1 GCA_020848935.1 Acetobacteraceae bacterium
ACCACCGAGCGGGTGGGGTCTTCGCCCATGCGGGCGGTGCCGAGAAGGTGCCAGCCGCCGTTGAGGATCGGGCGTTCGACGCCGATGTCCCAGGCGCCGGCTTCGCGCAGGCATTCGGTGGCCCGTGCGATGGCGTGGTCGAGCATGCGGTTGGAGTTTTCGCTGAGCGTGTAGTCGATCCTGGGGGCGGGGATGCCGTGGGCGTCCTTGAGGACCGGATCGAGGGTGACGCGGTTGTGGGCCTCGGGCAGGTCTTCGCAGATGGCGGCGATGTTCATGCGGTGGTTGTAGAGCTTGCGGTAGGTGCGGTGGTGGTCTTCGCCCCAGGGCAGGCGGCCGTTGGCGAGTGATTGCTGGGCTTCGAGGATGGCGCCGACGCCGCGGCCGAACTGCCAGGAATAGCCGCGGACGAAACCTCGATTGGGATCGGATTCGTAGAACTCGTGGCTCCAGAGGCTGAGCGGGGGGCCGCGGTTGCCGTCGGTCTCGTCGTTGAAGTAGCCCCAGATGCTGGCGTAGGGGTGGAACATCAGGTTGCGGCCGACCTGGTCGGAGGAATTGGCCAGGCCGTTGGGGAATTTCTCGGATTTCGAGTTGAGCAGGAGGCGGGCGGTGCCGATGCCGTTGGCGGCCATGACGACGACGTGGGCAGGCTGGAACTGCTCGACACCATCCTTGTCATAGTAGATGGCGCCGTTGGCCATGCCGGTTTCGGGATCGACGGTGATTTCGCGGACGCGGGCGCGGGTGCGCAGTTCGACGCCGGCGCGGATGGCGTGCGGCCAGTAGGTGATGTCGGTGCTGGCCTTGGCCCCCTGGGCGCAGCCGGCGATGCAGTGGCCGAGGTTGATGCAGGGCGCGCGGCCCTCGTATTCGCGGGTGGTCACGGCACAGTCGCTGGGCCACCAGTGCCAGCCGAGGCGGTTCATCGCCTCGCCGAGCATGCGCCCGGAGCGGCCCATCGGGATGGGGTCCATGGGCGGGGTCTTCTGCGGCGGGTAGGCGGGATCGCCGGTCATGCCGGAGACGCCGGTAATGCGGTCGTTCTCGGCGAAGAAGGGCTCCAGGGCGTGGTAGTCGACGGGCCAGTCATCGGCGACGCCGTCCAGCGACTTGACCTTGAAGTCGGAGGGGTGCAGGCGCGGATAGTGGGCGGCGTAGAGGATGGTGGAGCCGCCGACGGCGTTGAAGTTCAGCACCTTGATTGGCGAGTTGTCGTCGTTCACCGGGTAGTCGGACCAGAGCTGGCGGCGGTTCGGCGAGGTGGCCATGTCGTTGAACTGCCGCGCCTCCCAGTCGCGCCCGGTGGAGGGGTAGTCGGACGGGTTCTGCCAGTCGCCCTGTTCCAGGCACAGGATGCGCATCTTGGTGTCGGCCAGGCTGTAGGCGACGGCGGCGCCGGAGGCACCGGAGCCGATGATCAGGACGTCGGCGGGTTCAAGCTGGGGCATTGGTTTCCTCAATCGAACAGCGTTGCGAGGCGCTGCTTCATCTGATCCGCGATATAGAGCGCAAGTGCCTGGATGGTGGAAGTGGGATTCACGCCGCCGCCGGTGACGAAGATCGAGCCGTCGATGATGAACAGGTTTTTCACGTCGTGGCTGCGGCCCCATTCGTTGACCACGGAGCGGGCGGGGTCGGTGCCCATGCGGGCGGTGCCGAGCAGGTGGCCGGGGTAGTTCAGCACCTCGCGCGAACAGAAGGTGGTGTGGGCGCCGGCTTCGCGCATGATCTCGGTGGCGCGCGCGATGCCGTGTTCCATCATGCGGCGGGTGTTGTCGGAGAGGGTGTAGTCGATGCGGGGGGCGGGAATGCCGTGGCTGTCGGTGAGCACCGGGTCCAGCGTGATGCGGTTATGCGCCTCGGGCAGGTCGTCGCAGGCGATGCCGACGTGCAGGCGGTGGCTGGCGAAGCGGCGAATGGCCTTGTGGTGGTCCGGGCCCCAGGGGATGCGGCCGGCCTCGACGCCGGACATCGCCTCGCCGACCGGGCCGGGGCCGCGGCCGAATTGCAGCATGTAGCCGCGGGTGAAATTCCGCGCCGGGTCGGTTTCGTAGAACTGCTTGGACCAGATGGTGACGACGGGGCCGCGTTGGCCGTCGAGCGGTTCGTCCACCCAGCCCTGGATGATCGGCCAGGGGTGGAGCATCAGGTTGCGGCCGAGTTGGCCGGAGGAGTTGGCCAGGCCGGTGGGGAATTTTTCCGACTTGGAGTTCAGCAGGATGCGCGGGGTGCCGACGCCATTGGCCGCCATGACGACGATGTGGGCGGGCTGGAACTGCTCGCGCCCGTCGCGGTCGTAGTAGATGGCGCCGGTGGCCATGCCGTCCGGGCCGATGGTGATTTCGCGCACGCGGCTGTGGGTGCGGACTTCCACGCCGGCGCGGATGGCGGCGGGCCAATAGGTGATGTCGGTGCTGCCCTTGGCCCCCTGGGCGCAGCCGGGCAGGCAGTGGCCGAGATTGATGCAGGGGGCGCGGCCGTCATGCTCGACGGTGGCGATGGCGGCGTCGGACGGCCACCAGTGCCAGCCGAGCCGGTTCATCGCCTCGGCCGCGCGGGTGCCGGCGCGGCCGAGGGGCACCGGCGGAAGCGGCGGGACGTGCGGCGGATAGGACGGGTCGCCGGCCAGGCCGGACACGCCCATGATGGCGTCGTTCTGGGCGAAGTAAGGCTCCAGGGTGCGGTAGTCGATCGGCCAGTCATCGGCCACGCCGTCGAGTGATTTCACCCGGAAGTCGCTGGGGTGCAGGCGGGGGAAGTGCGCGGCGTAATGCACGGTGCCGCCGCCGACGGCGTTGTAGGTGGCGATCTTGACGATCGAGTTGGCGTCGTTGATCGGGTAGTCGGCGGGGAGCCGGCGGCGGTTGGCCATGATGTCGAAATCGCTGTAGCGGCGGGCTTCCCAGTCGCGGCCATTGGCGGGGTAGTCGGTGGGCTTCACCCAGTCGCCCTGTTCCAGGCAGACGATGCGCATTTTCGTGTCGGCGATCGACCAGGCGAAGGCGGCTCCCGAGGCGCCGGAGCCGATGATGAGGACGTCGACGGGGTCGGTCATGTTGGGGTGGCTTCGGGAAGGAAGGGTTCACAAAGAGGCAGAGAGGCGGAGAGCAGGATACATCGTCTGCCCGCCGCCCTGTTCACCTTGCCGGCGGCGGGGAGGCTGGCCAGGTGAGCAGGGAGGTGGGCAGACGAGGCGGGTAGAACCTCATTGCCTCTCCGCCTCTTTGTGAATTCTTCCTGGTGCATTGGCGTTTCAATCGAACAGATTGGCCAGGCGCTGCTTCATCTGGTCGGCGACGTGCAGGGCGAGGGCCTGGATGGTGGAGGTGGGGTTCACGCCGCCCGCGGTGACGAAGAGGCTGCCATCGACGATGAAGAGGTTGCGCGCGTCGTGGGCGCGGCCCCATTCATTGACCACCGAGGTCTTGGGGTCGGTGCCCATGCGGGCGGTGCCGAGGTTGTGGAAGCCGGAGAGCGGGATCGGGTTGACCACCGAGATGTCGCGCGCGCCGGCGGTGGCGAGCAGGAGCGACGCTTTCTCGACGCCGTGCTCGATCATGCGACGGCTGTTCTCGCCGACGGTGTATTCGATTTTTGGCGCGGGGATGCCGTGGCTGTCGGTCAGCACGGGGTCGAGGGTGACGCGGTTATGTGGCTCCGGAATGTCATCGACCACGATCGACAGGTTGAGCCGGCGGTAGTGCAGGCGGCGCATCACTTCGTGGTGGCCGCTGCCCCACGGCAGGCGGCCATGCTCGAAGCTGGTGGTGGCTTCAAGCACCGGGCCGGCGCCGCGGGCGATCTGGAAGATATAGCCGCGCTTGAAATCCCGCGCGGGATCGGTCTCGTAGAACTGGTGGCTCCACAGTGACAGCGGCGGGCCGCGATTGCCGTCGATTTCCTGATCGACATAGCCGTACACCGAGACATAGGGATGCAGCATCAGGTTGCGGCCGACCTGGTCCGACGAATTGGCCAAGCCGTTGGGATGCTGCGCGCTGGCGGAGTTCAGCAGCAGGCGCGGGGTGCCGATGCCGTTGCAGGCGACGACGACGACATGGGCAGGCTGGAAGCAAAGCTTGCCGTCGCTGTCGTAGTATTCGGCGCCGGTGGCCATGCCGTCTTCGCCGGTTGTGATGCGCTTCACGCGGCAATGGGTGCGCAGTTCGACGCCGGCGCGGATCGCTTTGGGCCAATAGGTGATGTCCACGCTGGCCTTGGCCCCCTGGGCGCAGCCGGGGGTGCAGTGGGCGAGGTTGATGCACTTCGCCCTGCCCTCGTATTCCTCGGTGGCCGCCGTGTTGTCCGACGGCCACCAGTGCCAGCCGAGCCGGTTGAACGCCTCGCCCCACACCGCGCCGGAACGGCCGAGGGCGTGCGGCGGCATTTGCGGGGTCTTGCCAGGGGGATAGGCCGGGTCACCCGCCAGGCCCGAGACGCCCATCATGCGGTCGTTGAGGTCGTAGTATGGGGTGAGCTGGGCGTAGCTGATCGGCCAATCGTGGCCGACGCCATCCAGCGTGCGGGTGCGGAAGTCGCTGGGATGCAGGCGCGGCCAGTGGGCGGTGTACATGATGGTGCCGCCGCCGACGCCGCTGAAGTTCAGGATCTTGATCGGCGAGGCATCGTCGTTGACCGGGTAGTCCTCGGGGCGGGCGCGACGGTTCGGGCTGGGGGAAAAATCGCCGGTGACGCGGGCTTCCCAGTCGCGGCCATTGGCGGGGTAGTCGGTGGGCTTCACCCAGCCGCCCTGTTCCAGGCAGACGATCTTCATCCGCGTCTCGGCCAGCGACCAGGCGACGGCGGCACCCGATGCGCCGGCGCCGATGATGAGGACGTCAGCAGTCTCGGTCATCTCGGGGCGGTTCCTCGGACGGCAAGAAGGCAAGGAGAAGCGGTCACAGAGGACACAGAGAACCACGGAGAGGGTGTTGGTGAGAGATCGCGATACGCTGGCAATGCCGGGAACTTCCTCAGCGCTCCCGGTGGTTCTCTGTGACCACGTCTCCTTTCGCCACCGCGAGCCCGGCGCCGGCTGATCCGTCGGTCGTCGCCCGCCCATGCGCTGAATGCCATGGTCATCAATCGAACAAGTTGGCCAGGCGCTGCTTCATCTCGTCGGCGATGAACAGTGCGAGCGCCTGGATGGTGGAGGTTGGGTTCACCGCGCCGGCGGTGACGAAGAGGCTGCCATCGACGATGAACAGGTTCTTCACGTCATGCGTGCGGCCCCAGCCGTTGACCACCGAGGTTTTCGGGTCTTCGCCCATGCGCGCGGTGCCGAGGTTGTGCCAGCCGCCATAGGCGATCGGGTATTGCACGGCGACGTCGCGGGCGCCCACCTCGGCCAGGATCATCTTGGCCCGGGCGACGCCGTGGTCGATCATGCGGCGGCTGTTCTCGCCGATGGTGTATTCGACCTTCGGCGCGGGGATGCCGTGGCTGTCGGTGAGCACGGGGTCGAGGGTGACGCGGTTGTGCGCCTCGGGCAGGTCATCGACGACGACGGACAGGTTGAGGCGCCGGTAGACCAGCTTGCGGCAGACGGCGTGGTGGTCGGCGCCCCAGGGCAGGCGGCCGTGCTCGTGGCTGGCGATGAGTTCGGCGATCGGGCCGATGCCGCGGCTGATCTGGAACATGTAGCCGCGCTTGAAGTCGTTCGCGGGGTTGGTCTCGTAGAATTCGTGGCTCCAGAGGTTGAGCGGCGGGCCGCGGTTGCCGTCGACCTCGTCGTCGATATAGCCGTAGACCTGGATATAGGGGTGGAACATCAGATTGCGGCCGACCTGGCCCGAGGAATTGGCCAGGCCACGGGGGTGCTGTGCGTTCGCGGAGTTCAGCAGCAGGCGCGGAGTGCCGATGCCGTTGCAGGCGACGACGACGACATGGGCGGCCTGGAAGCGGAGTTTATTTTCGTTGTCGTAATACTCGACGCCGGTGGCCATGCCGTCCTCGCCGGACAGGATACGCTTGACCCGGCAATGGGTGCGCAGCTCCACCCCGGCGCGGATGGCGAG
>JADLHF010000158.1 GCA_020848935.1 Acetobacteraceae bacterium
CGCCACCCCCAGCGTGCAGCCGGCCGCCTCCTGTTCGGCAATCGCGGCAGCCAGCCCGCTCCAGTTGGTCATCGTTGGCATCCCTTCAGCCATGCACACAATATCTGATCGGATCGAAGCGTCCGGATCAAGGAAAAGGTCTTCTTTTTCTGAAGAAAAAGAAGCAAAAAGACTTCATTCACTGTTCATCGCGTGGCGCATTCGTGCCTCACACTCCAATGGATAAAAATTTTTTGGTTCTTTTTTTCAAAAAAGAACACCCTTCCTTCCCTTCATCCGGCCGCCGCCAGCACCGCATCGGCCAGCACCAGCATGCCGGCAGTGGCCCAGGCGGGTGTGATGCTTTCCGCCTCGTTGTGGCTCAGCCCGCCATGGCAGGGGCAGAACAGCATCACGCTGGGCACGTGGCGGGCGACATAGACGGCGTCGTGGCCGATCGCCGTCGGCATGTCCTGGCAGCGGTAGCCGCGCCGGGCGGCGGCCGCGCGCAGATGGCTGGCCAGGGCGGGGTCGAACTGCGTCATTGGCGAATGCCAGAAATCCGCGACCTCGATCGCCACGCCCCGCGCCGCCGCGATCGCCGCCGCCCGTGCCTTGATCTCGGCCCCCATCCAGGCCAGGCGTTCGGGGTCGCCATGGCGGGTGTCGATGCTGAACCACACCCGCCCGGGCGCCACGTTGCGGCTGGCCGGCTGCACTTCCACCACGCCGACGGTGCCGCGCCCGACCTCGCCGCCCGGCGCCACCGCGGCCAGCGCAATCGCCTCCACGGCGGCAATCAGCGGGGCGGCCGCCATCATCGCATCGCGCCGACCTGCCATGAGGCTGCCGCCATGGGCATCCTCGCCGGTCACGGTGACCTCGTACCAGCTTTGCGCCAGGGCATGGGTGACCACGCCCAGGTCCAGCCCGGCATCCTCCAGCAGCTTGCCCTGCTCGATATGCAGTTCGAAATAGCCACCGAGATTCTGCAGCGCGGCCGGGTCGGCCCCGCCCTGCCAGCCGATGCGGGCGAGTTCGGCGCCGAATTCCAGCCCCGCGGCATCACGCTTGGCCAGCACATCGGCCTCCTGGAACACCCCCATCGCCGCGCCGCTGCCCATCATCGGCGGCGCGAAGCGGGCGCCTTCCTCGTTGGTCCAGTTGATCAGCACCAGCGGCGCCTCGGTGGTCGCGCCGGCCTCATGCAGGGCGCGCATCAGCTCCAGCCCGGCCAGCACGCCCAGGATGCCGTCGAACTTTCCCCCGGTCGGCTGGGTGTCCAGGTGGCTGCCGATGGCAATCGGCTTGCGTCGGGGATCCCGCCCCGGCCGGGTGAACACCATGTTGCCCACGCGATCCACCGCCAGCGTCAGCCCTGCGGCGATGCCCCAGCGGCGCAGCAGCGCGCGGGCTTCGCCATCAAGGTCGGTCAGCGCCTGCCGGTTGCAGCCGCCGCGGGCGGTGCCGCCGATCACGGCGATCTCCATCAGGCTGTCCCACAGCCTTGTCCCCGACAGCGGCAGGTTCGGCGTCATCGCGCGTCAGGGCTTGCCGCGGTTCACTCGATCGCGCAGTTCCTTGCCGGCCTTGAAGAACGGCACCACCTTCTCGTCCACCGGCACCGCCTCGCCGGTGCGCGGGTTGCGCCCGGTGCGCGCGTCGCGCTTCTTCACCGTGAAGGCGCCGAAGCCGCGCAACTCCACCCGCTCACCGCGCGACAATGCCGCGGTGATTTCGTTGAAGATGGTGGCAACGATAATCTCCACGTCGCGGCTCAGCAGATGTGGATTGGCGGCGGCCAGCTCGGTGATCAGTTCGGACTTGGTCATACCGGGTTCCCCGCACGCCCTATTCGCCTGCGCCCCCAGGCTGCCAGATGGCCCAGGCAGCGTCAAGCTGTTGAGAGAGCACAGTTTTCGCCAATACTCTGAGTAGCCCTGAAATCGATTCGCCCAGCGCCCGCTCGGCCAGGCCCCGCTTGCCCACGTCGCGCACCGGCAACAGGCTGTCCACCTGCTTCGCCTCGGCCAGCCACAGCCGCGCCTCGCGCTCGCCGCCGATGGCATCGACCAGTCCAAGCGCCAGCGCCTGGCGCCCGGTATAAGGCCGGCCATCGGCCAGTTCGCGCACCCGTGCCGCGTCCATTGCCCGGCCGGCGGCCACCATGGCCACGAACTGGTCGTGCATGTCGGCGACAATGCCCTGCATCACCACGCGTCCCGGTCCGGTCAGCTTGTGCGTCAGGCTGGGTTCGTCCTTCAGCGGGCCGGAGGCGATGGTGTTGTCGCCCACGCCGAGCTTCTCCATCAGCCCGGAGAATTCCGGCAGCATCAGCTTCACGCCGATCGAGCCGGTGAGGGTGGATTCGCGGGCGAACACCCGTGCCGCCGGCATCGCGATCATGTAGCCAGCCGACGCCGCCGTGCCGCCCATCACCGCCACCACCGGCTTCGTCTCCGCCACCCGCGCGAGCGCGCCATGCAGTGACTCGCCGCCGGCCACCGTGCCGCCGGGGCTGTCGATCACCACCAGTAGCGCGCGCGCATTCTCGTCCTTCGCCACCGCGTCCACCGCCTCCACGATGCGGCGGTCATCGGTGATGGTGCCGCTCACCGTCAGCCGCGCGACATGCTCGCGCGCCAGCAATGCCTCGGGATCGCGGCCCAGCGCGAGCATCAGCACGGCCACCACCGCCAGCACCGCCACCCCCCGCCACAGGAAAAGGCGGCGCTTGAGGCGCCGCCTGTCCAGAAGCAGATCGGTGTCCAGGCTCACGCCGCCACCATCCTCAGCCCCGTGCCGCTATTCCGGCAGGGTCTGCTGGTTGCGGCGGCGGATCGCCGCACCCAGGATATCGCCCAGCGACGCACCGCTGTCCGAGGTGCCGAAGTCGGCGATCGCCTGCTTGTCCTCCTCGATCTCCTTGCCCTTGATGGTGAGCTGGAGCTTGCGGGCGGCACGGTCCACGCCGGTGATGCGGGCATCCACCTTCTCGCCGATGGCAAAGCGGTCGGGGCGCTGGTCGCCCTTGTCGCGGGCCAGCTCGGCGCGGCGGATGAAGCCGGTCAGCACCTCGTCCACCTTCACCTCGATGCCGTTGGACTGCACCGCGGTCACCACGCAGGTGACGATATCGCCCTTGTGGACGCGGTCCAGCACGCTGGCGGCGGGGTCGTCGGCCATCTGCTTGATGCCGAGCGAGATGCGCTCCTTCTCGACATCGACATCCAGCACCTTGGCCTTCAGGATCTGGCCCTTCTCGTACTTGGCCATCGCCAGCTCGCCCGGCTCGTCCCACGACAGGTCGGACATGTGCACCATGCCGTCGATATCGGCGGTCAGCCCGATGAACAGGCCGAACTCGGTCATGTTGCGGATCTCGCCCTCGACCACCGCACCCACCGGATGCTCGTCGACGAACTGCTCCCACGGGTTGCGCTGCACCTGCTTCAGGCCCAGCGAGATGCGGCGCTTGGAGCTGTCCACGTCCAGCACCATCACGTCCACTTCCTGGGAGGTGGCGACGATCTTGCCGGGGTGCACGTTCTTCTTGGTCCAGCTCATCTCGGACACGTGCACCAGGCCCTCGACCCCCGGCTCCAGCTCCACGAAGGCGCCGTAGTCGGTGATGTTGGTGACGCGGCCGGTGTACTTGGCGCCCGGCGGATACTTCGCCGCCACACCTTCCCACGGATCGGCCTCCAGCTGCTTCATGCCGAGCGAGATGCGCTGGGTCTCGCTGTTGAAGCGGATCACCTGCACCTTCACGCTCTGGCCGATGGTCAGCGCCTCGCTCGGATGGTTGATCCGGCGCCAGGCGATGTCGGTGACATGCAGCAGGCCATCGACGCCGCCGAGGTCCACGAAGGCACCGTAATCGGTGATGTTCTTCACCACGCCGTCCAGGATCATGCCTTCCTTGAGGCCCTGGATCAGCTCGCTGCGCTGCTCGGCGCGAGTCTCCTCCAGCACGGCACGGCGCGACACCACGATGTTGCCTCGCGCGCGGTCCATCTTCAGGATCTGGAACGGCTGCGGCATGCCCATCAGCGGGCCGACATCGCGCACCGGGCGGATATCCACCTGGCTGCCCGGCAGGAAGGCCACGGCGCCGCCGAGATCGACGGTGAAGCCGCCCTTGACCCGACCATAGATCGTGCCGTTCACGCGCAGTTGCGCCTCGAACGCCTTCTCCAGGTTGGTCCAGGCTTCCTCGCGCCGCGCCTTCTCGCGCGACAGCACGATGGAACCGTCACGGTCCTCATAGCGCTCGACATACAGTTCGATGGTGTCGCCCGGCTTGATCTCGGGCGGGGCGCCGGGGGCGGCGAATTCCTTGAGGGCAACGCGACCTTCGCTCTTGAGGCCGACATCGACGATGGCGAACTCATCGGTGAGCCGGATCACGCGGCCGGTAACGACGGAGCCGTCAAAGCTGCTATCGCGGCCAAGAGTCTCGTCGAGGAGGGTGGCGAAGTCTTCGTCCAGGGCTGCAGAAGCCATGTGTATGGGTCGATCCTTGCGCGGCCCGAAGGCGGGCCGGGTTGCTTGCGCACCTGCCGCCCGCGAGGATCGCGGCGAAAAGCACGACGTGCCCGCGCTCCCGCTCAGGGGTGGCGCAGGCCGGGTTTGAACAGCCGCACGCCATGCGCGGCCACGCGGAGAGAAGCGCCAGCATCCCGCCGGAGTCAAGCGGCTAGCGCTTCACGACGTGCAGAAAGCGCCCTTGCGCCAAATCAATGCGCCGCGCGGTGGCTGTGGGACAGTGCGCACGGGTCGGTGGCGCCACTTGGCCCAATGGCCCGTTCGCAGCCACAATGGCGGCAAACCCCGTCGCAAGGAGATCTCCAATGAGTGTGCGAGACCTGCTCCCCTGGACTCGATCGAACATCGCCGCAGGACGCGATGACGCCGGGCCTCTGACATCACTGCAACGTGAGATGAACCGGCTCTTTGACAGCACTTGGCGTGACCTCCGCCTCCCCGATCCATTCGGCCGCGTCATCGGCACCACCCTCTGGCCCACCCTCGGCGTGAGCGAAAAGGACCAGGAGTACGTGGTCACGGCCGAGCTTCCGGGCATGGAGGAAAAGGACATCGAGTTGTCGCTGGACAATGGCGAGTTGGTCATCCGCGGGGAGAAGAAGTCGGAAACGTCCGACGACAAGAACCAGGTAAGCGAGCATTACTACGGCCGCTTCGAGCGGCGGCTCAACCTGGGCAGCGAGGTGGATCGCGAAAAGGTGAACGCCAACTTCAAGAACGGCGTGCTGACCGTGACCCTGCCCAAATCGCCGCAGGCGGCGCAGCAGACCAAGCGTATCCCGATCAACGACGGCACCTGAACCCGCGCTGCGAGCGCTTGGTGGGCCGGTTCAGCTGACAGGCTGAAGTGCCCGTCAGCATCGGACCACTAGGCGCGGGCGGCTATGGAGCGCGGCCGAGCGCGGCCAACTTGGCACCAACCAGTTCCAGCGCCCGCGCGAAGGCCGCCTCGGCGTCCAACTCGGTGGTGTCCAGCACCATCGCATCCTCCGCCGGAACCATCGGCGCCGCCGCCCGCGCCCCGTCGGCGGCGTCGCGGGCTTGCACCTCGGCGGTGATGGCGTCCCGGTCGGCCGCCACCCCGCGCGCGCGCAATTCAGCCCAGCGCCGCCGCCCGCGCTCCGCCACGCTGGCGGTCACGAACAGCTTCGCCGTCGCCTCGGGAAAGATCACCGTGCCGATGTCCCGCCCGTCCAGCACCGCGCCGCCCGCGCGGGCGAAGTCGCGCTGGAACGCCAGCAGCGCGGCGCGCACCGCCGGCACCGAGGCCACCAGGCTCGCCGCCTCGTCCACCGGCGGGCCACGCAGATCGCCACGCCGGATGTCCTCGGCCCGCAGCGTGCGCGCCGCCATCGCGGCCGCCTCGGCGTCGGTCGGCGAGTGCCCGGCATCGATCACCCGCCGCGCCACCGCCCGGTACAGCAGGCCGGTATCCAGGTGCGGCAGCCCGAAATGCTGCGCCAACCGCCGCGCCAGCGTACCCTTGCCCGCTGCCGCCGGCCCGTCGATCGCAATGATCAGTGGCACGAAGAGGGCGGACATCAGCCCGCAACCAGCGCCGGCGCCCCGCCATTGCCGATGGCATCGTTGATCAGCCCGACAAACCCCGGAAAGCTGGTGTCGATGAAGCTGGCATCATCCACCCCCACCCCGTCCCGGCTGGCCAGCCCCATCACCAGCGCGCTCATTGCCAGCCGGTGGTCCATATGCGTCGCCACCCGCCCGCCACCCGGAATGCCGCCGCCTTCCACGATCAGGTCATCGCCCTCGATCGTCACCCTCACTCCGTTGCCGGCCAGCATCGCCGCCGTCGCCGACAGCCGGTCGCTCTCCTTCACCCGCAACTCCTTCAGCCCGCGCATCCGCGTTGTCCCGACGGCACAGGCCGCCACCACCGCCAGGATCGGATACTCGTCGATCATGCTCGGCGCCCGCTCGGCCGGCACCTCGATGCCGCGCAGCGCCACATACTCCACCACGATATCCCCCACCGGCTCGCCGCCTTCGGTGCGCGCGTTTTCCACCGCCAGCACCGCCCCCATCTCGCGCAGCGTGGCGAACAGCCCGGTGCGCAGCGGGTTCAGCCCCACCCCCGCGATCCGCAGCCGCGACCCCGGCACCAGCAGCGCCGCCGCCAGCGGAAACGCTGCCGAGGAGGGATCGCCCGGCACCACCACATCCGCCGCGCGCAATTCCGGCTGCCCGTCCAGCTCGATCACCCGCCCGGCCCCCGCCGCCTCCACCCGCACCACCGCCCCGAAATGCCGCAGCATGTTCTCGCTGTGGTCCCGCGTGGCCTCCGGCTCCTCGATCCGCGTGATCCCCGGCGCGTTCAACCCGCACAGCAACAGCGCCGACTTCACCTGCGCCGAGGGCACCGGCACGCGATACTCCAGCGGCAGCGCCTCCCCCGCCCCCTCGATGGCGAGCGGCAGCCGCCCGCCCTCGCGCCCGGCAAACCGCGCCCCGCACATCGCCAGCGGCTCGGTCACCCGCCGCATCGGCCGCCGCCGCAGGCTGGCATCCCCGGTCATCACGGCAAAGATCGGCAGGCTGGCCAGGATGCCGCACAGCAGCCGCGCCGCGGTGCCGGAATTGCCCATATCCAACACATCCGCCGGCTCCACCAGCCCACCCACGCCCCGCCCGGCCACCCGCCACGCGCCCGGCCCGTCCTGCACCACCTCGGCCCCCAGCGCGCGCATGGCCGCTGCCGTGCGCAGCACATCCTCGCCCTCCAGCAGTCCGGAAATGGCCGTCTCACCCACCGCCAACGCGCCGAACATCAGCGCGCGATGGCTGATCGATTTGTCGCCAGGCACGCAAATGCTGCCGGCAAGCGGCGCACTCGGGCGGCGGGAGAGAAGGGGTCGCTGGGGGGGATCTTGCATCCGCGCGCCTTAGCACGGCGCAAATCGGTTTGACAGGCGCGCAGGAGGGTGGCATGGGCGCGCCCTCCCGAGACGCCACCTTCCGGCGCCTATCCCCTTTGCGAGGCGATCGATGCCCAAGCCCGAACTCGGCACCAAGCGCGTCTGCGTCTCCTGCGGCGCCCGCTTCTACGACCTGACCCGCCAGCCGGCGGTCTGCCCGAAATGCGAGACGCAGCAACCGGCCGAACAACCCCGCGTGCGCCGTGTTCCCGGCAACGTGATGGAAGACAAGCGCCGCGCCAAGCCGGCCGCCGTGCCGGGGCTGGACAGCAGCGAGGGTGAGGTCGAAGTCGCCGACGATGACGACGCCGAGGAAGACGTGCTGGAAGACACCTCCGACCTGGAAGACGATACCGACACCATCGTCGAGGTCGAGAAGGAGAACGGCGAGGAAGAGCGCTGAAGCGCGAATCTTCCCCATTCAAGATCGGATCGTAATTGTGCACCCTGTCGGCGTGGGAAACGGCTGCCGGCTCGGTCGCGGGACGTTGTCGCGCGTGTGTCGAATTGCCTCGACTGCGCCGATGGCGCGCCTGCGTGCGGTCTCGATGACAGATCCGATATCGGCATAGAGATCGGCCGCCGATCGGGAGCGGAGCCGGTTGGCGACCCCACCAAAGATCGCGCAAGGTCGCAGGGCCCGCTCAGACTCGTGACTGGTTGCCGGGGCCAGGCCGGTGGAGATCCGGTTCCAGGATGCGGCCTGGGTCGGCCAGCAGGCACGGTGTCATGCGTCGGGGCGCCGAGCGGCGCGCGACAATCGGCATGACTCCATCTACCGGTCCGGCGCCGGTTGGCGCCAGCCGGGCCAAACCACCTCGCTTCCAGGACGCACAATCCCTGGGCATCCGTTGGGAATCCTGGCGATCGGTCTGAAACGCCCCCCGACGCATTATTCAGAGTCGGATGACGTGCCCAGATACTCCGTGGGCCAAGTTGGCAATTTCTTTGACAGACCCAGGTGCCGGAGTAGGCTCTGCCATTATGTGCGTTCCCTGGTTGCCCCTCCCAGGAAGGACATGTCCGGATGCCATATACGAGCCTTGCCCCCGAATTGGGCGCCGCGCTGTCGCTGTTGAGTGCGCGGATCGAGGCGGATTTGGCCATGCACGTGGCGCCAGGCCTGTCGATCGCGGTGGTGCATGAGCAGGCAATGATCTGGTCTGAGGGGTTCGGCCAAGCCGACCTGGGGACCGGGGCGCCGGCGACGTCGGACACGGTCTATGCCGTGGGCTCGATCACCAAGCTGTTCACCGCGACGTTGCTGATGCAGTTGCGCGATGCCGGCAAGCTGCGGCTGGATGACCCCGTGCAGGATATCTTGCCCGAGGTGCCGGTGCCGCGTCGCCACCCCGGACATCCGCCGATCACCCTGCGGCATCTGGTGTCCCATACCTCCGGGCTGGCCAAGGATTCGCCCGTCGGCTACTGGGATTCCGTGGAGTTCCCGCCTGTCGAGCGCCTGATGTCGGAGCTTGCCAATACCGAGCAGCCGTATCCGCCGGGCGTGCAGTGGAAGTATTCCAATCTCGGCATTGCGCTGCTTGGCTATGCATTGTCGCGTGTCGGCGGTGCGGCGTGGGAGGATGCCATCGCCGCGCGGATCATGGCGCCGCTGGGCATGAGCGCGAGCGCGCCGAAGCTGGCGGCGGCGCAGCGGGCACACCTGGCCAAGGGATATGCCCGGCCGACCGGCGACTGGCCGCCGACGCTGCTGGCGCATCAGGACCTGGGCGGGATCAGCGCCGGCGGCTCGATGCATGCGACGGCACCGGACATGGCGAAGCTGGTCGCGGCACAATTCGGTGACGCCTCGCCGGTGCTGGCGGGCGCCAGCGTGGCCGAGATGCACCGGCCGATCTGGGTGGCCCCGGACTGGAGCTGGGGGCAGGGGATCGGCTGGCGCATTCGTCGCACGCCGCAGTGCGACACCCGGGTGGAACACGGCGGCGGGGTGCACGGATTCACCTGCCGGGTGCTGGTCTCGGTGCCCGACCAGCTGGGCGTGGTGGTGTTCACCAATGGCAGCGACGGCAATGTCGGGGTCGATCTGACCAATCACGCGCTCGACCTGCTGGTGCCGGTGGCGCGGCGCATCGCCGCACGGGCGGCGGTGAAGCCGGCGCCGATGCCGGTGGAGTGGGACCGCTATCTCGGCCGCTACCGCTGGGTGCTGGGCGACATGGAGATCGTGCGCCGCGACGGGCAGCTGGTGATGCTGGCGCCCGACGGCGAAGGCACCGAAACGGTCGCGCTGGTACCGGACGGCGCGCATGCCTTCCGGCTGTCGGGCAGCCAGGTGCGGGGCGAGCTGCTGCGCTTCGTGCCTGACAATGCCGGCGCCTTTTCCCGCGCCTGGGTGGGGCCGCATCCGCACGATCGCATCTGAACAAACCAGGGCTGCACACGCCACAGGAGGCCACCATGACCGAGGCTCCCCGCAAAACCCGCATGGGCCGTCGCGCGCTGATGAAATCGGCGGCGCTGCTGACCGGGGCAGCCGCGCTGCCAGGGCCCGCTTCGGCACAGGAGACGCCGGTGAAGGGCGGAGTGCTGCGCTACGGCCTGTCGGTGGAGCCGCAGCGGATGAACCAGCTGAACACCACCTGGATGACCGACGCGACCCAGCACATCTATGACCGGCTGGTGACCCGCACGCCGACCGGCGAATACGTGCCGCACCTGGCGACATGGACGACCTCGGCCGATGGGCTGGAATGGCGGTTCAAGCTGAAGCCGGGCATCAAGTTCCACAGCGGCGATCCGGTGACATCCGAGGCGGTGCGCTGGTGGTTCGAGCAGGCGAAGGACCCCAAGGGATTCTTCGGCTTCAAGGGATCCTACTCGGCGGTGGACAGCGTGGCCGTGGTGGACGAATTGACCACCTCGGTGAAGCTCAAGCAGCCGGACCCGAACCTGCCGTTCATTCTGTATACGGTCTACTCCAGCATCCACAACCCGAAGACCTATGCCAGGCTGGGCAAGGATGCCTATGGCGTCAGCGGCGTGGACGGGACCGGCGGGTTCAAGCTGAAGGAGTTCACGCCGGGCGACAAGCTGGTGATCGAACGCAACGACGCCTATGCCTGGGCGCCGCCCTTCGTGAAGAACCAGGGGCCGCCGCATCTGGACGGCATCGTCTATCGCCATTTCGCCGACGACGCCTCGCGCACCGCGGCGATCGAGGCGGGGGACATGGACATCATCGTCCAGCCCACCCTGGCCGATGTGGACCGGTTGCGCGCCAACCCGAACTTCACCGTGATCAGCAAGCCGATGCCGGCGGCGCGCACGATGTATTTCAATACCGAGGTCGCCCCTTGGAACGACAAGCGGGTGCGCCAGGCGATCGCGCACTCGATCCAGCGCAAGCCGATCATCGACCGGCTGCTGTTCGGCCAGGGCGTGGAAGCGTACAGCATCGTGCCGCCGACCTTCAAGGACATGTACCTGCCCGACACCACCGGCTACTTCCCGTACAACATCGCCAAGGCGAAGGCGTTGCTGGCCGAGGCCGGGCTGAAGGATTCCGACGGCGACGGCTTCGTGGAGTTCCAGGGCAAGCCGTGGGAGCCCGAGATGCTGGTGATCGCGTTGTCCGAGATCACCCAGCTGGCGCAGGTGGTCCAGGCGCAGGCGGCGCGCATCGGCATCAAGCTGAAGATCGTGCAGCTCGACGGCCAGTCGATCTCGGCGCGCACCCTGGCGGGCGATTTTGGCATCCTGACCGGGTTCTACCTGTGGGACGGGCCGGACACGATCATGGACTGGTGGCTGTATTCGGGAAACATCCCGGCCACCAACCGCTCTCGCACGCGCAGCCCCGAGATGGACAAGGTCATCGAACAGATGCGCGCCTCCACCACGCTGCCGGAACGGATGACGCATATCAAGGCGATGCAGAAGCTGCTGCACGGCGATTTGTGCACGATCATCCCGATCTATCATCCGCTGGACATCTATGTGATCAGCAAGCGCGTGCACGGATACGCGCCCAATTCCGCCACGCTCTATCCACGTATGCACGATGTGTGGCTAGCCAAGGCGTGACGGCGGGCCGGGCAAGGCGGGCGGCGCGCTGATGCTGCGTTACGTGCTGCGTCGCCTCGCGCTGCTGGTGCCGATGGCATTCATCATCTCCATCGTCGTGTTCGTGGCGATGCGGATGATCCCGGTGGACCCTGGCGAGCTGGTGCTGGGGCCCTGGGCGACGGCCGAGCAGCGTGAACTGGCGCGGCAGAAGCTGGGGCTGGATCAGTCGATTCCGGTGCAGTACCTGCGCTACGTGACCACCGCGTTCCAGGGCGACCTGGGCCGGTCGATCAAGTCGGGCAAGGAAGTGACCGAGCTGATCCGCGCCACCGTGCCGAACTCCCTGATGCTGGGTGGAACGGCGCTGGCGCTGGCCTATCTGATCGCGATCCCGCTCGGCGTTGTGGCCGCGGTGCGGCAGAACACTCTGGTGGACCAGGGGGCGATGGGCTTCGCGCTGATCGGCATCAGCATCCCGAATTTCTGGCTCGGGCTGCTGCTGGTGCTGGTCTTCGCCGTGAACCTGCGATGGCTGCCGGCGACCGGCAGCGGCACGGCGGCGCACCTGATCCTGCCGGCAGTGACCCTGGGGCTGCAATACACGGCGATCGTGGCGCGCATGACCCGCTCCTCGGTGCTGGAGGTGCTGCGCCAGGACTTCGTCCGCACCCTGCACGCCAAGGGGCTGCGGCGCGGGCGGATCATCTACATGCACGTGTTGAAGAACGCGGTGATCCCGGTGATCTCGCTGCTGGGGCTGCATATCGGCGGCGTGGTGGGCGGCGCGGTGATCGTGGAGACGATTTTCGCCTGGCCGGGAATGGGCGCGCTGCTGGTGAATTCCATCATCGCCCGCGACTACCCGATTGTGCAGGCGGTGCTGACCCTGCTGGGCGTGGCGGTGCTGCTGGCCAATCTGCTGGCCGACGTGCTGTACGCCGCAGCCGACCGGCGGATCAAGATGTGACCAAGCCGACCGAAACCCTGCCCGACCCCGAGGCGCCGTGGGATGCCGAGGCAATCGGCGCGCCGTTCTCGCCGTGGCGCGATTTCCTGGTGCGCTTCGCCGGCAACAAGTCGGCGATGGTCGGCTTCGCCATCGTGCTGGTGCTGTGCCTGGTGGCGATCCTGGCACCGTGGATCGCGCTGCACCCGATTGCCGAGCAGGACTTGATGGTGTCGCTGGAGCCGCCGCTGACCGAGGGCTTCCCGCTGGGCACCGACCAGTTCGGCCGGGACATCTTCAGTCGGCTGGTGTTCGGCGCGCGCGTGTCGCTGCAGGTCGGCGGGATCGTCACCCTGGTGTCGATGCTGATCGGCATCACCGTTGGCTGCCTCGCCGGCTACCATGGCGGGCGGCTGGACGCGGTGCTGTCGAACCTGATCAACTTGGTCTACGGCTTTCCGCTGATCCTGGTGGCGCTGCTGCTTGTCGCCGTGATCGGGCCGGGGCTGGAGGGTGCCATGATCGCCACGGGTCTGGTGATCTGGGCCGGCTTCGCGCGGATCGTGCGTGGCGAGGTGATCGCGCTGCGCAACCGCGAGTTCGTGATGGCGGCGCGGGCCCTGGGCCGGGGCAATGTCTGGATCATCGTGCGCCACGTTCTGCCCAACATCATCGGCCCGGTGCTGGTGATCGCCAGCTTCACCATGGCGGTGGCGGTGATCATCGAAACCTCGCTGTCGTTCCTGGGGCTCGGCGCCCAGCCGCCGACGCCGAGCTGGGGCTCGATGCTGAACGAGGGGCGAAGCGTGATCTATCGCGCCTGGTGGCTGGCGACATTCCCGGGCATCGCCATCGCCACGCTGGTGCTGGGGTTCAACCTGCTGGGCGACGGGCTGCGCGACGTGCTCGACCCGCGGATGCGGACCTAGGGATGGCCGATCCGGTCCTTGACGTGCGCGACCTCCACGTGGCCCTGCACACCCGCCGCGGGGTGATCCATGCGGTGGACCACGTCTCGCTCCACATCGATCCCGGCGAGACCCTGGCCCTCGTGGGCGAGAGCGGCTGCGGCAAAACCATGACCGCCCTGTCGGTGATCGGCCTGGTGCCCAAGCCGCCCGGCGTGATCGAGGGCGGGCAGGTGCTGTTGGGCGGCGACGACCTGGTGCCCAAGAGCGACGAGGAGATGCGGCGGCTGCGCGGCGACCGCATGGCGATGGTGTTCCAGGAGCCGATGACCTCGCTCGACCCGGTATTCACCATCGGCGCCCAGCTGATGGAGACCCTGCTGGCGCATCGGGCGATATCCCGTGCGGATGCGCATGCCCAGTCGGTGGCGATGCTGAAGCGGGTGCAGATTCCCGAGGCCGAGCGGCGGATGGACAACTACCCGCACGAGCTGAGCGGCGGCATGCGCCAGCGGGTCATGATCGCCATCGCCCTGCTGTGCCGGCCCGACCTGCTGATCGCCGACGAGCCCACCACGGCGCTCGATGTCACCACGCAGGCGCAGATCCTGGAACTGCTGCGCGAGCTGCGCGGTGAGTTCGGCATGGCGCTGCTGCTGATCACCCACGCGCTGGGCGTGGTGGCGGAAATGGCCGACCGGGTGGCGGTGATGTATGCCGGCCGCGTGGTGGAGACGGCGGGGGTGGAGGAAATATTCGCCAACCCCCGCCACCCCTACACGAAGGGCCTGCTGGCCTCGATCCCCGACCTTGCGGACGGGCAGGAGCGGCTGGCGACCATCCCGGGCACTGTGCCGAACCTGCTGCACAAGCCGCCGGGATGCTGCTTCTGGCCGCGCTGCCCGATCGCCGAGGCGCGCTGCCGCGCGCAGGAGCCGGCGTTGGCTGAACTGGCGCCCGGCCATCAGGCGGCCTGCTGGAAGGCTTCGGCATGACAGCACTTGTCGAGCTTCGGGGCCTGACCAAGCATTTCCCGCTCGACACCGTAATGTGGGGCACGCCCAAGCGGGTGGTGCATGCAGTGGACGACGTGACGCTCGATATCGCCGCCGGCGAGACGCTGGGGCTGGTGGGCGAAACCGGCAGCGGCAAATCCACCCTCGGGCGCACCATCCTGCATCTCAACGCGCCCACCGCGGGGGTGGTGCGGTACCGCGGCGAGGATGTCGGCGGCCTCGACAGGGCGGCGATGCAGCGCTTCCGCAGCCGCGCGCAGATCGTGTTCCAGGATCCGTACTCGTCGTTCGACCCGCGCATGACGATCCAGGACATCATCGCGGAAGGAATGGTGCACGGCGCCCACCGCACCCGCGCGGCGCGGGCGGCGCGAGTGCGCGACCTGTTGCGCACGGTCGGGCTGGGGCATGTCTACTCCGACGGCTACCCGCACCAGTTCAGCGGCGGGCAGCGCCAGCGGATCGGGATTGCACGCGCCCTGGCGGTCGATCCCGAGTTCGTGGTGCTGGATGAGCCGGTCTCGGCCTTGGACGTGTCGGTGCAGTCACAGGTGCTCAACCTGCTGGCCAGCCTGCGTGAGCAACTCGGCCTGACCTATCTGTTCATCAGCCATGACCTCAGCGTCGTGCGGTATCTGTGCACGCGGGTGGCGGTGATGTACCTCGGCCGGATCGTGGAACTGGCGGAAACCCGCGCGCTCTATGCCGCGCCGCGCCATCCCTATACCTCGGTGCTGCTGGCCGCCGTGCCGATCGCCGATCCCCGCCGGCGCCATCGGCCACGCCAGGTCTTGCAGGGTGAGGTGCCGAGCCCGATCCATCCGCCACCAGGCTGCCGCTTCCACACACGCTGCCCAAAGGCGACGACGATTTGCCGCGAGGAAGTGCCGGCGCTTGCAGGGGACGCCACGCATATGGTTGCGTGCCACCATGCTTGACCGCGTGCAGAAGGCAAGGGCGTTGAACCGTTCCGTCCACGCCGGATGCCAAGAGATTGGTACGGAACAATCCGATCAAGGTCTAGGAGTCGGCCGGCGTGGCGCACCGGCATCAGGGCATGATCGACATCGCGGCCATCGCAGCGCGCTTTGAGATGCGTCCTCCGGTCCTGGACGCGCGTGCTCGCCGGATTTCAGGGGCGAGCGAGGGGCGCGCCGCTGGGCGAGGCGGCGTGGCGGCGGTTTCTGATGCAACCGGTTTGCCGCATGGCTCGATCCGCTGCGTCGCCTGTGCCGGCCCGGCCGTCCTCACCGCAACGGCATGCGCCAGAACCAGCGCCGCCTCCTCTTCCATAGCTGCATGACAATCGGAACACTGATGTTTCCGTCCACCTGGCGTTTCATTGCCGGGCGCGACCTCGTTGCCGCCGCCGTCCGCGCGCGCCTGGCCGTGAGCGGACGGCGGCTGCTTCGACGCCGCCATCGCCGGCATCGGCCTCACTCGCGTGCTATCCTGCCAGGTCGCCAACGGGCCGTGGGCCGGCAAACTGGCGATGCTGCTGGCGGACGACGAGCCGCCGCGCTCGCCGGCCAGCCTGGTCATCTGCCACCGCCCCGCCGGTGCATCAGGGCAGGGAACTGACGATTGCGCGAAACGCCGCCTCAGGGAATGCCTTGAGTGACGTCGTTCGGACCATGCCCTGCTGTCCGAGAAGCAGGATGAACCGCGCGGCAACGGCGTCATCAGGGGCATCGTAAATGCCGACCATGTCATAGGCCCCCATGGTCATGTGCAACGATTGGAATTGGCCGCCCATCTCCTCGAGCAGCTTGCGTGCGGCGTCGATGCGCCTGGGTGCGTCTTTGACGGACCTGACGCCTTGGTCGGTCCATGTCGCCAGCAAGACATAGGCACTCACGGGCGCCTCCTGTTTTCAATTCGTCTGACCCTGCCCAGAACCAGCGTGCACCAAGTTAGCCACATGGGGGACCGCCGGCATAGCCGGCCATGAGGATGCCACGGCGGCGGTCGCGTAGCCTAGGAGCCTGTCCGACAATGATCCACGCACCAATTGCCCATTGCCCAGTTGATCGCGGGTGAGCTCTGCCGCATCGCGCTGCCGCCTGGTGCAACGTGGGAAGGTTGTGGACGGCGCAGATGAGCGCCCACCCGGACCTGAGCGACGTGAGACCGCACAGGAGAGGGACGGTCGGACGCCCCTGGCTGGCTTGACGGGTCCGAACGCCGGCCCGGCCACCTGCTTGCGCAGTGTGACACACCGGCCCTGTCCAAACGCGATCGCAGTTGCCGCAAGACGGGGTGTCGATCCGGACCGTTGGCATGCCGGGCGCCACCCTGCGCCCACGCGGCGGCGCTGGCGCCCGGACGCACATTACGGTCGCGCGCGTGCGAACCCGCCTGGTCGCGTGACCAAAGCGTCCGAGTTGGTCCGGTGCGCCGGCAACACCGCGTACCTGGCCTGAGACCCGTTCTGCGCCGGCGACTGCTCAGGCGCGTGGCGGCATGCCCGGCAAGCCAAGACGCCCAAGGCCCGGCAGCTTGATCGCAGGGCGGCGGACATCGAACCCGACCACACCGCCGAGGATATTGAGCTCGATGCCTTCCACCCAGCCCACAGTCAGCCCGGCATAGCCACCCAGCGACAGGCGGAGGCCGGTCCCCGAGGCGGTGCGGCGGAGCCACTGGCCGTCATAGGGGTAGTCCTTGCCGATGGCGTTTGGAGGTAACGCGACCGCCGCCTCCGGCACCGCGTCCAGCACCGCCGCGACGAAGGTGTTGGAGTTCGGCCCTGGCCAGGCGCGGTAGTCATCGCGACCGCGCGATCGGAAGGCCTCGATGGCCGCCTGCATGTTCGGAATCATCGCCGTCGCCGCCGCGCCATCGGCCGCGAAGACCAGCTCCGGCTGTCGCCCGAACCATCGGCCATCGGGGACAAAGCCGTTCACCCTGAGCGGCTCGCCCCAGGCGGTGTAGTCGTAGCGGCTATAGCTGGCGGCCCCCTCGGGCTTGATGACGATCCAGCAGTGCACGGCGAAGATGCCGCGCCAGCGCACGGTCGGGGCCGCGAACACCCGGACCACCGCGGCGGGGTGCTGACCGGCGGCCAGCAGGTGACCGACACTGGACCGATCGGCGCTCCACCAATCCGCGCCGACGCCAGCCTGCTGGTAACGCAGCGCCGCGACGGCCAGCGGGGTGAGGAAGAACAGGGTGAACAGCGACAGGACAATCTTCAAGCCTGGCATGATCCCACTGAGATTTGGCTGCCGGCGGGTCGATGCAACCCGGCGCACGGCCCATTCACGGTGGACGGTCCGGCAGAGATCATGCGATGACCTGTCCTGGCACAGGCACCAGCGTCTACAAACCCGCATCCTGGCCCGGAACCAGCGTGACGTCGTTGTCCACCCCCGCGCAAGCCCTGCTGCTGTTGTCCCTGATGCCAAGCCTGGTCCAGGCGGAGCCGGTCAAGCTGCAGGCGCCGGTGCAGCCGGCCTGCGTCTCGTCGCCATTCGGCTGGCGCCGCGCCATCGGGCCGAATGCGCCCGCCGGATTGCACAACGGAATAGATCTGCCGGCCCCCGCCGGCGGGATCGTCCGCGCCGCGGCCGCGGGCACCATCAGCGCCATTCGGCGACAGGGGCCGGGCGGCGTTTCGATCCGCGTCGCGCATGCCGACGGCATTGCCACGCTCTACGCACATCTGGGCAATCTCGCCCCTGCCATCGCCCAGGGCAAGAGGGCGGTTGCCGCCGGTGAGCCGCTCGGCCGTGTGGCTCGGACGGGGGTCACCTACGGGACCCACTTGTTCTTCGCGGTGTTCGTGCACGGCACCGCCGTGGACCCGCTCACGCTGATGGATGTCCCGCCTTGTCGGACCCAAAGTCGCGCACTCCCGCCCATACCCGACTGACGCTGCCATGTTCACCACCGATCAGCGGTTGCTGGCCGATGGTGAACGGAAGGGCGGCAGGGGCAAAAGGAAAAGCCGAGGGAAAACCCCATGCGCCCGCCCAATTGGCAGGCCATCGGGTCTTGGCCCTGGCTTGTCCACGCTGCGGTGCGATGACGCGGAGCCGGCAGCCCTGTCGTGGTCCGGCGATGGCGAACGGCCGGTGCCGCATGCACGGCGGCGCATCAACCGGTCCCCGAACGGATGACGGGCGCAAACGGCTGCGCGCCGCGCGCATCGTTCACGGTCGGTATTCTGCGTCAATGTTGGAACTGCGCCGCTGCATCGCCGAGGACACGCGACCGACCCGATTGCTGGCGAAGCTGGAGGACGAGTAGCGGCACTGCCACGATGCGCCCTTGCACCTGCTGCATATCGCAGGCGACCATGCCACAGCATCGGGGGCAGGGTTCGGCATGGCCAAGGGAGCGGGCAAGAAGGCAGGCGTCAAGGCGTCCGGTGGGCCGGCCGAGGCACGCGGCTACGTGCATGCCGACAAGACCATGGTGGCGCGGCCGGAGGTGGGGGCGGCGCCGCGGTTCCGGGGCAAGCAGGCGCCGACCAGTTATCGCTATGACAGCAGTCTGGCGCCCGCGCTGGATTGGGATACCAACCCCGCGCGTGAGCAGGTGGAATTCCTGCTGGTCTGCATCGAGGAGGCGGCCCGGCTGGCACCGCCGCATCTGTTCCCGGCCGAGCGGGTGATGCGGGGCGCGGATGGTGCCGCGCTGTTGCGCGTGGCGGGGTTGCAGGATGCGCTGGCCGCACTGCGGCGCTTGCAGGCGCCGTTGCTCAACTGGACCGGCAAGGCCGAGCGGGCGGCGTTCGCGGTGCCGACGCTGCCGCTGTTCGTGCATGAGCGGCTTTCGACCCAGGCGATCATCGAAACCCTGGAAGGCCACCGCAAGGCCGAGGACCAGGCCGACATGTTCCGCCTGTTCGCCGACCCCGCCCGGCCGATGGCCGAACAGGTGCGGGCCTATGGGTATCGCGACCAGTGGGTGAACCGGATGATCCTGGGTGATTCACTCGTTGTGATGAACTCGCTGCGCCAGTTCGAGGGCTTGGGCGGGCAGGTGCAGATGATCTACATCGACCCGCCCTATGGCGTGAAATTCGGCAGCAATTTTCAGCC
>JADLHF010000159.1 GCA_020848935.1 Acetobacteraceae bacterium
AAGCAGCGCAACGTCGCCGGCGCGCGCATTACCTGGAAGTTCACAACCGAGAAGGCGCGCAGCAAACTCGCACGCGCATATCCCGATAGGGTCAACGAGTCAGAACCACTGTGACGAGGTACTAGTCTATTTCGACCCCGACCTGTCCCAAACCACCGAAGCCGCCCACGAAGCCCGCCTGCGTAGCCTGTTCCCCACCTTGTCAGCCCGCCTCGACGTGAAGAATCAGGCCCGAGTACATCAATGGTACGAAGCAAAATTCGGCCGGCCGCTCGCCGCCTACACCTCGGCCCCAGCCGCGATCGCCACCTACCCCACCACCGCCACCTGTATCGGCATCCGCCCCGGCGCCGAAGGTCTCGAAATCACCGCGCCATTCGGACTGGCAGACCTGTGGGCCGGCATCGTCCGACCCAACAAGACACTGGTCACCGAGGACATCTATCGAGCCAAGGCCGCCCGCTGGCGCGCCCTCTGGCCACACCTCGCCATCCGTCCCTGGAACGAATGATCAGCCGCGCAAGTGGCAGGACACCAGATGCCCGCCGCCGGCATCCTTCAAATGCGGCACCTCCGTCGAGCAGCGCGGCTCGGCGATCGGGCAGCGGGTGTGGAAGTGACAGCCCGAAGGCGGGCGGATCGGGTTCGGCACGTCGCCCTGCAGCACGATCCGCTGGCGCTTGATCTTCGGGTCCGGAATCGGCACCGCCGACAGCAGCGCCTCGGTATAGGGATGCAACGGATTGGCATACAGATCCCCCGCGGTGGCGACCTCCACCACCCGGCCCAGGTACATCACGGCCACCCGGTCGCTGATATGCTCCACCACGCTCAGATCATGCGCGATGAACAGGTAGGTCAGGCCGAACTTCTCCTGCAGGTCCTCCAGCAGGTTGATCACCTGCGCCTGGATCGACACGTCCAGCGCCGAGACCGGCTCGTCGCACACGATCAGCTTCGGCTCCACCGCCAGCGCGCGGGCAATGCCGATGCGCTGCCGCTGCCCGCCGGAGAACTCGTGCGGGAAGCGTCGCATATGGTCCGGCGCCAGCCCCACGGTTTCCAGCAGCTCCACCACCCGCGCCTCCATCTCGGTGCGGTTCTTCACCAGCCGATGGATGATCAGCGCCTCGCCGATGATCCCGCCCACGGTGTGGCGCGGATTGAGCGAGGCGAACGGGTCCTGGAAGATGATCTGCATGTCGCGCCGCATCCCCCGCAGCGCCTCGGCGTCCATCGCGATCACGTCCTGGCCCTGGAACCAGATATCCCCCGCACTCGGCTCGATCAGCCGCATGATGCAACGCCCGGTGGTCGACTTGCCGCAGCCGCTCTCGCCCACCAGCCCCAGCGTCTCGCCGCGCGCGATGTCGATCGACACGCCATCCACGGCATGAACCCGATCGACCACGCGGGACAGGATGCCGCCATGGATCGGGAAATGCTTCTTCAGCCCCCGCACCGACAGCAGGGTCTCGGCAGCAGGCTGGTCAGGAGTGTTCACAGGATGCACGCCACTTTGTGGTCGGGGGCGACAACACGCAGCGGCGGTTCGGCCGCGATGCATGCTTCGGTGACATAGCGGCAGCGCGCGGCGAACCGGCAGCCCTTCGGCGGGTTCAGCAGGCTGGGCACGGTGCCGGGAATCTGCTCCAGCCGCTGGCGCTGTGTCTTGCGGGCATGGCCGCCCACGTCCACCCGCGGGATCGAGCGGATCAACCCCTGGGTATAGGGATGGCGGGGATTGCCGAACAGTTCATCGACCGAAGCCTCCTCCACCACCTTGCCGGCATACATCACCACCACGCGCTGGGCGTTCTCGGCCACCACCCCCATGGCGTGGGTGATCAGCATGATCGACATGCCGAACCGTTCCTTCATGTCGGCCAGCAATTCCAGGATCTGCGCCTGGATGGTCACGTCCAGCGCCGTGGTCGGCTCGTCGGCGATCAGCAGTTGCGGCTTGCAGGCCAGCGCCATGGCGATCATCACGCGCTGGCGCATGCCGCCGGAGAACTGGTGGGGATAGTCGTGCACCCGCCGCTCGGGGTTGGAGATCTGCACCAGGCGCAGCATCTCGACGGCCTGTTCCAGCGCCGCCTTTTCCGAAATCTTCTCGTGCGTCACCAACGCCTCGGCGATCTGGCGTCCCACGGGATAGACCGGGTTCAGCGACGTCATCGGCTCCTGGAACACCATGGCGATCTCGCGCGCGCGGATTGTGTCCATCTCGTCCATCGACAGCGGGATCAGGTCGCGGCCGCGCCACAGGATGGCGCCGGATTCGAAGCGGCCGGGCGGCATGTCGATCAGCTTCAGCACGCTGCGCGCGGTGACCGATTTGCCGCAGCCGGATTCGCCCACCACCGCCAAGGTCTCCCCCTTGGCGATCTCGAGACTGACGCCATCGACGGCACGGACCATGCCGTCATCGGTCTTGAACCAGGTCCGCAGGTCGCGGATTTCGAGCAGGGGCTCAGACATGGCGGTGCCCCTAGACCACGCGGCGCGGATCGAACGCGTCGCGCAGCCCGTCGCCGATGAAGTTGATCGAAAGCACGGTGAAGAAGATCGCCAGGCCAGGGAACATCGCCCAGTGCGGCGCGATGTCCAGGTAATCCTTGGCATCGAACAGCACCCGGCCCCAGGTGGGAATGTCGGGCGGGAAGCCCAGGCCGAGGAACGACAGGGTGGATTCCGCGATGATCGCCGCGGCCACGTCGATCGTGCCGGCCACGATCACCGGGCCCATGGCGTTCGGCAGGATGTGCATCACCACCAGCCGCAGCCGCGAGGCGCCGAGCGCACGGGCGGCTTCGACGAATTCCTTCTCGCGCAGGCTGAGGAACTGGGCGCGCACTAGGCGGGCCACCGGCATCCAGCGCAGCCCGCCGATCACGATCACGATCAGCACGAACACGCCGCCTTCCGGACCCAGAAGGTTCTTCAGCCCATCGCGGAACAGGTAGATCACCATCAGCAGCAGCGGCAACTGCGGCAGCGACAGGAACAGGTCGGTGAGCCACATCAGCGCGGCATCTACCCGCCCGCTGGCCATGCCGGCGACCGCGCCGATCACCACGCCGACGAACACCGCCACGAACATCGCCGCCAGCCCCACCGCCAGCGAGATGCGCCCGCCATAAATCAGCCGCGCCAGCACGTCCTGGCCCAGGTCGTCGGTCCCGAAGGGATGACTGGCCGACGGACCCAGCAGCTTGGCCGAGAAGTCGATCTCGTTGATCGGCACCCGCCACAGCATCGGCCCCACCCCCACGGCGAAGATGATGGCGGCCAGGATGAACAGGCTGACCACCGCCAGCTTGTGCTTGCGGAAGCGGCGCCACGCCTCCGCGGCCGGGGTGACCGGCTTGGCGGGGTGCGTGGCGGCCACGGGGGCGTCAGCGGAAAGCGATGCGGGGGTCGAGCCAGCCATAGAGGATGTCTGCAATCAGGTTGAAGAGGACGACGAGGCAGGCGAACACGAAGGTGACACCCATCACCACCGGCGTGTCGTTGCCGAGGATGGCGATGATCAGCAGCGAGCCGATGCCGGGGATGCGGAAGATCTGTTCGGTGATGATGGCACCGCCGAACACCACCGGCATCTGCAACGCCACCAGCGTCACCACGGGGATCAGGGCATTGCGGACCACATGACGCACCAGCACACGGCGTTGGCCAATGCCCTTGGAGCGCGCGGTGACCACATAGTCGAGCTTGATCACGTCGAGCACCGAGGAGCGGACATAGCGCACCAGGGAGGCACCCTGGAACAGGCCGAGCACCATGATCGGCATGATCGACTGCTTGATCTGCACCTCCCACCACGCCCAGCCGGTCTCGCGCACCGTGGTCTGATAGACCATCGGCAGCCAGTCGAGCTGGATCGAGAACAGCAGGATCAGCAGCAGGCCAAAGAAGAAGGTCGGCATCGAGAAACCGATGAAGGCCAAGGTGTTGGCGATCTGGTCGAACAGCGAATAGGGCCGCGACGCCGCCAGCACGCCCACCGGCACGGCCACCAGGATTGCCAGCACCTGCGAGATGCCGATGATTGCCACGGTGATCGGCACGCGCTGGAGGATCAGTTGATCGACATTGATGCGGCTGACGAAGGAAAACCCCCAATCGCCACGCAGCATCGACGACAGCCAGTAGAAATAGCGCAAATACACCGGGTCATCGAGGCCGAGCGAGGCGCGCAGCGCGATGCGCACCTCCGGCGGGACGTTCGGATTGAGCGTCAGTTCCTCGAACGGATCGCCCGGCGCCATGGCGAGCACGGTGAACAGCACGACACTGATGCCGAGCAGGGCCGGGATTGCCAACAGCACGCGTCGCAGCAGATAGGCGCGGGACACTCGTCACTCCCGGGGCAAAGTATCATCGGGACGCGGCCGGCGGCCGCATCCCGATGCCATGGTTCAGGTGGACAGCAAGCCCGTCAGCTTGCCATATACCAGTCGGCCAGATCGTAGAAGTTGCTGTCCCAGCCGCTGGTGTTGGCCTGCAGCCTGGTGCTGATTCCAGTCACGCCCGGGCGATAGACAACCGGGATCACCGCGCGTTTTTCGATCATGATGTCGTTGCAGCGGATCAGCATCGCCACACGCTTGACCGGGTCAAGCTCGGAATCGGAGGCGACCAGCAACTGGTCGAACTCGGCGTTGCTCCAGCGCATCGGGTTGCGGCCCTGCCACTTGTTCGCCTTGGTGGCGATCTGGCTGGTCAGGCCAAGCTGCAGCCACACGCCGGGGTCCGGCTGTCCGGGGCCGGTGTTGTACATCTGCAGGTCGGCGTAGAACTTCGGATAGGTGTCCGGGTTGGCGATATCGGACGAGAAGAATACCGAGGCGACCACCGACTTGATCTCGATCTCGATACCGGCCTTGGCACAGGCCTGCTTGACGATCGCCTGGGTCTTCTGGCGCGGCTGGTTGATCGAGGTCTGGTAGACGTATTTCAACTTCACCGCGCCCTTGCCGCGGATGCCGTCGGCGCCGCGGGCCCAGCCGGCCTTGTCGAGCAGGGCGTTGGCCTTGTCGATGTTGAACTCGTAGCTGGTGTTCTTCGAGCGGAAGCGCGGCGGGTTGTTCACCCAGTTCGACGTGGCAATGCCGGTGCGGCCGTAGATGTAGTCCTGGATCGACTTGCGGTCGATCAGCAGCGCCAAGGCGTCGCGCACCGCCGGGTCGGTCAGCGAGGGGTGCTTGGTCTTCATGCTGGAGCGCTCGCCGTCCACCTCGGTCCAGGGGTCCGTGTTGTTGAGCTGGATATGCTCGCAGCCGGCGCCCTCGGTGATCTTGACCCGACCCTTGCCGCCCTTCTCCAGGCGCGTCAGCACCTCGTCCTCGACCTGCAGGTTCCAGGCGAAATCGTACTCGCCGGTTTGCAGCACGGCCCGTGCCGCCGAGACGGCGTCGCCGCCGCCCTTCATCTCGATGCTGTCGAAGAACGGCCGGTTGGGCACATGGTAGTCCATGTTGATCTCGCCCAGCACGGTGTCGCCGGGACGAAAATCCTTGAACTTGTACGGGCCGGTGCCGACCGGTTTCAGGTTCGCGGGCGCCTCGCGCGATTTCGCGCCGGTGAAGTCGGCGAACAGGTGTTTGGGGATGATCATGCCGCTCGCGCCGACGAAGGCGTCAGCCCAAAACGGCTGCGGCGACTTGAAAAGGATCTTCACGGTCAGGTCGTCGATCTTCTCGACCTTGACGTCCTTGTAGCTGCCGGTGGTCACGGCGGCGGTGGCGGGGTCGGAGGCATATTGCCAGTTGAACACCACGTCATCCGCGGTGAACGGCTTGCCGTCGTGCCACTTCACGCCGGGCTTGAGCTTCCAGGTGACCGACTTGCCGTCGGCGGCAATGCCGCCATTCTCGCGCGATGGAATTTCGGCAGCCAGGATCGCCTTGAGGTTGCCGTCCCCGTCCCATGCGGCGAGCGGCTCGTAGAAGATGCGGCTGCCGTCCTGGTCCTTGGTGCCGGTGGCGAAATGCGGGTTCAGCAGCGTCGCCGCCTGCCACCACAGCACTCGCAACGCGCCGCCGCCGCCGCGCTTGGTGGCCTTGTAGGTGCTGGCGATCTGCGTGCTCGTCTGCGCCATCGCCACGCCGGAATGCACCAGCAGTTGCGTGGCCATTGGCGCGGCGATGCCGAACGCGGCCAGGCGCCGCACGAAGGCGCGGCGGTCCATCTGGCCGGATTTCACGCCCGCAATCATGTGTCGCAGGTCTTGCTCTTTCATATGGCCCCCCCTTCGAATTTCAGGCCGTCGCGGGGAATGCGCGATCCCGCGCATCGCCCATGTGGCGACTGCCATGCATCTTGTGCATATGAACGCACAGTCGTATTCCGTCAACCGCTGAACCGGCAACGAACCCTAGCCGCCACCAAATTTCCGGCGCAATGCCATACTTGCGGGCTCGTGGAGAGCAGCGGACATCCGACCACACAAAACCCATTTTCAGGTCGCTGCGCGCGGGATCGGCGACTCAGCCGCTCGCCGGGCGGAAAATCGGCAGCACCGGACCGTCGCCTTCACGCTCGAAATCCACCACCACGCGCAAGCCCAGCCGCAGCCTGGCCGGATCCAGGCCGCGCAACTGCCCCATCGCCCGCACGCCCTCGTCCAGTTCCACCGTCAGCAGCACATAGGGCGATTGCGCCTTGAACCCCATGTGGAACGGGTGGTGGCAGACGGTCCAGGAATGCACCACCCCACGGCCGCTGGCCGCCGCCCAGTCATGGGCCATCGACCAGCAGCCATCGCAGACCGGGCGCGGGTAATGGCGCAGCTTGCCGCAGTCTCGACAGCGCTGGATCAGCAACGCGCCGCGCGCCAGGCCATCTCAGTACGGCTGGGTGTCCGGCGTGGGGTGGGGGACCGGCTTGGCGAAGGTTTCGCTCATCGCCCAATACCCTGCTCGCTCACGCTCAGGCCCTCCGCATGATGGCGACCGAGCCGTCGCCCATGTCGCCGTAGCCGGTGACCAGGCCCAGCGTGGCGCCTTCGACCTGGGCGGCGGCACCCTGGCCGCGCAGTTGGCGCACCAGTTCGACGATATGGTTCATGCCGGCCAGGTGGGCCTGGGACAGCAGGCCGCCATGGGTGTTGACCGGCAGGCGGCCAGCGAGGCCGAGGGCGCCGTTCTCGACGAAAGCGCCGCCCTCGCCGTGGGCGCAGAAGCCAAGCTCCTCCAACTGGCGCAGCACGACATAGGTGAAGCAGTCGTAGATCTCCGCCACCTGGATGTCGGCGGGGGTGACGCCGGCCATGGTGAACGCGCGGGGGGCCGCCTTGGCGAGGCCGATGCGGAGCATGTCCGGACGCTGGGTGATGACGCTGGGCGAATCCGGGTGACCCTCCGCCACGCCCATCACCAGCACGCGGGGCTGGCGCAGGTCGCGGGCGGCGTCGGCACTGCTGACCACCACGGCCGCACCGCCATCGCTTTCAAGCGAGCAGTCGAACAGGCGGAACGGATCGGCGATCATGCGGCTGGCCTGGTGGTCTTCGATGGTGAGTTCCCTGGTCATCGCGGCGTTGCCGTTCAGGATGGCGTGGCGGCGGGTGGTCACCGCGATCTCGGCGAACTGGCGGCTGGTGGTGCCGTACAGCTCCATGTGGCGGCGGGCCATCGGGGCGTAGATCTGCGCCGGCGCGATGTTGCCCAGCGGCAGCTCGAACTCGCCGATGGTGCGGAACTGCGGCATTTCGTGCACCCGCGCGCCGATGCGGGTGCCGGAATAGCCGGTGCGGCCGATCGGCAGCAGCACGTGGCGGCAGATGCCCGACGACACCGCCGCCGCCGCGGCCTGGATGGCCGCCACGCAGGACGCGCCACCCATTGGCGTGGTGGCGGAAAAGCGCAAATCAGGGATGCCGAAATTGGTGATGAAATCCTCGGCCACCGCGGCGCCGGTGGCCATGGCGACAACGCCGTCGATGTCGCGCGGGCTGAGCCCGGCATCGGCAATGGCGGCCAGCGAAGCCTGCATCTGCAATGACAGCGCGCTGCCCTGCTGCAGGCCGCGGCCGTGGGCGGTTTCGCCGATGCCGGTGATGGCGGCCTTTTCAAAGAGCGACATCGCATTTCCCGTTCCACGGCGGCCAGGGCATGGCACCTGCCCTTGCCAGGCTTTGAGCGAGCCCCGCCCGTGCTGGCACTCCACGGTCTTGCCGGCAGCGGTCACGCGACCCTTATTCAACGCCGAGTAGGCGGCCGGGGAAGGCGGGAGTCAATCGGCCAGAGACGGCGCCGGCTCCGGGGGCTGATGGGCTGCCATGGGCGGGCATGTGTTGTTCATCGCAACCGCGTGCTTTTCTGTCGGCCATCGACAGGCGATCAGCCGCCCCGCATCCTGCAACCATGCCGCACCCAAAGGTCTCACCATGCGCATCGGCGTTCCCAAGGAAATCAAGACCCACGAATACCGCGTGGGACTCACCCCCGCCGCGGTGCGCGAATTCACCGCTCGCGGGCACCAGGTCACCGTGCAGCAGGGGGCGGCCACCGCGATCGGTTTCACCGACGACGCGTATCGGGCCGCCGGCGCCACCATCGCGCCGACCGCGGCCGACGTCTTCGCCGATGCCACCATGATCGTGAAGGTGAAGGAGCCACTGGCCGAGGAGATCGCCATGCTGCGCGCGGGCCAGGTGCTGTTCACCTACCTGCATCTGGCCGCCGACAAGGAGCAGACCGAGGGGCTGATGCGCTGCGGCGCCACCTGCATCGCCTATGAGACGGTGACCGACGAGCGTGGCGCGCTGCCGCTGCTGGCGCCGATGAGCGAGGTGGCCGGGCGCATGTCCATCCATGTCGGCGCGCATTGCCTGGAACGCGAGCAGGGCGGCGCCGGCATGCTGCTGGGCGGCGTGCCCGGGGTGCAGGCGGGCCAGGTGGTGATTGTCGGCGGCGGGGTCTCGGGCACCAATGCGGCGATGATGGCGGTGGGGATGGGCGCGCATGTCACCATCTTCGACCGCTCGCTGACGCGGCTGAAGGAGCTGGACGCGCAGTTCGGCAGCCATGTGCAGACGCTGTATGCCACCATGGCGGCGATCGAGGCGGCAGTGATCGCGGCCGACCTGGTGATCGGCGCGGTGCTGGTGCCCGGCGCCGCGGCGCCGAAGCTGGTCACGCGGGACATGGTGCGCCAGATGCGGCCGGGCTCGGTGGTGGTGGACATCTCCATCGACCAGGGCGGCTGCCTGGAGACCAGCCGGCCGACCAGCCACGACAACCCGACCTATATCGAGGAAGGCGTGGTGCACTACTGCGTCACCAACATGCCCGGCGCAGTGGCCCGCACCTCCACCCTGGCGCTCGGCAATGCCACCCTGCCCTTCGCGCTGGCGCTGGCCGACAAGGGCTGGCGGCAGGCGTTGATCGATGACTCGAATCTGTTGGCCGGGCTCAACGTGCATGCCGGGCACATTACCTACGAGGCGGTGGCGCGGGATCTTGGGCTGGGGTTCACGCCGGCGGCTTCGGTGTTAGGAAGGTAGCGCGTTCTTTTTTGAAAAAAAGAACCAAAAAACTTTCACTCCCTGGAGTGTGTGGGCACCATGGTGCCGCACGATGAACAACGAGTGAAAGTCTTTTTGCTTCTTTTTCTTCAGAAAAAGAAGACCTTTCTTCCTTTGTTGACTTGCCCTACCCCGCCAGCGCGGTGTCCAGATCACGGATCAGGTCGTCGGCATCCTCCAGCCCGATCGACAACCGCACCACATCCGGCCCCGCGCCGGAGGCCAGGCGCTGTTCGTCGGTGAGCTGGCGGTGGGTGGTTGAGGCGGGGTGCAGGATCAGGCTGCGGGTGTCGCCGACATTGGCCAGGTGGGAGAACAGGCCGACGGATTCGACCAGCTTCGTGCCCGCCGCGTAGCCGCCCTTGACGCCGAAGGTGAACACTGAGCCGGGGCCTTTCGGCATGTATTTCTTCGCCAGGGCGTGGAACCTGCTGGAGGGCAGGCCGGCATAGGAGACCCAGGCGACTTTCGGGTGGGCGGCGAGGAATTCCGCCACCTTCTGCGCATTGGCCACATGGCGGTCCATGCGGACGTGCAGCGTCTCGGTGCCGGTGATGGTGAGCCAGGCGTTCATCGGCGACAGGGTGGGTCCGAAATCGCGCAGGGCGACGGCGCGGGCCTTGGTGGTGAAGGCGAAGTCGCCGAAATTCTCGTAGAATTTGAGGCCGTGATAGGCCGGTTCCGGGTCGGCCAGCGACGGGAATTTGCCGTTCGCGTAGTCGAATTTGCCGGACTCCACCACGATGCCGCCGAGCGAGTTGCCGTGGCCGCCGAGGAATTTCGTCAGCGAGTGGGTGACGATGTCGGCGCCATGCTCGAACGGCCGGCACAGGTATGGCGTGGCCAGAGTGTTGTCGACGATCAGCGGAATGCCGTTGGCGTGGGCGATATCGGCGGCGGCCTGGAGGTCCACCACGATGCCGCCGGGGTTGGCCAGGCTTTCGACGAAGATCGCCTTGCACTTCGGCGTCAGCGCACGGCGGAAATTCTCTGGATCGGTAGGATCGACGAAATGGCAGGTCCAGCCAAGTTTCTTGAAACTGAGCGCGAACTGCGTCAGCGAGCCGCCGTAGAGATTGCGGGACGCGACGAATTCGTCGCCGGGCTCCAGCAGGGTGAAGAAGGTGATGAACTGCGCGGCGTGGCCGGAGGCGGCGGCGACGGCCGCGCGGCCGCCCTCCAGGCTCGCCACGCGCTCCTCCAGCACGGCGACGGTCGGGTTGGACAGGCGGGTATAGACGTGGCCGAAATTGTGCAGGTTGAACAGGCTGGCGGCGTGGTCCACGTCCTCGAACACGAAGCTGGTGGTCTGGTAGATCGGCGTGCCGCGCGCGCCGGTGGTGGGGTCGGGTGCCGCGCCGGCGTGGATGGTGCGGGTGGCGAAGCCGTAGTCCAGGTTCTTGTCCGGCAGCGGGCGGCGGCGGCTCGGCCGGTCGGTGGGCGGCTCGGCGGGGCGATTGCGGATGATGCCGGAATTGACGCCGGACCAGGACAGCTCGCCGCCGAAGCGGCTGAACTCGATCTTCGGGCAGCGGTCCATGATGACTTCCAGGCCGGCAGCCTCGGCGCGCGCGGCGGCAGCGTCGTTGCGGACGCCGAGCTGGGACCATAGCACCTTGGCGCCGACGGCAATGGCGTCCTCGGCAATGCCCGGCAGGGCGTCCGACGCGCGGAACACATCCACCATGTCGATCTTGTCCGGAATTTCGGCCAGCCTGGCGTAGATCTTCTCGCCCAGCAGTTCCTGTCCCGCGGTGCCGGGATTCACCGGGATCACGCGAAATCCCTTGGATTGCAGGTATTTCATCACGAAATAGCTCGGCCGGTTCCAGTTCGACGAGGCGCCGACCATGGCAATCGTTTTGACCCGCTGCAGAATGGCGCGGATCTTGGCGTCGCTATAGGCGAGCGGGGCGATCTCGTTCATTGCTGATCCCTTCCGTTGCCGGTCACCGGCACATCTTCCATCGTCCGGCATTGCCGTGGCAGGCTGCGTAGCACATGGCGAAGAAACAAGCAGGACTGTCCGAACAGCTTGGCATGCTGGAGGTGCCGAGCAGTTCCGCGCCGACCTCGGCGATCGGCGCCGAGGGCCATCGCGACCGCATGCGCACCCGCATCCTGTCCGGCCAGGGCGAGACGATGGCCGACTACGAGCTGCTGGAAATGGTGCTGTTCGTCGCCCTGCCGCGCATCGACACCAAGACCCTGGCCAAGACGCTGATCGCGCGCTTCGGCAGCTACTCGGCGGTGATCTCCGCCCCGCGGGAGGAATTGCTGGAGGTCAAGGGCATCGGCGAATCGGCGGTGGCGACGCTGAAGGTGATCCAGCTCGCCGCCCAGCGCCTGGCGCGCGCTGAGGTGCTGGACCGGCCGGTGCTGGGCAACTGGGATCGGCTGATGGATTATCTGCACACCGTGCTGGCGCGCGAGCGGGTGGAGCAGTTCCGCGTGCTGTTCCTCGATACCCGCAACCGTCTGCTGGCCGACGAGGCGCAGGCGCGCGGCACGGTGAACCACACCCCGGTCTATCCGCGCGAGGTGGTGCGCCGCGCCCTGGAACTGAAGGCGACGGCGCTGATCCTGGTGCACAACCACCCCAGCGGCGACCCCACCCCGTCGCGCGACGACATCGAGATGACGCAGGAGGTCAAGCGCGCGGCCACGGCGCTGTCGATCACGCTGCACGACCACGTCATCGTCGGCAACGGCAAGTGGCTGAGCTTCCGCCAGGAGAAACTGCTGTGACCGGACCAAGGCATGTCCGCATCGGCGACATCACGCCGTTCGACTATGCCTTCGAAGGTCCGATCCGCGCCAGCATGACCGATATCGGCCGCACGGTGAGTTCGCAGAAGATCGGCCTCGCCATCCAGACCATCGCCCCCGGCAACTGGTCGTCGCGCCGTCACCGGCACGTGTTCCAGGAGGAAATCCTGGTGGTGATGTCCGGAAACGGCACGCTGCACCATGGCGATACGCCGGTCCCGTGCGGACCCGGCGACGTCTTCTGCTACCTGGCCGGAGACCCCGCGATCCACGCCTTCGAGAACACCGGCACCGAACCCCTGGTGATCTGGGCGTTCGGCGACCGCCACCCGCACGAGATCTGCGAATACCCCGACCAGGGCGTGGCCTTCGTGGAAGGCCTCGGCGCCGAGGTATCCCTGGCCGAGGTGCGGCCGAGTGCCTGGACCGAGGCGCGCCGGCAGCGTTGAGCGGCTTAGCGCCCTGCCGGATTGCGCCACTCTGCCCTTCTTGCCAGAGGAACCTGTGACCAAGCCGAACAACATCCTGTTCATCATGTGCGACCAGCTGCGCTGGGACTATCTGTCCTGCACCGGCCACCCCAGCCTGCACACCCCGCATATCGACGCGCTGGCGGCGCGCGGGGTGAATTTCACCCGCGCCTATGTCCAGTCGCCGGTCTGCGGGCCGAGCCGCATGAGCTTCTATACCGGGCGCTACATGCGCAGCCACGGCAGCAACTGGAACCGCTTCCCGCTGCGCATCGGCGAGCCCACCCTGGGCGATGCGCTGGCGCCGCTGGGGGTGCGCAACGTGCTGGTTGGCAAGACCCACATGGCGGCCGATACCGAGGGCATGAAGCGGCTGGGTATCGCGCAGGATTCGCGCCTCGGCGTGATTGCGTCGGAGGCCGGGTTCGAGCCGTTCGAGCGCGATGACGGGCTGCATCCCGGTCCGTCGCAGCCGCGTCCGGCCTATGACGAATACCTGCGCCGGCTGGGCTATGCCTCGGAGAACCCGTGGGAGGAATGGGCCAATTCCGGCGGCACCGACGCGGACCTGCACAATGGCTGGCTGCTCGCCCACGCCGACAAGCCTGCCCGCATCCCGGAGGAACACTCGGAAACGCCGTACATGACCCGCCGCGCGATGGACTTCATCGCCGAGGCCGGCACCGACGGGCGACCCTGGTGCCTGCACCTGTCCTACATCAAGCCGCACTGGCCCTATATCGTGCCAGCGCCGTACCACGCCATGTATGGCCACAACGACATCCTGCCGGTGGTGCGCGACGACGCCGAGCGCCGCGACGCCCATCCGGTGCTTGCTGCCTTCCAGCAGTTCCGCGTCAGCCGGAACTTCGCCTGCGACGCGGTGCGGCAGAAGGTGCTGCCGGCCTATATGGGACTGATCAAGCAGATCGACGACCAGATCGGCGTGCTGATGAAGTTCCTGGCGGAGCGCGGCGAGTTGGCCACCACCACCATCGTCTTCACCTCCGACCACGGCGACTACCTGGGCGACCACTGGCTGGGCGAGAAGGACCTGTTCCACGAGTGCTCGGTCCGCATCCCGCTGATTATCGCCGACCCCTCGCCCGCCGCCGACGCCACCCGCGGCACCGCCTGCGCCGCGCTGGTGGAGGCGATCGACCTGGCGCCAACCTTCGTCGAATCCTTCGGCGGCACCCCGGCGCCGAACATCATGGAGGGCCGCTCGCTGCTGCCGCTGCTGCACGGCGCGGCGCCGGCCTGGCGCGACCATGTGTTCAGCGAATACGACTACGCCATGCAGGATGCGCGCGCGACGCTCGGCCAGCCGCTGGACCAGTGCCGCCTGTTCATGGTGTTCGACGGGCGCTGGAAATACATCCACGCCACCGGCTTCCGCCCGATGCTGTACGACCTCGCCTCCGACCCGAACGAGTTCCACGACCGCGGCGCCGATCCCGCCTGTGGCCCCGAGCGTGCCCGGCTGAAGGAGGCGCTGTTCGACTGGGCGCTGCGCGACCACAACCGCATCACCATGCCGAACGCCCGCATCATGGGCTACAGCCGCGCCGCGCAGCTGAAATCCGGCATCCTGATCGGCTACGTGGACGAGGCCGAGTTGGACGCGGCACGCCGCGAGGCCGGCTTGGCATGAACAATCGCCGTGTCGCACCCGCCGGCGCACGTTCTGTACATCCCTCCGGCATCGCGGATAGTCGGAGAGATTATCGAGTTACCTTCGATGCGCCCGTTGATTACGAGGCTGATGGCCGCGGACTTTGAGCAACGTCAGGGGAAGTTGGACCGCCATCCGGCGGCATCAAATGGCCCAGATGACCCCGGCGGCCTGCCGAGCGGGCGCCACGCCCTCCAGCCTCGCCAGGAGAGCGTAATCACCCGCGAGTTCGCGGCGATCGGCGGACGGGTGGAAGGCTGGTTGCGGCTTATTCTTCAAAAAGAGACGACTCCCTTGTCGTATTTTTGCATTTCCGCCCCGTCGGCCAGACAACGGCGGAATTTTGCAGCGTCGCGGCAGCGATCCGCGCTAGGAATGGGCGCGTCGTCGCGGGGTCGGTGCCTTGCGGCATGTTTCCCGCGCGAGTTGCCTTGTCCCTTTCCCCCCGCAATCCCGCCGCCCCGCCCCGCCTGACGGCCACCGCGCTGGCCGCGGCGATGGCGCGCGGCGATATCCGGGTGGCGTTCCAGCCCAAGGTGGCGCTGGCCGATGCCACGCTGATCGGGGTGGAGGCGCTGGCTCGCTGGACCGATCCGGCATTGGGTGCTGTGCCGCCGGACCGCTTCATTCCGCTAGCTGAACGGCATGAACTGATCGGCGCGCTGACCATGGCGGTGTTGCGCGAGTCACTGGCGGCGGCGCGCCTGTTGCGGTGCCACCATCCCGAGGCAACGGTGGCGGTGAACATCTCGCCCGTGCTGCTGGACGATCCCGCCTTGCCGGATGCGATCACGGCGCTGCTGGACGCCGCCGGGCTACCGGCCGGGGCGCTGGTGGCCGAAATCACCGAGGGCCGGCCGTTCGCCGATCCGGCCCGCGCCGCAGCGGTGCTGGCCGAACTGCGGGCGCGTGGCATCGGTTGCGCGATGGATGATTTCGGCACCGGCTACGCCACGCTTCCCGCGCTGCTGCGGATGCCGTTTACCGAACTGAAGATCGACCGCAGCTTCGTGGCCCGCATCATCGACCTGCCGGAGGCCAACCGCCTGGTGCGCGCGACCATCACGCTGGGCCAATCGCTGGGGCTTCGCGTGGTGGCCGAGGGAATCGAAAACGCGGCAGTGGCGGCATTGCTGCGCGAGGCCGGCTGCGATGCCGGCCAGGGCTACCATTTTGGCCGCGCAATGCCGGTGGCGGCAGTGCTGGACCGCTGGCCCGGGCCGGCGCGCGGGGCCACCTGTGCGAACCCGCTCAGCTGATCACCTGCCGTTCCGATCGCCTGCCGCGCCGCTCAACTGCCGTTGGCCGCCCAGCAACCCCCGCCGGCGGCACGCACCTCGGCACAGAACGCCTTGGCCTCGCGCGGCTGCTGGAAGGGACCGGTGCGCAAGCGCCACACGGTGCGGCCGGAGACGTCGGCGGCCAGGGTGATCTCTTCCCGATCGTGCAGCAGCGGGCCGAGGCGGCGGCGCAGCTTCACCCATTCGGCCGCAACACCGGATTCGGTGTCCGAGGCCGCGAGCTGGGCATAGGTCGGGCGGGGGGCTGCGGGTGGTTCGGACGCAGTTGCTTCGGGGATCGGCGCGACCGCCACGGAGGACAGCGTGACGTCATGCGCCGGCGGAACCTGCGAAGGGGTCATGGCCCAGCAATCCTGCCCGGCGCTGAGCAACTTCGCGCAGAAATCATAGGCTTTGCGCGGCGAGGCGAACGGCCCCGCTCGCACCGCCCAGGTCGGCTGGTCGCGATAGGTACTCGCAGCAATCACCAGCGACCGGCCAGACAGCAATGGTCCCTGCGCGGCGCGGATATCGTTCCGGCGCAGGCGGGCCCGCGCGGCCGAAGGAGCCATGGCGAGCTGGGCATAGGCCTGGCCGGCCGCTGGCTCGGGCATCGTGGCGGCAACACCGGGGGCGATCGGCACCGCGATGGGAACGCCCAGCGGCAGGTCCGATGGGGCGGCGGCGGGCGACGCGTCCGGCAATGCCAGGACGACGGCCGGCGGCATGATGGCGGCCTCCGGCGAGAGGGGAACCTGCGGGAGGTCCGCTGCCGACGGGATGGCCAGCGGAGGGATGGCCAACGCCTCGACCCGCGCGGCGGGCACCGCGATGGTGGCCAGCGGCGCGCGTGCCCCAGGCGCCGCGGCGGCAGATCGAGCCACGGCGGCCGTGGCAGGCGGCGCGGCAATTGTGACGACCGGAGGGGAGGCGACCGGAGAGGAAGCGACCGCAGCCGAAACGGCCGGTGGTGCGGCGGCCACCGGCGGGGCAGCCACGGTCGGCGCGGCCGGCGTTGGAGGTGTGGGCGTTGGAGGTATGGGCGTTGGAGGTGTGGGCGTTGGAGCAGCCGACGTTGGGACGAACGCGGACGAAGCTGGTATCGCCAAGGCCGCCTGGATCGGCGCGACGGTCCGGCGCGCCTGCGCAAGCGCCGCCGTGACCTCGGCGGGGGACAGCACCCGGCCGAGCATCCGCGCCGCCCCCGCGGTATCGCCGCTGGCTGCCAGCGCGATGCCGAGATTCTCCTGCACCGCCACCGACGCGTCCGGCAGGCTGGCCAGCGGGGTGAGGGTGCGCACGGCGTCGGACATGTCGCCCGCCAGCACCTGCGACAGGCCCAGGTTGACGCTGGCGCCGGTCATCTTCGGGTCGGCGGCGCGGGCGGCGCGATAGGCTGACTGGGCCTCGATATGCCGACCCTGGAGGTCACGGGCAATGCCAAGATTGTTCAGGGCGATCGCGTTGCCGGGCTGGCGCTGCAAGACCTCGGCGAAGACCTGTTCGGCGGCCTGCGGGTTGGTCTGGATCAGCATCCGCCCCAGCGCCAGGCGTGGCTCCACCGCCGAAGGGTTGGCCGCGATCATGCCGGCATAGGCCTGTTGCGCCTCGTCCAACCGGCCGAGCTGCACCAGCGCCTCGGCCCGCGCCGCCAGCACCTCCGCACTGCGCGGCTGGCGGACCAGCACCTCGTCCGCCGCACGCAGGGCAGCCTCTGGCGCGCCGGCATTGAGGAAGATGCCCGGCAGCTTCGCCGATGAGTCCGAACCCGTCCGGCCCCATCCGAAAAAACCGTTGCAGCCGCCGACCCCCAGCAGCGCCGCCAGCGCCACCGAACGCATCAGTGAAAGGGCCAAAGGCCGCGCCTCGACTCGGCTTGCACGCATTTTCGTGCCCTTCCGATCCATGTTCATCATTCGCTCAACCACCTCGGGGCACGATCTGTGGCCATCGACCTCAGCCGCGACCTGCCCGGGAGTCACCGCCCTGAAACGCGAGTGGACAGGGCCATGCCTGGGCGCAGTTTGCGCTGGATGTGTGAACAAATCCTTCCGTCGCCGTGGCGCGGCGCCCAATGGAAAGAAATCGGAAGGAACGATACGCAGCGATCGCTACGCCGTCGGCAACACCAGCCGCCACGGGTCGCGATGCGGCGACAGGTCCTTGTCCACCAGACCGGCGTGGCCCGTGGCGAGGCGGTCAGCCACCTCGGCCATCGCCCACGGGGCCAGCGCGGCGCAGGTGATGCACTGTAGGGTTGGGCGCCACCAGCTGGCCGGAGTCATCCCTCAGCGCATGGACGCCGACATGCGGCGCCACCGAGGCGGTGAAGCCCTCTTCGCCCGACACCTTGGGGCCGCGCGCCGGCTTTTCGGCATGGTGGCCAGGTGCGCGACCTTGTAGCGGTGGTCGATGGTGCCGGCGGAATCCAAGGCAACGCAAGCGGGTTCAGGCGGCGGAGCGCGTCACCTTGAAATCCTTGATGTCGCGGAACACCAGCCCCGGATGCAGGTCGGCAGTACGGCGCATCATGAAGGCCGAAGTGGCCAGGTACACCGGGTCGCCATCGACATCGTCGGCCATGGCGGCGCGGTTCTCGGCGACGAACTTCGCCAGCGCCGCCTTGTCGCCGGACACCCAACGCGCCAGAGAATAGGGCGTCTGCTCGAAGCCGATCTTCACCCCGTACTCCCCCATCAGCCGCGACACCAGCACGTCCAGCTGCAAGGTGCCGACCACGCCCACCATCGGGGGCGCGCCATCCTGCGGGCGGAACAGCTGCACCACCCCCTCCTCGGCCAGCTCCTGCAGCGCCTGGCGCAGCTTCTTGGCCTTCATCGCGTCGTCCAGCCGCACCCGGCGCAGGATTTCCGGGGCGAAATAGGGCACGCCGACGAAATTGATGTCCTCTTCCTCGCTCAACGTATCGCCGATGCGCAGCGTGCCGTGGTTGGGAATGCCGACCACGTCGCCGGCAAAGGCCTCGTCGGCGATCTGGCGGTCGCGCGCGAAGAAGAACTGCGGCGCGTGCAGCGGGATCAGCTTGCCGGTGCGCACCTGCTTCAGCCGCATGCCACGCACCAGCCGGCCGGAGCAGACGCGGGCGAAGGCGATGCGGTCGCGGTGGTTGGGGTCCATGTTGGCCTGGATCTTGAACACCAGGGCGGTGAGGTTCGCCTCGGTGGCCTCCACCGTGCGGGTATCGGCCGGCTGGGCGCGCGGGCGCGGCCCGTACTCGGCCAGCCCGTCGAGCAGGTCGGCCACCCCGATCTCCTTGATCGCACTGCCGAAATACACCGGCGTCAGGTGCCCTGCGGCGAATTCGGCGACGTTGAATTCCGGCAGCGCCGCCTGCACCAGCTCCAGCTCCTCGCCCAGCGCCACCATCCGCTCATCGGATTGCGGCAGGTTCTCGGTGAGGTGGTACTCGCGCTTGCGCAGGTCATAGGTGCCGACGAAGGACGCCGCCCGGCCGACCGGCCAGGTGACCGGCGCGGTGTCCAACGCCAGGGCGGAGGAGATCTCGTCCAGAAGCGCAAAAGGGTCCTGCGCCTCGCGGTCCATCTTGTTGATGAAGGTCAGGATCGGGATGTCGCGTAACCTACAGATTTCGAATAATTTCCGCGTGCGCGCCTCGATGCCCTTGGCGGCGTCGATCACCATCACCGCGGCATCGACGGCGGTCAGCGTGCGATAGGTGTCCTCGGAGAAATCCTCGTGCCCCGGCGTGTCCAGCAGGTTGAACACGCAGCCGCGGTATTCGAAGGTCATCACCGAGGTGACCACCGAAATGCCGCGGTCGCGCTCGATGCCCATCCAGTCCGATCGCGTGCGGCGGCGCTCGCCCTTGGCGCGCACGTTGCCGGCCATCTGGATGGCGCCGCCGGCGCGCAGCAGGCGCTCGGTCAGCGTGGTCTTGCCGGCATCGGGGTGGGAGATGATCGCGAAGGTGCGGCGGCGCGAAATCTCGGCGGTTGCATCGGTGCTCATGGCGCGCGAGATACACCGCGCGGCTGGCGTTGGGAAGGAAGGGTTGGCGGCGGAGGCGGTGGAAGAAAGAAAGGAAGACTCTTCTTTTTCTGAAGAAAAAGAAGCAAAAAGACTTTTATTCGTTGACGTTTCCGATGCCTGCAACTCGCGTATTGATAAAGTTCTTTGGTTCTTTTTTCCAAAAAAGAACGCGCTTCCTTCCCCCTACACCAATCCCCCCGTCGGCCGCATCGCCCCCACCTCGATCCCGTTCCAGTTGGTCAGCGTCGGGCGCGACAGCCCGGCCACCACGGGATCGGGCGTGCCGTTATTGGGCAGCAGCCGCGCGATCAGCGTGGCGGTGATGACATCGGCCGCGCGCCCGGCGCCGTCATCGCATTTCACCGCGATGCCCAGGCCGAGTTCAGGGATGGCGGCGCAATGCACGCCCTCGGCGCCGCCCTTGACGAAGACGCGCTCGCCCAGTGCCGCGATCACCTTGGTGTCGAAGCGGTTGGTGCCGGCGACCAGGCGGGGATTGGCGGCCACGGCGGCGCGGATGCGGCGGGCGGCGGCGGCGCGGTCGGCCGCCATGCCCTGGCCGCTGCCGAAGCGGGCGAAGCCCAGGGCGAGGGCGCGCAGCGGAATGGCAAAGGTCGGGATGGAACAGCCATCCACCGCCATGTTGCCGTCGTCCAGCGTGGTGGAGGTCATCTCCGCCAGGGCGGCGGTGATCACCTTCATGGTGGGATGGTCGGGCTTGACATAGCCGCTGGGGTCGTCGCCGCGGTCGCAGGCCAGGCAGATGAAGCCGGAATGCTTGCCCGAGCAGTTGTTGTGCAGCGCGCTGGGCTGCTGGCCAGCGGCGGCCAGGGCGCGGGCGGCGCCGTCGTAGCTCGGCCAGTGGGTACCGCACTCCAGGCAGGAAACGTCGCGCCCGGCCTTGGCCAGCATCGCGGTGGCGGTGGCGACATGGTCCGCCTCACCCGAATGCGACGAGCAGGCCAGCGCGATCTCGCCGTCGCTCAGGCCCAGCCGGGCCGCCGCGCCGGATTCCACCATCGGCAGCGCCAGCAGCGCCTTGACGGCCGAGCGCGGATAGACCGGCAGGTCCACGTCCCCGGCCGAGAACACCACCTTGCCGCCGGCATCGACCACGATGGCCGCCCCGCGATGGGCGGATTCGACCCGCGCGCCACGCGTGACTTCAACGAGAACGGGATCCATGGCACCACCTCCGACTATGACGGTATCCCTGCGGTCCCGCCCGTGCGGCGTCAAGGGGCGCGCTTGTCCATCCAGGCATCCCACGACGGCGGGTCGCCGAAGCGCGGCACCAGGAAGTCGATGAAGCTGCGCAGCTTGGCGGTGGGATTGCGCGAGGGCGGATACACCGCGTGCACCGCCATTTCGGCGATCCGCCAGTCCGTCAGCACCGGCACCAGCGCGCCGGAGGAAAGTTCGGCGCTGACGATGAAGCTCGGCAGCGCCACCACCGCGCGGCCGCGCAGCGCGACGATGCGCATGGCATCGCCGTTGTTGGTGCGCATCTGGCCATGCACGCGCACCGCAACCGGGCCGGCGGGGCCGCCGAAATGCCAGATATCGCCGCCTTCGCCATGCATGTACCGCACGCAGTCATGCCCGGCGAGGTCGGCCGGGATGTGCGGCGTGCCACGGCGCGCGAGGTAGTCGGGGGCGGCGCAGATGACGATGCGGCAGGGCGCGAGGCGGCGCGCGATCAGGCTGCTGTCGCTCAGCCGGCCGATGCGAATGGCCAGGTCGTAGCCCTCCTCCACCACATCCACCACGCGGTCGTTCAGGGTGAGTTCGATGAACACCTCGGGAAACGCCGCCATGTAGTCGGCGACGGCAGACACCAGATGCATTGCGCCGAACACCACCGGGGCATTGATGCGCAACTGGCCGCGCGGCCGGACCTGAAGCTCGCCAACCGCGCCCTCGGTCGCCGCCAGGTCGGCGAGGAGCTGCGTGCTGCGCTCGTAATACACCTGCCCGGCCTCCGTGAGGCTCACCTTGCGGGTGGTGCGGTTCAACAGGCGGGCGCCGAGATGGTGCTCCAGCTCCTGGACATGGCGGCTGACCATGGCGCGTGACAAACGCAGATCGTCGGCCGCGGCGGTGAATCCGCCGCGATCGACAACGCGCACAAAGGCTTCCATGGCAGTGAGGCGGTCCATGCGGCGTGTTTCCCGGCGGTGGCACGGCGCCCGGATGGGGGTGGCCGGTCGGCGGTTCAAGGGCTTGATTGGTCAACCACAGTAGACAATATGTCAAGCAGCACGCTGTTTATCGCACTGCAGCATCGGCCTATCTCCCATCTCAACGCAGGGCAAGCCTACCCGGCCCATACCCTCGCCACAACGGACCGGCGCCCAGGTGGCCCGGTTGGAAAAGGTGAATGACCATGATGAACACTTCGATCTCCGCCAGCACGCTACGCAAGCTGGCCTTTGCCACGGTTCTGCTCGGCTCCACCATGCTGGTGGCACCCGCTCCCGCGCTGGCTTCGGACTTCGTGATGCCGGTTGCCACGCACGTGATGGCGGATGCCAGCGACGCCGGTGAGGGCGCGGCCTTCCGCACCTCCGACGCCAGCGACGCCGGTGAGGGCGCGGCCTTCCGCACCTCCGACGCCAGCGATGCCGGCGAGGGCGCGGCCTTCCGCACCTCCGACGCCAGCGATGCCGGCGAGGGCGCGGCCTTCCGCACCTCCGACGCCAGCGATGCCGGCG
>JADLHF010000160.1 GCA_020848935.1 Acetobacteraceae bacterium
CCCCAGAATTCCGGATACGGCCGCCCGGTCATCTTGCCGATCCAGTAGTAGAACCCGGCGAAGATGCCGAACACCGCGCCGAGGCTCAGCACATAGTGGAAATGCGCGATCACGTAGTAGGTGTTGTGCAGCACCGTGTCGACGCCGGCATTGGCCAGCACCACCCCGGTCACGCCGCCGACCACGAACACGAAGATGAACCCGACCGCCCACATCATCGGCAGCGTCATCTCGATCGCGCCGCCCCACATGGTGGCGATCCAGGAGAACACCTTGATGCCGGTCGGCACCGCGATGACCATCGTCGCCGCCATGAAATAGGCGCGCGTGTTCACGTCCATGCCCGAGGTGAACATGTGGTGCGCCCACACCACGAACCCGACCACGCCGATCGCGACCATCGCGTAGGCCATGCCCAGATAGCCGAACACCGGCTTGTGCGAGAAGGTCGAGACGATGTGGCTGACGATGCCGAACGCCGGCAGGATCATGATGTAGACTTCGGGGTGGCCGAAGAACCAGAACAGGTGCTGGAACAGCACCGGGTCGCCGCCGCCCGACGGTTCGAAGAAGGCGGTGCCGAAATTACGGTCGGTCAGCAGCATGGTGATCGCGCCACCCAGCACCGGCACCGTCAGCAGCAGCAGGAAGGCGGTGACCAGGATCGACCAGGCGAACAGCGGCATCTTGTGCATGCCCATGCCGGGGGCGCGCATGTTGAAGATGGTGGTGATGAAGTTGATCGCGCCCAGCACCGAACTGGCGCCCGCGAGGTGCACGGCGAAGATCGCCATGTCCATCGACGGGCCGGGGCTGAAGGTCGCGTCCGACAGCGGCGTATAGAGGGTCCAGCCGACGCCGGCGCCACCGCCGATGAAGGCCGAGCCCAGGAGCAGCAGGAAGGCCGGCACCAGCAGCCAGAAACTGATGTTGTTGAGGCGGGGGAACGCCATGTCGGGGGCGCCGATCAGCATCGGCACGAACCAGTTGCCGAAGCCACCGATCAGTGCCGGCATCACCACGAAGAACACCATGATCAGGCCGTGCGCGGTGACCAGCACGTTCCAGGCGTGGCCGGTCTCGAAGAACTGCAGGCCGGTGCCCTGCAGCTCCATGCGCATCAGGATCGAGGCACCGCCGCCGATGATCGACGCGAATGCCGCGAACAGCAGATAGAGCGTGCCGATGTCCTTGTGGTTGGTGCTGTACAGCCAGCGCGCAACGAACCCCGGCTTGTGGTCGTGCTGCGCGTGGCCGGCAGCGGCGTCGTCGTGCGCCGAATACTGGCTGGTCGTGGCGGAGGCGGTGGGATCGGCCATGGTCTCTGAGCCTCGGAACGGTTCGTCAGTCGCGGATCGGCTGGGCGGCGGGGGTGGTTGCGGCGGCTGCGGCGATGGTGATCGGGTTGCCGCCGTTGGCGGCGAACTTCTTCTTCGCCTCGGCGAGCCAGGCGGTGAATTCCGCTTCGGGCACGGCGCGCACGACGATCGGCATGTAGGCGTGCATCATGCCGCAGATCTGGTTGCACTGGCCGTGATAGGTGCCGGGCCGGTCCGCCCGGAACCAGGTCTCGATGGCGCGGCCCTGGATTGCATAACGCTGCACCCCGAGCGAGGGGATGAACCAGGAATGGATCACATCGTCGCTGGTGGTCAGCACCCGGATGGTCTTGCCCGCCGGCACCACCAGCTCGTTGTCGACCTCCAGCAGGCGGTGCTGGCCCGGCTTCAGCTCGTCGTCCGGCACCATGCGGCTGTCGAAGTTCAGGTCATCGGCATCCGCGTAGATATAGTGCCAGTACCATTGCCGGGCGGTGACCTTGATGGTCATGTCGGCGTTCTGCGCGCGGTCCTGGTAGAACACCAGCCGGAAACTCGGGATCGCGATGCCCACCAGGATCAGCACGGGAATCACGGTCCAGAGCACTTCCAGCGGCGTGTTGTGGCTGGTGCGCGATGGGGTCGGGTGCTTCTTGGCGCTGAACCGCCAGACCGTGTAGCCAAGCAGGGCGAACACGAACAGCGTGATCAGCGTGATGATCCACATCAGCGCGTCGTGCAGGACAACGATGCGTTCGCCGACCGGGCTTGCCGCCGGCTGCATGCCGAGCCCCCAGGGCACCGGCAGGTCGGCCAGGGCCGGCAGCGATACCAGCAGGCCAGCCGCCGCACCGGGCGCCAGCAGGCGGAAACGGGAAAGGCGCGGGCGTCGGGCAGCGATCATGGGGTCTCCAGACAGGTGGGCGGGCGGCGCCCTGCCCGCAGCGGTGCCTTCCGGCCCCGGATGGCCGGTCCGCATCGTGCACGATACGAAGGCGGGCCAGGGGGCCGGAACGCACGGAAGCGGGCAGTCTGCCTCGCGCCCGGTCAGTTACCTGAGCACGTCGCCACCATACGCATTCCCTTCGCGTGCACAAGCTGCGGTGGCGCTGGCGCTTGCGCGCGGGAGATCGGCGGCGTAGGGATGCCTCGCCCGTCTTCGCGCCCGTCTTCGCGCCCGTCTTCGCGCCCGTCTTCGCGCGCTTCCTGCCGCGCCCGTCCTGGCGCGCCCGTCCGGCCCTGCCGGGACAATGCGCGCTCCATCGCTGCCGGCCCTTCCATTGCGGGGCGCGGCCGCCTAAATCACCCGGGCAAAGACCGGGTCTGCGTCACAGGGATATGCCACCATGGGTTCGTTCAGCATCTGGCACTGGCTCGTCGTGCTGCTGGTCGTGCTGCTGCTGTTCGGCAGCGGCAAGGTCAGCGGCCTGATGGGCGACGTTGCCAAGGGGATCAAGTCGTTCCGCAAGAACATGCAGGACGATGACGCCAAGGATGCCTCGATGGCCGACAGCGCCGCGGAGCCGCCTGCCGGCAGCCTCAGCGGGCCGCAGGCCGGCAGCCAGCCGGGGCAGGGCACGCCCGCCCAGACCACCCGCCAGGGTTGA
>JADLHF010000161.1 GCA_020848935.1 Acetobacteraceae bacterium
AGGTTGCCATCATCAGCCGTGTCACCATCGTCGAGGTGAACAGCGAGGTGGCGATGCCCACGGTGATGGTGATGGCAAAGCCGCGCACCGGTCCGGCGCCGAAGGTGAACAGCATCACATGGCTGAGGAAGCCGGTGGCGTTGCTGTCGATGATGGTGGCCAGCGCCCGCCGGAATCCGATATCCATCGCGTTCAACGGCGTACGGCCGTTGCGCACCTCCTCGCGGATGCGCTCGTTGATCAGGATGTTGGAATCCACCGCCATGCCGAGGGTCAGCAGGATGCCGGCCATGCCCGGCAGCGTCAGCGTTGCCTCGATCAGCGACAGGATGGCGGTCAGCAGCACCAGGTTGACCAGCAGGGCGATGTTCGCGAACAGCCCGAACATGCCGTAGAACACCACCATGTAGACCAGAACCATCGCGAAGCCGACCGCCAGGGCGATGGCACCGGCGCGGATGGCATCGGCGCCGAGTTCAGGGCCGACGGTGCGCTCCTCCACCACCGTCAGCGGGGCCGGCAGGGCGCCGGCGCGCAACAGGACGGCCAGCTCGTTGGCGCTGGCCGCGGTGAAGTTGCCGCTGATCTGGCCACGCCCGCCGGTGATGGGCTCGTTGATCACCGGAGCGGAGATCACCTTGTCGTCGAGCACGATGGCGAAGGGGCGGCCGACATTGGCGCGGCTGATTTCGGCGAAGCGGCGGGTGCCGATGCTGTCGAAGGTGAAGTTCACCACCCATTGGCCAGTCTGGCTGTTCTGGCCGGCGCGGGCATCGGTGAGGTTGGCGCCATCGACCTCGACCCGCCGGCGCACCGCGATCTTGCCGCCGCCGCGGCCCTCCAGCGGCAGGAAATCCACCCCCGGTGGCGGCACGGCGGAGCCGAGATTGGCGCTTTCGTCAGTCAGGCGGAAGGTCATGCGCGCGGTCTTGCCGAGCAATTCCTTGATGCGGTTGGGGTCCTCGATGCCCGGCAACTGCACCACGATGCGCGCATCGCCCTGGCGGGTGATGATGGGATCGATCACGCCGGTCTCGTCGATGCGGCGGCGCACGATCTCGATGGATTGCGCCACCGCCGCCGCGGCGCGGTCGCGCAGGCCGATGGGCGAGAGGGTGACGGTGATCAACCCGTCGGGTGCCTGTTCGAATTCGAGGTCCGGGCGCTGGCCGGGCAGGGTGGTGGAGAGTTCGCGCAGCAGGCCCATCACCTGGGCCTGTTTGCTGCTGTCCTCCACGCGGACGGTCATGCGGTTCTGGGTCGCCTGGGCGGTGACGACGAAGCGCGCAATGCCGGCGCGGCGCAGCGACTGGCGGGTGGAGTCGGCCATGCTGTCGATCCGCTCCTTGATCACGGCGGTCATATCAACCTCCAGCAGCAGGTAGCTGCCGCCCTTGAGGTCGAGGCCGAGATGGATCGCCCGCCACGGCATCCATTGTGCTGGCGCAGGCAACAGGTTGGGAACGGTGAGCAGTGCGCCGAGCAGGCAGATGCCAAGCACGGTCAAGGTCTTGGCGCGGCTGAAATACATCATGGCCGGCGGGCTCCCGACGGGGTGGCGCGATCTGGGCGGGCTGGGCGGCGCATCACGATCTTGCGGGGGCGGCGGGACTGGGCATGCGGCAGGGTCGGCTCCAAATGGCAAAAAGCCCACGCGGCGGTGGGCTGTCGGACTGAGCGGGCGCGGAGAATGACGGCAGCGACCGGGTAAGGCAACTGGGCGCGTCGCATCTGGTGCCCGTCCTGCCGGATGGGATCGTCCGCGGCAATGGCCGAAATGCGGCGTGGCTGCTACCCCTGGCGTGGTGAGAGGTTTGCGATGAGCCAGACGCGTTTGCGCATCGGGGTGGCCGGGGCGGGGTATTTCGGGCGGTTCCACGCCCAGAAGGTGGTGGCCGGGGCACGCAGCGTGCTGTCCGGCATCCATGACGCCGTGCCCGCGCGCGCCGAGGCGCTGGCGGCGGAGACCGGCGGCCGGGCGATGGGATGGCAGGCGTTGCTGGACGAAAGCGACGCGGTGGTGATCGCCTCGCCGGCGGGCACCCATCATGCGGCGGCGGCGGCGGCGCTGCGGGCCGGGCGGCATGTGCTGGTGGAGAAGCCGATCGCCGCCACGCTGGCCGAGGCGGATGAGTTGATCGGGCTGGCACAGGCGCGTGGCCTGGTGCTGCAGGTGGGGCACCTGCTGCGGTATTCGCCGGAGCGGGCGGCGATCGTGGCGCGGATGCCGCGGCCGGCCTATATCGAGTGCACGCGCATCGCGCCGTTCAAGCCGCGCGGCACCGATGTCAGCGTGGTGCTGGACCTGATGGTGCATGACCTGGACATGGTGCTGTCGCTGGTCGATGCGCCGCTGGAAGCGGTTGACGCCGTGGGCGCGGTCGTCGCCGGTGACCATATGGACATGGTCAATGCGCGGCTGCGCTTTGGCAACGGTGCGGTGGCCACCCTGGTTGCCAGCCGGCTGGCCGCGCGCACCGAGCGGCGGATGCGGCTGTTCGGGCGCGAGGGGATGCTGAACCTGGATTTCGCCGCGCGCAGCCTGCGCCATGTCCGACGCCCGGCGCCGGGCACGGTGCCGGATGTGGAGGACGCAGCGGTGGCGCATGCCACCTGGCCGGCCGCCGACCTGATTGCCGCCGAGCACGAGGCCTTCGCCGCCGCCGTGCTCGACCACGCGCCGGTGCTGGTGGACGGCCCCGCCGGCCGCCACGCGCTGGCCGCGGCCTTGCGGGTGGAGGCGGCCGCCATCGCGAGCCTGGAACGTGCCGCCGCCCTGCTGGCGCCCGGCTGAGCCCCGGCCGGGCGGCGGGATCCGCGCGTCAGGCCGCCGCACTCCTGGCGCCGTGAGTGTCCAGCGCGTCAAGTGCGGCGGCGAGCGCCGGGGAGATCGCGTCGTCCGCGAAGACCACCCGGGTTACGTTTTCACCGCTGTCGCTGATCGTGAAGTCGGCCCGGCACTCCGCGCCGAAGCTGTCGGCGTGCAATGTGCCGCGGCCACCGGGCAGCGCGCCGGACAACCCGTCGATGCGCGCGCCAGAGCGGGAGATGTCGCGCAGGCGCGCTGTCTGCCGGGTGCTGCCGGCCAGGGTCACGCCGCAGTCGCGCTCGACGCTGTGGCGTGCCTGCAGCCGCCGGTCGGCATCGGCGGTGGCGGTGCGGATGGCGCGCACGATGTTGCTGTTCAGCGTGGAGATGATGCTGGCGATGCTGGTGGTGCCGGCTTGCACATTGGCTGCCTGCTCGCCGGTGTGCGCCGCCTCGGCCGAGACCTCGGCAATGCGTTCGGACACCTCCTGCGCCGCCGTTCCTGTCTGGAGCACGTTGAGGGTGATCTCCTGGGTCGCGCTGGCCTGTTGTTCCACCGCGGTGGCCACTGCCTCGGAGACCTGTGCCAGCTCGGCGATGCGGCGGCCGATGTCGTCCACCGCTTCGACCACCGCGCTGGTGGTTGCCTGGATTTCGGTGATCTGGCGGGAAATCTCCTCCGTCGAGCGCGCCGTCTGGGTGGCAAGGCTCTTGACCTCGCTGGCGACCACGGCGAAGCCCTTGCCGGCGTCGCCGGCGCGTGCCGCCTCGATGGTGGCGTTCAGCGCCAACAGGTTGGTCTGTGCCGCAATCGAACCGATCAGCTGCACCACGTCGCCGATCCGCGTTGCCGATTCCGACAATGAGCGGATGCGCTGCTGGGCCAGTTCGCCGCCGGCCACGGCGCGCTGTGCCACCTGGCCGGCCTGTGCGACCTGGCCGGCGATCTCAGTGATCGACGCGGTCAGCTCCTCGCTGGCGGCGCTTACCGATTGGGCATTGGCCAGCGCCTGTTCGGCCGCCGCGGCCACCGAGGTGGCGTTGGCGCTGACCCGGCCGGCCGCCGCACTCATCTCCTTTGCCTCGGCGGCCATGCGTGTGGTCTGTGCCGAGACCTCGCCCACGGCGCTGCGGCTTTCCGCCTCCACTGTCTCGGCCATGGCCCGCACCGCGGTGCGCCGTTCCTGTGTCGCGGCCCGTTCCAGTTCGGCGCGCTCCAGGGACGCATAGGCCAGGCGCGCCAGCATGGCCCGAAGCTGCCGCGCCATGGCGTGGAACTCGCGCGCCGCCGGAAGGGCAATGCGGTACTTGGTGTCGTTGCGCGCGATTGCGTCGAAATGCAGCGCCATCTCGCGCAGCGGGCGGCGGATGGTGGCCAGCAGCCAGAAGCCGAAGCCGACGGCGGCAAGGCTGGCCACCGCGAACATCGCCGTCGACATGGCCAGGCGCAGGTGGAAATCGGCTGCTGCGGCTTCGGTCAGCTCGCGGGCGACACGGTCCTGCAGCGCGGTCAGCGCCAGGGTGTCGCGGCGGGTATCCGCGAACAGTGGCGCCAACGTGTCGCGCAGGTGAAGCCGCAGTGCCGCCAGGTCGCCCAGTTCGGCCAGGCGCATGGCGGGTTCCAGCCCCTCGCGGACGAATTTGCCACGGCGCTCGTTGAGGGCCGCGGCCAGCTTTGCTTCCTCCGCGGTCAGGTAGGTGGCCATGTATTCGGCCCAAAGCGTGTTGATGCGTTGCGTGTTCTCGGCAACTGCGGCGGCATGTTTCGCCACGGCGTCCTTCGCGCCGGCCGCGATGTCGTCGATCGCCAGGCGCACCAGTGCGACGTTGGTATGCGTCAGGTCGTTGATTGCCGATAGTTGTAGCGACGGCACCGTGCGATCGGCATAGACGGATTGCAGCGCCGAATTGGACTCCGCCATGCCCTGGAGCGTCACGGCGGCCACGCCCAGCAGCAATACGATCATCACGGCAAAAGACAGCGCAATCCGCCCGGCGACGCTGCCTGCCAGCCGCCCCAGCCATGCGCGTGGCCCGGCCGGGCGCAGTTCGCCATCCTCCAGGCGCATTCGCGGGCGGCCGGCGCGGATGGCCGCGTATTCCGCCTCGGCCGCGGCCACGTCGGCCTTGCTGGGGCGTCCGCGGATGGACACGTAGCCGACATGTGTGCCGTCCTCCACCACCGGGGTCACGTTGGCCTGCACCCAGTAGAAGCTGCCGTCCTTGGCGCGGTTCTTGACCAGGCCGTCCCACGGTCGGCCGGCGCGGATGGTTGCCCACAGGTCGGCGAAGGCGGCCGGCGGCATGTCGGGGTGGCGCACCAGGTTGTGCGGCTGGCCGACCAGTTCGGTCTGGCTGAAGCCGCTGATCTCGGCGAAGGCGTTGTTGACGAACACGATCCGGCTGCCGAGATCGGTGCGGGAGACCAGGATCTGGCCTTCCTGGACCTCGATCTCGTGCGTGGTTACCGGTTGGTTGATGCGCATGATGAAGTCTGCCTCTAAGTGCGGGCCCGGGGCGGGGCGGGGTACGGCGGCATACTGGCGTCAGTCGGTTAACACGGTGTGAGCCGGCGGCCCCGCCGCCGGCTTGTCGACCGCCGGGCCACCTGCCACCCTGCCGCCAGGGCACCGGCCGACGCCGGGCCGGACTGCGGGGAGGTGCGGATGACCTATGAGACGATCACCTATGAGCTGCGCGACACCACGGCGATCATCACGCTGAACCGGCCGGAGCGGCGCAATGCGCTGAGTCTGCAATTGCAGAGGGAACTGGCCGCCGCACTGATCGAGGCGGACGAGCACAATGCGGTGCATTGCGTGGTCTTGAAGGGCGCCGGGCCGCATTTCTGCGCCGGCGCCGATCTGTCGGAGTATTCCGCCGGGCGCGAGCCTGAGTATCGCGGGCGCGAGGAGATCGACGACGACATCTGGCGGCTGGAGCAGGGGCAGAAGCTGCGGATGACGTTGTTCGACATGCACAAGCCGGTGATTTGTATGGTGCATGGCACGGTCATCGGCGTCGGCACCGACATCATGCTGCTGTGCGACATCGCGATCGCGGCCGAGGATGCGCGGATCGGGTTTCCGCCGGTACGCGACCTGGGCACGCCGCCGGGGCATATGTGGCTCTACAATATCGGGCCGCAATGGGCGAAACGACTGATGTTGACCGGTGATTCCGTGACCGGCGCCGATGCCGCGCTGATCGGGCTGGTGCTGAAGGCGGTGCCGGCGGACCAGTTGGAGGGCGAGGTGATGCGCCTGGCCGGCCGCATGGGCATGGTGGACCCGCATCTGCTGTCGGCCAACAAGCGGCTGATCAATTTGGGACTGGAGCTGATGGGCGCGCGGACGCTGCAACGCCTGGCCGCCGAGATCGACGCGCGGGGGCACAACGCGCCGATGGCGCGCGCGTTCAAGAAGACGATGCGCGAGTTCGGGGTGAAGCACGCTTTCACCAAGCGCGATGCCGCGTTCGGGAGGGGGTATGCCGCGGTGCGAGGCCCGGACAAGGATTGAGTGCAGAAGGAAGGTCCTCTCTTTCTGAAGAAAAAGAAGCAAAAAGACCTCATTCGTTTGATGCGGTGTCTACGAACCATCTTATGAATGAAAGTTTTTTGGTTCTTTTTTTCAAAAAAGAACCCTTCCTTTCCTGCCAACCTTGAAAATCCCCCGGCACCCTCTACTGTCTGGGCCATCGGCGCCAGTGCACTGTGATCGGGACGTGAGAAGATGAAGGCTGTTGTTTGCGAAACCCTCGGCGGGCCCGAGGTTCTGGTGGTGCGCGAGTTGCCGGACTCGCCGCCGCCTGGGCCGGGCGAGGTGCAGGTGCGCATCCTGGCGCGCGGGGCGCAGTATGTGGACGTGTTGCAGGTGGCTGGCACCTACCAGACCAAGCCGGAGATGCCGTTCATCCCCGGCGGCGAGGCGGCCGGCGAGATTGTGGCGGTGGGCGAAGGGGTTTCGGCATTCAAACCTGGCGACCGGGTGATGAGCCGGCATTCCGGTGGCGCCTTCAAGACACTGGGTAATACCAAGGCGAGCCATTGCGACCTGCTGCCGGCGGCGTTGACGCTGGAGGAGGGGGCAGTGTTCCGCGGCGCCTATGCCACCGCCTATTACGCGCTGGTGCAGAAGGGGCGGATGAAGCCGGGGGAATGGGTGCTGGTGCATGGTGCCGCCGGTGGGATCGGCATTTCCGCCATCCAGGTGGCCAAGCTGTATGGTGCGAAGGTGATTGCGACCGCCAGCACCGAGGCCAAGCGCGAAGCGTGCCTGGCGCAGGGGGCGGAACATGCCATCGCCTATCACGGCGGGTTTCGCGACAAGGTGAAGGAGCTGACCGGGGGCAAGGGCGTTGATATCGTCTACGATCCGATAGGCGCCGAGGTGTTCGACGAGTCGATGCGCTGCCTGAATTGGGGGGCGCGGCTGCTGATCCTCGGCTTCCTTGGCGGCGCCCCGGCATTGGCCAAGACCAATCATCTGTTGATCAAGGGCGCCGAGGCGATCGGCGTGTGGATCGGTGGGCTGGGCATGAACGAGCCGGCAGTGGCGGAGGCGAACATGCAGGTGTTGTTGGGGTTGGCGGCCGAGGGCAAGCTGAAGCCGCATATCTCGCATCGGTTCCCGCTGGAGCAGGCGGCCGCATGTTTGCAGGCGATCATCGACCGCGAGGTGATCGGCAAGGCGGTGCTGGTGGGATAGGGGGGGGACGCGGGCCTTCTATCTGCCGACATAGTTCGCCTTGCGCTTGCCGAGGAACGCCGCCACCCCCTCGGCGAAATCCTCCGTGGCCAAGCTGGCGTGGAACGCGGCGCGCTCGGCCTCCAACTGGCCCGGCAGGCCGCGGCCGAGGCTGTCACGGAGCAGGCGCTTGATGCGGCCATAGGCCAGTGTCGGCCCCACTTCCAGCCGCCCTGCCAGGGCCGCCGTGCGCTCGGCAAGTTCGCCGGCGGGAACAACGAAGTTCACCAGGCCCAGGCGCTGCGCCTCGGCGGCATCGACGGTGTCGGCCAGCAGGGCGATTTCGAGCGCCTTGCGCAGCCCCACCAGGCGCGGCAGGTGATAGCTGCCGCTGCCGTCGATGCTGGCGCCGATGCGGGCATAGGCCAGGGTGAATTTCGCGTCGTCGGCGGCGATGGCGAGGTCGGCGGCCATCGCGACGCTCATGCCGGCGCCGGCCACCGGGCCGTGCAGCGCGGCGATGACGGGCTGCGGCATTTCGGTTAGCCGCACCAGGGCGCGGTGCAGCGGCTGCATGATGGCATCGACGAGAGCGGGGCCTTCGGTCATGGCGCGCTGGATCTGGCCGAGGTCGCCGCCGGCCATGAAGCCGCGGCCGGCGCCGCGCAGGACGATGACGCGCAGGTCCGGTTTATCGGCCAATTGTGTGACGGCGGCCTCGAAGGCTTCGGCCATGGCGACGTTGAGCGCGTTGAGCTGGGCGGGGCGGTTGAAGGTGATGGTGGCGATGCGGCCGTCGGCGGCGAGGATCAGGGCGGGGTCGGTCAAATCGGGGTTTGGCATGTGCGATCTCCGTACGGCGGTGGGCCGTCGATGGCCGCGACCGCGTGGGCGGCGAAGGCGCGGCTGAGTGCGCCGGTGTTGGCGGCATCGGCGGCGGCGGCATTGCCGGCGCGGACCCGGGCGGCGATGCCCTCGAAGATCACGGCGAAGCGAAACAGGGCGAAGGCGAAGTGGAACGGCCACAGCCCCGGCATGCGCGGCGCGGCGCGGTAGTACATGGCGATGTATTCCTCCTCGCCGGGAATGCCGAGGGCAGCGAGGTCCAGGCCGAGCAGGCCGCCGTAATCCTCGGGGCGGCAACGCCATGCCATGGCGTTGAAGGCGAGGTCGGCCAGTGGGTCGCCCAGGGTGGAAAGCTCCCAGTCCAGCACGGCGATCACACGGGGCTCGGTCGGGTGGAACATCAGATTTCCCAGCCGGAAGTCGCCATGGCACAGGGTGGTGGTTTCGCCTTCGGGGATGTTGTTCGGCAGCCATTCGATCAGGCGCTCGATGTCGGGCACTGGCGTGGTCTTCGACAGCTCGTATTGCCGTGTCCAGCGCGCGATCTGGCGCGGGAAGAAATTGCCGGGGCGGCCGAAGCCGTCCAGCCCCGCTGCGCGCCAGTCGATGGCATGGAGTTTGGCCAGGGTTTCGGCCATGGACCGGTACATCGCGCGGCGGTCGGCGGGGGCGACGCCGGGCAGGTCGTAGCCGGGGAAGACCCGGCCGTGCAGCCGCGCCATCACGTAGAACGGCGTGCCGATGATGGCGGGCGAGGGCTCGTAGAACAGGCATTCCGGCACCGGTACGTCGCTGCCGGCGAGCGCACGCATGACGCGGAACTCGCGGTCGATGGCGTGGGCGCTGGGCAGCAAGACCCCCGGCGGCTGCTTGCGCAGAACCAGGTCCCGCGTGTCGTAGCTGGCGAAGAAGGTCGGGTTGGACTGGCCGCCGGCGACGCGCTCCAGCCGCAAGGGGCCGGCGAGGTCCGGCAGGCGGTGCTTCAGCGCGGCGTCAAGGCGCGCGGCGTCGAAATCGGTCATTGCGTTCGCACCCCCTCTTGGCCGCGAGCATAGCGAAGCTTGGTGGGCAGGGGCAGGGCGGCTATATGGCCGGGATGCTGCGCCTCACCGAATTGCGACTGCCGCTTGACCATGCCGAAGAGGCCTTGCGCCCGGCCGTGGCCGCGCGGCTGGGGGTGGACGAGGGCGCGTTGGGGGACGTGCGGGTGTTTCGCCGGGCGTTCGATGCGCGCAACAAGGCGGCGATCAAGCTGGTCTATACGCTGGATGTCGTGTTGTCGGATGAGTCCGTCGTGCTGGTGCGCCACCGGGGCGACCGGCATGTGGGGCCGACGCCCGATACCACCTATCGTTTCGTCGACCGGGCGCCGGCTGGGCGGCGGGCGCGGCCGGTGGTGATCGGCGCCGGGCCGTGCGGGCTGTTCGCGGCGCTGCTGTTGGCGCAGATGGGGTTCCGGCCGATCATCCTGGATCGCGGCAAGGTCGTGCGCGAGCGGACCCGCGATACCTGGGGGCTGTGGCGGCGCGGCGTGCTGAACCCGGACTCCAACGTGCAGTTCGGCGAGGGCGGGGCCGGGACCTTTTCCGACGGCAAGCTGTATAGTCAGATCAAGGACCCCGGGCATCGCGGGCGCAAGGTGCTGGAGGAATTCGTCCGCGCCGGCGCGCCGGAGGAGATCCTGTGGGTTGCCAAGCCGCATATCGGCACGTTTCGCCTGGTGACGATGGTGGAGCATATGCGGGCCGGCATCGAGGCGCTGGGCGGGGAATATCGCTGGCAGAGCAAGGTGGTCGATCTCGACCTGGACGAGCGCCATGCGGTGCGTGGCGTGGTGTTGGACAGCGGCGAGCGCCTTGCGACGGACCATGTGGTGCTGGCGGTCGGGCACTCGGCGCGCGACACCTTCGCCATGCTGCATGAGCGGGGCGTGGCGATGGCGGCGAAGCCGTTCTCGATCGGGGTGCGGATCGAGCATCCGCAGTCGCTGATCGACCAAGCGCGGTTCGGGGCGTCGGCGGGGCATGAGCTGCTGGGGGCGGCGGACTACAAGCTGGTGCATCACTGCAAGAATGGACGGAGCGTCTATTCGTTCTGCATGTGCCCGGGCGGCACGGTGGTGGCAGCGACCAGCGAGC
>JADLHF010000162.1 GCA_020848935.1 Acetobacteraceae bacterium
AGGTCTTCTTTTTCTGAAGAAAAAGAAGCAAAAAGACTTCATCCATTATTCATCGCGCGGCGCCACGGCACGCCAGTGAATGAAAGTTTTTTGGTTCTTTTTTTCAAAAAAGAACACCTTTCCTCTAATCCTACCCTAAACCCGCCCCCGCGACACCAGCAGATCGCGCACCATCCGCCGCGCCCCCACCCATTGCTGGGTGAAATACCCCCCCGTCGCCAGCGCCTCCTCCGCCGTCGGGTCTCCGGTGCGCACGAACTCGCGCGAGAAATCGGCGGTGCGGAAAATCATGTCCCACCACGGCAGCACCGCGCCGTAATTCACGCTCACCTCCCCCGCCGCCGTCACCCCGTGATGCGCCCGATGAAACCGCGGCGAGACCACCAGCCGCTCCCCCAGCCAGCCGAACGACACCCGCGCATTGGCATGGCTCAGGCTCTCGATCAGCCGCAGCAGCAGCACCAGCAGCGGGAACTGCATCGGTGGAATCCCGATCAGCAGCGCGATCGTGGTGAACCAGGCGAAGCCGATGATGTCGTCCAGCAGGTGGTTGCGGTCATCCGACCAGAAGGTCATCTGCCGCTGCGCGTGGTGCAGCGCATGCAGCGAGTACCACCAGCGGAAGACATGGCTCAGCCGATGGCGCCAGTATTCGCCGAAATCCAGGATCACCACGTAGATCAGGAACGTCGCCACCGGCATGCCGAAAAGGAACGGAAAAATCCGCTCCAGCGTCGGCGGCACCCACCCGGCATCGGTCAGCACCCCGTTCAGCTCCACCTGAAGCTTGTAGAACAGCACGAAGGTGATCAGCGGCAGCAGGCCCACGCGGCTGATGAAGGTGTACAGCACATCCACCACCACCGCCTTGGCATCCGGCCACCACTCCACCGGGCGCCAGCGCTCCAGCGGCACGCAGATCGCGAAGGTCGCCACCACCTGGGCGGCGCCATAGACCGCGAACAGCGCCCAGCCGAACGAGATATCCTCCCACTGCACCAGCCCCAGCCGGAACAGCAGCGGCAGCAGCACCGTCTCCTGCAACCAGCCCGCGGCGGTGTCGAAGGCGGGGATCATGCCGCGGCCACCGCCTTCGGGTTGAGGAAGATGCCATGCGGCGAGCGGCCGACTTCGATGGTGTCGAATTCGCCGCTGGGCGGGTCCAGCACCGCCACCTTGTGGATGAAGCGCATGGTGAACCACACCTTCCCGTCGGGCGCGAATTCCAGGTCATCCGGCCCGCCCGGCAGCCTGTAGCGCCGCACGGGCTCCAGGGTCGCGGCATCCAGCACCACCACCGACTCCGTGTCCAGCCGGTTGTTCACCCAGATCGTGCGCCGGTCCGGCGACCAGAACAGCGTGTGCGCCCCCTTGCCGGTGCGAATGCGCCGCAGCTCCCGCCCGGTCCCGGCATCCAGCACCGCCACGTCGTCGCTGCCCATGTTGCCGGTCAGCACCTGCCCGCCATGCACCAGCACCCCGGCCGGGGCGCTGCCGCAGGGCTCGTTCCACAGCACCTCCAGCGCCCGCAGGTCGATCGCCACGATCCGCCCGGTGCCCTGCAGGCTGAGGAACACGGTGGAGCTGTCGGCCAGGAAATCCATGTGGCTGGGCATCGAGCGCAGCGCAAAGCGCTTCAGCAGCTTGTACGTGCCGGCCTCATAGACATCCACCTGGTTGCGCGCCAGGCCCGCCACCACGAAGAACCGCCCGTCCGGGCTGAACGCCAGGTGATAGGGATTGGACATCGGCATGCGGCGCAACAGGGTGAAGTGCACGGGGTCGAGCACCAGCAGTTCGTTGCCCGAGGAATCGCCGATCAGCAATTCCTTGCGGTCCGGCGTCAGCGCCCAGTGGTGCGGCTCGCGCAGCACCGGGATCCGCCGCGTCTCCCGCCGTGTCGTCATATCGATCACGCTGAGCGAGGCGGCGCCGGAATTGATCACCAGCACCGCACCACCGCCGGATGGCACGCCGGCCGGCGCCCCAGCCTGGGCCCCAGCCTGGGCCCCAGCCTGGGCCCCGGCCTGGGCCAACGCTCCGCCGGGCAGCACCGCCGCCGCCATGCCAAGCAGTTGGCGCCGCATCATCCCGCCCTGTGCCGGGTGATCTTTGGTCCACATATCAGTCTGTTCCGAGGGATTATTTGGCTCGTCCGATAGCACAGGCCGGGCGCCCGGGTCCACCAGCGCGGCCGCCGGCGGCCGGGGCGCATCCATGCGTCCCCCACATGGCCCCGCCCCCGCGGCGTGACCGGCATCCCCGCGCAACCGCGGAGGTCACGAATCCGCCGCCGCCCGCTCCGGCCGCGCCGCCACCAGCCCGGCCGCCACGATCACCACCGCCCCCGCCAGGGTCCAGACATCCGGCAGCGCGCCGAACAGCAACCAGCCCAGCGTCGCGCTCCACAGCAGCGAGGAATAGCTGAACGGCGCCAGCAGGGATGCCGGCGCAAAGCGATAGGCCTGCACCATCAGGTACTGCCCGCCCGACGCCACCAGCCCCAGCGCCACCCCCAGCCCCCAGTCCACCGCGCGCGGCCACACCCAGCCGAACGGCAGCGCCAGCGTCATCGCCGCCAGCCCCACCACCGCCGACCACAGCAGCGTCGTCGCCGTCGGATCATGGCCCGACATCCGCCGCGTCAACACCACCGCCACCGCCCAGGACGATGACGAGCCCAGCACCAGCAAGGCCGCCGGCCGGAACGCCTCGGTCCCCGGCCGCACGATCACCAGCACGCCCAGCAGCCCGACCGCAATGGCAATCCAGCGCCGCGCCCGCACCACCTCGCCCAGCACCACCACCGACAGCGCGGTGATCAGCAGCGGCGAGATGAACCCCACCGACGTCGCCTCGGCCAGCGGCATCAACTGGATCGCCGCCACGAACAGCAGCGCCGAGAACGCCAGCAGCAGCCCGCGCACCACCTGCTGCGCCGGGTTGCGCACCCTGATCCGCCCGCCCGCCGTGCGCTGCACCAGCACCAGTGCGAACGGCACGAACACCAGGTAGCGCACCCAGTTTATCTGGGTCACCGGCATCGCCTGGCCCAGCCACTTGGCCATGGCATCGGACATGGTGAAGCAGAACACCGCGCCCAGGATGGTCAGGATGCCGCGCACCGGGCGATCGGAATTGGTCTCGCTCATGGTCCCTGCCCGATACGCACGCTCAAATCGTCCCCCACCAGCGCCGGGTCAGCAAAATCGCCACCAACCCCTCCACCCCCAGCACCCCGGTGGCGACGGAGGCGCCAAGCCAGTCGGCCAGCAATCCCAGATGCAGGAACCCGATCGGCGCCGTGCCGATGCACACCGCCAGCACCCCGAACACCCGGCTGCGCGCCTCCGGCGGGGCCAGCACATACACCAGCGTGGACTGCATCACCCCGAAACAGGACGACGCCGCCCCCACCGCCAGCAGCGCCACCGTCGCGCTCACCGGCTCCGGCGCCAGCGCAAAGGCCACGAACGACAACAGGAACAGCGCGGTGCCCCAGGCATAGGTGGCGCGATAGAAGGCCGGGCGCAGCCACAGCGCCAGCGCCACCGCCGAGGCCAGCGCCCCCAGCCCGTCCATCCCCGCCAGCAGCCCGATCCCCGCCGGCGACAGCCCCAGCCGATCCGCCGCGATCACCGGCACCATGCTGGTCGCGGGCCAGCCCCACAGGTTGAAGATCAAGGTGATCACCATCGTCCCCACCAGCCGTCGGTCCCGCCGCACCACCGCGAAACCCTCGGCCATCCGCGCCAGCAGCGCCGGCGCCCCGGCCGCCACTGGCGGGTTGCGATAGCCGATGCGCCAGGCGGCACCGATCGGCACCAGGTACAGCACCGCCCCCAGCGCGAACGCCCCCTCGATCCCCACCGCCGCCAGCAACCCGCCCCCCAGCACCGGGCCCAGCATCCGCGCCGCATTGCCCGCCCCGTTGTCCAGCGACATCGCCGCCGGCAGCCGCGCCGCGCCCACCACCTCGCCGATCAGGAAGCGGCGCACGGTGTTGTCGCTGGCCCAGGCCACGCCGTTCAACAGGCTGGCCACCGCCAGGTGCCACACCTCCAGCCGGCCGGTGCCGGCCAGCACCGCCAGCACCACGGCGGTCAATGCCATCAGCACCATCACCGCCAGCAGCAACAGGCGTCGCTGCACCCGCTCGCCCACCGAACCCAGGGTCAGGCCCAGCACCCCCATCGGCAGCATGCGCAGCATGGTCAGCATCGCCACCACGAAGGTCGAGCCGGTGTGCTGATAGGCGAACACCGCCATCGCCAGCATGTCGAGCCAGCGCACCACCGACGACACGGTGCCCACCAGCCACAGCCGCCGGTAATCGGCGATGGCGAACACCGCCAGCCGTCCCGCCGTTCCGCCGGACACAGGCAGGGCATTCATCGGACGGATCTCCGCGGCACGACCGCCCTTCCTCCCCAGCAGCCCACCGCGACGGGCCCATGCCTCGATAGGCGAGGCGGGCGATGGTGCCTAGCCGGGCACGGCGAGCCCCTGCATTGCGTTGGCGCCCGCAACGCCGCCGCGGGATTCGGCCATCTGGCGGGAAGGACTCTTCTTTTTGTGAACAAAAAGAAGCAAAAAAACTCCATCCATTCGCGGCTCGGCGATTCCGGGAAAAACCGCTTGCAGCGGATCTGACAGTTAGATAATCTGCTATGTATGTTAGTTCATCAACCCCGGCTGGCCGAAGGGATCGCCCGCCTGCGCGTCGCCGCCGAGGCGAACGGCGACCATGGCTGGCTGCCCGCAGCCCTGCATGCCCTGATCATGGACTGCCTCGTCCGGCTGTTCGGCCGCCTGGAACACCTCATCCAGCTCTGGCAATCCGGCCAACTCCCCCCGCCCCAAAACACCGCCCGGCGCGGCCGCATGCCTGCCCGGCGCGCCCGCGCGCGACGTACGTCCCGCCGCCGCGCCCATGCCGCCACCCCGCCGATGGCCCCCGCGCCGCCGCACGCCCCCATGCCGATCCGCCGCGCCCGGTGCGCCACGCACGCGCCCTGCCGCGCATCCAGCCACGCGCCATCCGGCATCATCACCATCCGCCACCGCCCGCGCCAGGCCCGTGCCCCACCTGCCTCCATCGCTCCAATCCGTCGCGAAACCACCTCCATGAGGTCGCGCCGTTGCGCCTAAATCATTACGATATCGCAATTAAACGCCGCTCGCCGCCAGAATCCGCCGCAGCAGCGCCCCGAACCGCCCGGAACTCATCGCATTGCCGGGAACATCGGTGTCCACCCGATGCACCACCACCGCGTCCAGCTTCGGCAGCACCACGATGTAGTGCCCGCCCGCGCCGCGCGCCGAATACGTCCCCTCCGGCACCCGCACCCCCGGGAAATGGATGCCGTCCCGCGCCACCCACCACATGTAGCCATACGACCCCGCCAGCCCGGCATCCGAGATCGGCGCCACGCTCGCCGCCACCCACGCCGCCGGCACCACCTGCCGCCCGCCCCAAACGCCGCCACGCAGGAACAATTCGCCGAACCGCGCCAGGTCGCGCGCCGTCATGCGGAACGGATAGGCCGGGTGGATCGACGCCTCCAGCGGGACATAGCCGCAATCCCGCGACGGCTCATGGTCCTCCATCCCGATCGCATCGGCGATCCGCGCCTTGAAGTCGGCATAGATGTCCGCCCCGATCACCTGGCGGAAGATCGTGCCCAGCGCATTGAAGTCCCAGTTGTTGTAGCACCACGTCACGCCGGGGCCGCTGCTGTGCCGCGCCGGCTTGATCGCCAGCATGTTGGGCGATTCATAGCCGCTCGGATGATACACCCCCGACCGCGCCGCCAGCAGCTGGATCACGCTGGCCAGCGTCTCCCGCTCGCTCAACCCCTCCTTGTCGTCGATCCCCAGCGCCCCCAGCGTCGCCTCCAGATCGATCCGCCCGTCGGCCTCGTGGATGCCATACAGCGCGCTCAGAAAACTCTTGCGGATCGAATGCACGTTGTAGTGCCGCCCCACCTCGCCCCAGGCATCCACCACCTTGCCCCCGGCCACCACCATCACGCCCGCCGTATTGATCGTCCCGGAAAACGCCCGCGCCTCCGCCAGCCTCGCCCCCGACCAGCCCACCTGCTCCGGCGATTGCCACCGCGCCCAGCCGCCGATATCCGCGTCCATCCCGATCTCCTTACGCAAACGCCGAGGCATCGAACCCGTCCGGCAGCACGCCGCGCGGCCGGATCATCTCGTACGGCCCGCGCGCCAGGAACCGCCCCTGCCCCGGCTCCGCCTGCACCACCCCGTCGCGCATCGCCACCCGCCCGCGCAGCAGCGTGGCCACCGGCCAGCCGGTCACCTCCAGCCCCTCGTACGGCGTGTAGTCCATCACCGACTGCATCAACCCGTTGGTCAGCGTCACCCGCTTCGCCGGGTCCCACAGCACCAGGTCGGCATCGAACCCCGGCGCCACGCTGCCCTTGCGCGGATACAGCCCGAACAGCCGCGCCGGATTGGTCGCGGTGATGCGCACGAACGCATTCACGTCGATCCGCCCCTTCACCACCCCCTCGCTGAACAGGATCGCCAACCGCGCCGCCAGCCCCGGCACCCCGTTGGGAATGTCGCGGAACGGCGCATCCACCCCGTTCACCCGCTTGCCCCGCGCCCCCCCGAACGTCCAGCCGGAATGGTCGGAACTCACCACATCCAGCGTGCCCCGCCGCACCTCCTGCCACAGCAACTCCTGGTCCGCCAGGCTGCGCGGCGCCGGCGAACACATGAACTTCGCCCCCTCGAAGCCCGGCCGGTCCATGTCCTCGGCGGTCAGCACGAAATATTGCGGGCACGTCTCGCCCCACACCTTCAGCCCCAGCGCCCGGGCCCGCGCGATCTCGCCGGCCACCTCGCTGCACGACACGTGGAACACCTGGATCGGCTGGTCCACCATCTCCGCGAGCGCGATCGCCCGATGCGTCGCCTCGCGCTCGATCATCCTGGGCCGCGCCCAGGCATGGTATTTCGGCGCCGTCATGCCGGCGGCCAGCAACGCCTCGGTGCGCCAGTTGATCGCCTCGTAGTTCTCGCAATGCACCGTCACCAGCGCCCCTTCCCGCCGCGCGGCGGCCAGCACGCGCAGATAGGCCCGGTCGTCCAGGTGCAGCGGATCGTAGGTCAGGAAAACCTTCAGGCTGCGCACCCCTTGGGCCACCACCTGGGGGATCTCCTTCCAGATCACGTCATCGGTGGCATCGGTGATGATCTGGTGGAACGAGTAGTCCACCATCGCCTGCTGCGCGCGCCGCTGATACTCGGCCAGCGGCGCAAGGATGCCGTGCCCCTTGAACTGGGTGGAGAAGGAAATCACCGAGGTCGTGCCCCCCGCGAGGCAGGAGCGACTGGCGGTTTCCCACGTCTCCTCATCCGCCCCGCCGCCCTCCTGCAACTGCTCGATGTGGCAATGGGTATCGACGCCCCCCGGCAGCACCAGCAGCCCGCCGGCATCCAGCGTCGCCGCCCCCTCCAGCCGCTCACCGAGTGCCGCAATGCGCCCGTCGCGAATCCCCACATCGGCGCGCATGGTGTCGCTTCCCGTCACCACCGTGCCGCCGCGCACAACCAGGTCGTAGTCTGCCATGTCGATGCCCTAACGTGCCTGCCGCCATGCAACCGGTTTCACCCGCGCGCCGCAACCGTCTTTCACCAGGCAACGCCCCATGCGCCTGACCTCCGCCACCATCCGGCCCACCGGCCGCCCGATCACGCTGCTGTTCGACGGCGTGCCGATCGCGGCCCTGGAGGGCGAAACCGTCGCCGCCGCCCTCTCCGCCGCGGGGATCACCACCTTCCGCACCACCCCATCCGGCGCCCCGCGCGGCCTGCATTGCGGCATGGGCGCCTGTTACGAGTGCGTGGTCACCATCGACGGCCGCCACGGCCAGCGCGCGTGCCAGGCCAAGGCCGCCGACGGCATGCGGGTATCCGCCACCGCCGCCCTGGCCGATCTCGCCGCCACCCCCGCCGCCAGCATCCACCGCGGCTGCGACGTGCTGGTGGTCGGCGCCGGCCCCGCCGGCCTGTCCGCCGCCATCGCCGCCGCCGAGGCGGGCGCTACCGTGATCGTGCTCGATGAACGCGACGCCCCTGGCGGCCAGTACCACAAGCCGCTCGCGCCGAGCCACGCGGCGGAACACCCGGACGCCCAGCACCGCGAAGGCACCGCCCTGCGCGCCCGCGCCGAACGCGCCGGTGCCGAAATCCTGACCGGCGCCACCATTTGGGGCGCCTTCGCCCATGACGAGATCGCCGCCATCGTGCAGGGCCAGGCCACGGTCTTTGCGCCGCGCCGCCTGGTCCTCGCCCCCGGCGCGCATGAACGCCCGGTGCCGCTGCCCGGCTGGACCCTGCCCGGCGTGCTGACCACCGGCGGCTTGCAGACCCTGGCGCGATCCCAGCGCGTGGTCCCCGGCCAGCCGGTGCTGATTGCCGGCAACGGCCCGCTCAACCTGCAACTCGCCTGCGAATTGCTGGCCGCTGGCGTGCGCGTCGCCGCCGTGGTGGAGGCCGCGGCCAAACCCGGCCTGGCGAACCTGCCCTCGGCCATGGCGCTGCTGCTGGCCGACAACGCCCTCGCCCGCCAGGGTGTCGGCTACCTCGCCGCCCTCCAGCGCGCCGGCGTGCCGGTGCTGTGGGGCAGCCAGGTCACCGCGCTGGACGGTACCGATTGCGTCCAAGCCGCCCAGATCGCCACGCCCCATGGCCCCGCCCGCATCCCGGCCGCCATCGTCGCCCTGAACGCCGGCTTCCAGCCGGAAACCGCCATCGCCCGTGCGCTCGACCTGCCGCACCGCTTCGTCGATGACGGCCTCGGCCACCTCGCCACCGAAGCCGACGCCGAGGGCCGCACGGCCCGTGCCGAAATCTTCGCCATCGGCGACGGCGCCAGCCTCGGCGGCTCCCGCGTGGCGCTGGCCCGCGGCCGCCTCGCCGGCCTCGCCGCCGCGCGCGATCTCGGCCGCGCCACGCCGGACCCGGCACCCGCCCGCGCCGCACTCGCCCGCGCCGAACGGTTCCAGGCCGCGCTGTGGACCCTGTTCCGCCCCGCCGCGCCCCCGCCGCCACTGGCCGACGATACCATCGTCTGCCGCTGCGAGGAGGTCACCGCCGGGCGGCTGCGGGCCGAGATCGCCGCCGGCCTGGTCGCGGTCGCCGCGCTGAAGAAGGCGACGCGGGCGGGCATGGGGCGTTGCCAGGGCCGCTTCTGTGCCGCCACCGTCGCCCGGCTGTGTCCCGGCACGCCGGATGCCGGTGCCTTCGCCGCCCCCCGCCTGCCGATCCGCCCGGTGCCCGCCGCCGCGCTGATGTTCGAGGAAGGCGAGTTCGATGCCCCGCTGCTGGAGCGCCCCATTGCCAACCAGCGCCTGACCCCGGTGCCGCCATCGCCGGCCACGCCGCGCCGCACCGACATCCTGGTGATCGGCGGCGGCTCGATCGGGCTGGCCGCTTCCTACTACCTCGCCCGCGGCGGCGCCGAAGTGTTGCTGGTCGAACGCGACGAGGCCGGCATGGCGGCGGCAACCGCCAATGCCGGCAGCCTGCACGCCCAGCTTCTATCCTACGATTTCGGCTATGACGGCATGCCGGAAGATGGTGGCCCCGCCGCCCATACGCTGCCCCTCCAGCACCAGTCGATCGCGCTGTGGCAGGAGATCGCGCAGGAGGCCGGGGAGTCGCTGGGCATCGTCATCGAAGGCGGGCTGATGGTCGCCGCCACGCCGGACGACATGGCGTGGCTGCGCGCCAAGGTCGCCATGGAACGGCGCATCGGCATCGACAGCCACCTGATTGGCCCGAACGAGTTGCGCAGCCTCGCCCCCCATCTCGCGCCCGACCTGCTGGGCGCCGACTGGTGCCCCGCCGAAGGGCGCATCGACGCGCTGCGCGGCACCATGGCGCTGGCCAGCCTCGCCCGCCGCCACGGCGCCACCATGTTGCGCGGCGCCGAGGTGCGGTCCATCACCCGCGATGGCAATGGTTGGCGGGTGGAAACCGGCAAGGGGCCGATCACCGCGCGCCGCGTGCTGAACTGCGCCGGCGCCTGGGGCGGGCGGATCGGCGCAATGGTGGGGCTCGACCTGCCGGTGGCCGGCACGGTGCAGCAGGTCATCGTCACCGAGCCGGCGCCGCGCCTGGTGGACCGCCTGGTCGCCCTGTCGCGCCGGCACCTGTCGCTGAAGCAGCAGGACAATGGCGGCCTGCTGATCGGCGGCGGCTGGTTCGGCAGCTTCGACGGGCGGGACGGGCGCAGCCGCAACGTCCGGCGCAATATCGAGGGCAACCTGTGGGTCGCCGCCCGCGTGCTACCGGCGCTGCGCGGCCTGTCGATCATCCGCAGCTGGACCGGCATCGCACCAATGCTCGACCGCGCGCCGATCCTGGGCGAGGCGCCGGGCCTGCCGGGCTTCCACAACGCGCTGTGCGGCGTGGCCTATACGCTCGGCCCGATCGTGGGGAAGCTCGCGGCCGAGCAATTGCTGCACGGCACGACCCCGGACCCGCGCTTCACGCTGGCGCGCTTCGGGGGAGGCGTTTCCTGACGGCCGCCGCCCTACCCACGGCGCCCGCCGTTCCCATCCCGGCCCCCGATCGCCGCCGACGAACGCAGCGAGGCGCGCCCCGGCTGCGCCGCCAGCCAGCTTCGCCCTGTTGCGCGCTCGGTCTTTTGGACCGAAGCTTGCGGCACAGGCATATGCCCCGTTCCAGGAGAGCCCGATGAACGACGCCGCCCCCCGCACCTATGCGCCCCAGCCGCATGTCAGCGCCAACTGGCAGTTCACCAAGCCGGCGGCCAACGGGCGGCGCGGCATCGTCGTCTCGCAGGCGCGCGCCGCCGCCGAGGCGGGGGTGGCGGTGCTGGAGGCCGGCGGCAATGCCATCGACGCGGCGGTGGCCACCGCCTTCGCCCTGACCAGCCAGGAGCCGTGGAACTCCGGCATCGGCGGCATCGGCTTCTGCGTGATCCATCGCGCCGGCCAGAAGAGCGCCGAGGTGGTCGATTTCGGCCCGGTGGCGCCGCGCCACCTCAGCCCGGCCAACTTCAAGCTCACCGGCCGCATGTCCAGCGAAGGCTTCAAATGGCCGGAGGTGGAGGGCGACACCAATATCCACGGCCCGCTTTCGGTGGCGGTGCCGTCCTCGGTCGCCGGCTACCACAAGCTGCACAGCAGCTGGGGCAAGCTGCCGATCGCCGAGGTGATGGCGCCCGCCGTCGCCCTGGCCAAGCGTGGCCTGCCGCAGGACTGGGTCAGCACGCTGAAGGTCGCCGGCTCGGCCGCGGTGCTGCGCAAGTATGCGGAGAGCGCCCGCATCTATCTGCGCGACGGCCTGCCGCCCACCCCGCCCGCCGAGGGCGAGCCTGGCTTCTATGTCCAGGGCAACCTGCCGAACACGCTGGAGCGGCTGCAGCATGCCGGGCTGCGCGACTATTACGAGGGCGACATCGCCGCCGCCTTCGTGCGCGACCAGAAGGCGGTCGGCGGGATCATCGATGCCGAGGATTTGCGCGCCTGCCAGGCCCGCGTCGTGCCGGCCATCGAGGTGCCCTGGCGCGGCACCGGCCGGGTGCTCCAGCTCGCCACCGGGCTGACCGCCGGCCCGACCTTGCGGGATGTGCTGTCCGGCATGAAGGACGCCCGGTATGGCGACATGCCTGATGCCGCCTGGTACCGGAAACTCGCCGCCGAACTGCGCGCCGCCTACCACACGCGCCTGAACAGCCTGGGCGCGGAGGAGGCGCCGGAGCCGAAGGGGGCGGAGACCTGCACCACCCACCTGACCGTCTGCGACGCCGAGGGCACCATGGTGTCGCTGACCACCACGCTGATGTCGTCGTTCGGCAGCCGCGTGGTGCTGCCGGAAACCGGCATACTGCTGAACAACGGCGTGATGTGGTTCGACCCGCGGCCGGGCCAGCCGAATTCGATCGCGCCGGGCAAGCGGCCGCTGACCAACATGTGCCCGATGATCCTCAAGGAGAACGACGCGCCGATCCTGGCCGTCGGCGCCTCCGGCGGGCGGCGGATCATGGCCTCGGTGTTCCAGATGATGACCTTCGTGGCCGATTTCGGCATGGACCCGGAACAGGCCGCGCATCACCCGCGCATCGACGTCTCCAGCCCCGACGCGATCACCGCCGACCGTCGCCTGGGCAGCGAGACGATCGCGGCCCTGAGCGCCGATGCGCCGACCGAAGTGGTGACCGCCGGCGTGCAGCCGATCAACTTCGCCTGCCCCAACATGATCCTGCAACGCCCCGACGGCAGCCGCACCGGCATCAGCGACTGGGCCTCGCCGTGGTCGCTGGCGTTGGCGCAGTAGCGCACAGGCATGACAACGACGATCCGCGGCGCCGACGCGCTGCTGCGTGCCCTGTGCAGCGCCGGGGTGGACACCATCTTCACCGTGTCGGGCAACCACATCATGCCGGTGTTCGATGCCGCGTTGGACCACGGCATCACCCTGGTCCACGCCCGCCACGAGGCGGCGACGGTGCATATGGCGGATGCCTATGCAAGGTTGACCGGCAAATGCGGCGTCGCGCTGGTAACCGGTGGCCAGGGCCACACCAATGCCGCCGCCGCCCTGCCGACGGCGCTGGCCGGCGAAATGCCGGTGCTGCTGCTGTCCGGCCACGCCCCGCTGGGCGAGGTCGGGCTGGGTGCGTTCCAGGAGCTGGACAACGCCGCCATCGCCGCCCCGCTGACCAAGCATTCCGCCGTGGCATCGTCGGCCGCCGCGCTGCCGGCGGAGCTGGCCGCGGCGATGCGCGCCGCCCGCGCCGGCAGGCCCGGACCGGTGCATCTGAGCCTGCCGACCGACGTGCTCGACGCCCGCATCGACACGGACGACGTCGCCTGGCCGGATGCCGATGCCTTCGCGCCCGCCGCGATGGCATTGGCGCCCGAGACCGCCGCGACCATCCGCGCCGCGATCGCCGCTGCCGCGCGCCCGCTGGTCCTGGCCCCGCCATCGCTCTGCACCCCCTCCGGCCGCGCGCTGCTGGCACGGCTGGGTTCAGCGCTCGGCGTGCCGGTGCTGCCAATGCAAAGCCCGCGCGGCCTCAACGATCCCTCGCTGGGGGCGGCGGCCGAGATGTTCGCCCGCGCCGACCTGGTGGTGCTGCTGGGCAAGGCGATGGACTTCACCCTGCGCTATGGCCGCAAGCCGGGATTTGCGCCCGATGCGCGCTGGATCGCCGTCGACCCCGACGCCGAGATGCTGGCCCGCGCCGCGCGCGCCCAGGGACCGCGCCTGATCGTCGCCGCCCTCGCCGCGCCGGCCGAAGCGGCGGCGGCCCTTGCCATCGGTGCACCGGCCGCCGCCCATTCCGGCTGGGCGCGGGAGGTGGCCGCCGCCATCGCCTGGCGCCCGCCGGCCTGGGATACGCTGCGCCAGGGCAGCCAGCCGATCCATCCGGTCACCCTGTATGCCGCGCTGGCGCCGCATCTCGATGCCGACACTGTCCTGGTCAGCGATGGCGGCGAGATCGGCCAATGGGCGCAGTCGCTGCTCGCCGATGCCGCGCCGATCGTGAACGGCGTGGCCGGCGCCATCGGCTCGGCGATACCGTTCGCCATCGGCGCCCGCGCCGCGCAGCCGAAATCCCGCGTGGTCGCAATCATGGGCGACGGCACCTTTGGCTTCCACATGGCGGAGTTCGACACCGCGCTGCGCCACAACCTGCCGTTCGTGGCCGTGGTCGGCAACGACAGCCGCTGGAACGCCGAGCACCAGATCCAGCTGCGCGAATACGGCGCCCAGCGCGCCCATAGCTGCGAGTTGGCGCCGGCAACCCGCTATGACCGGGTGGTGGAAGCGCTCGGCGGGCACGGCGAATTCGTCACCGACGCCGCCGACCTGCCGGCCGCCTTCGCGCGCGCCATCGCCAGCGGCAAACCGGCCTGTGTCAACGTGATGATCGACGGCCAGCCGGCGCCGACGCTGCGGCGGCCGGGGTGATGCCGATGTAGGCATCTGGCATCGATAGCTTATGGCGGCGCCGGGCCACCGCCACCTTGTCCAATTGGAAATATCGCATTCCAGGTGACGTCCGAATACGGCCCGAGGGTCGCAGGACAGCCAAGAAATGTAATGGGATCAAAGGGTCCTTGACCCTTTGCGGGTCGAGGGCAGAGCCCTCGCCTGTCCTATCGTCGCGCCTTGGAGGCGCTACTCCGCCGCGCGTTGCGATCCGATCGCGGCCAGGGCGGCGGCGATGCGCGCGGCCCGCGTCGGGTCGGCCGGGCGGAACGGGGCGCGCACGTTGCGCCAGGCGGCGTCGCCGGTCTGTGCCGCCAGCACCGCCTTCATGGTCGGGATGAACGGCGCGTCCAGCGCGGCGACCGCGGCTTGCATGTCCGCCGTGCCCTCGTGGCCCTGCATCATGGCGCGCACCAGATGCGGCACCAGGTTGACCATGCCGCAGATCGAGCCCACGCCGCCCTCGTCGCGCGCACGGGCGATCAAGGTCTCGGCGCCCACCAGCGCGCCGATCTCCGGTGCCGCGCGGCGGAACGCCAGGAAGCTGTCGAAATCGCCGGTGCTGTCCTTCACGCCCGCCATGATATGGCCGAAGCGCCGGCGCAGGCGGCCCAGCGCGGCGGCGGGCGTCGGCACGCCGGAGACCTGGGGGATGTGGTAGGCGCAGACCCGCAAGCGGTCGGAGCCGACGCCCTCGATGATCTCGGCGAAGGCGTCTTCGATGCCGAGCTCGGTCACATCGCGATAATAGTACGGCGGCAGGATCATCGCATGCACCAGGCCCAGCCCCATGGCGTCGCGGGTCAGCGCCACGGTGTCGGGGATGGCCGGGCAGCCGGTGCCAAGCGCGATCTTCAACGCCGGCACGCCGGAATTCAGGAGTGCCTCGGTGGCCACCAGCTTTTCCCGCGCCGAGAATGCCGTGCCCTCGCCGGTGGTGCCGAACGGCACCAGCCCGTCGCAGCCGTTCTGCATCAGGAACTGGCCGTGCTTCACCAGCGCGGCGTGGTCCACCTTGCCCTCGGCATCGAGCGGGGTGGTCATGGCGGCCCAAAGGCCGGTGATCATCTCGGACATGGTTGCCTCCCAGTGGCGGCAAACAGGGTTGCACCGATCGGGCGGCGCGGAAAGGGTGTTCGCGTGGACATGGGCGCGATACGCTGACGCGCGCGCTTGGGGAGACAACCATGCTGATCGGCCTGGACACGCTGCTCTCCCCGGACCTGCTGCACGCACTCGCAGCCATGGGCCATGGCGACCGCATCGTGCTGGTGGACGCCAACTACCCCGCCACCCGAGGCCGCCGCCTGATCACGCTGCCGGGGATCGACGTGGACCGCGCGCTCGCCGCCGTGCTGTCGGTGCTGCCGTGCGACAGCTACGTTCCCCATCCGGCCGCCATCATGCAGGTGGTGGGCGACGCCACCGCCGTGCCGCCGGTGGTATCGGCGATGAACACGCTGCTGATTGCCCATGGCTGGCCCGCTGCCGTCGGCATCGCGCGCCACGACTTCTACGCCGCGGCCGAGGGCGCCTATGCCATCGTCCAGACCGGCGAGCGGCGCCTGTATGGCAATATCCTGTTGACCAAGGGTGTCATCCCGCCGGAGGGGTTGCAATGACCGGCTACATCCCGCGCGGCCCGCTGGGCATGGGCTCCGCCCCGCTCGGCAACCTGATCACCGAAGTGCCCGAGGCCGATGCAGCCGCCTGTGTCGAGGCGGGGTGGGCGGCGGGCATCCGCCATTTCGACACGGCACCGCATTATGGCGCGGGCCTGGCCGAACATCGGCTCGGCCGCTTCCTGCGCACCCGCGCGCGCGACGAGTACACGCTGTCCACCAAGATCGGCCGCATCCTGCATGCCGATGCCGGCGTGCCGGCGCTGAACGAGAATTTCCTCAATGCGCTGCCGTTCCGTCGCAGCATCGACTACTCGGCCGCCGGCACGATCCGCTCGCTGGAGGACAGCCAGCAGCGCATGGGGCTGACGCGCTTCGACATCGTCTATATCCATGACTGCTCCGAGGACTGGCACGGGTCGGCCTGGCGCGACCGGTTTGCCGAGGCGATGGCCGGCGCGGCGCGCGAACTGTCGGCGATGCGCGCCCGCGGCGAAATCCGTGCCTGGGGCATGGGGCTGAACATGGTCGAACCGGCGCTGGCCTGCCTGGAGGCGGCCGACCCCGACATCTTCCTGATCGCCGGCCGCTACACGCTGATCGACCATACCGCGCTGGGGAAGCTGTTCCCGGCCTGCGCCGCCAAGGGGGCCAAGGTGGTGATCGGCGGGCCGTATAACTCGGGCCTGCTCGCCGGCGGCACCACCTTCAACTACGAACCCGCAAAGGCGGAGATTGTGGCGAAGGCACAGGCGGTGCGCGCCGTCTGCGACCGCCACGGCGTGGACATCAGGGCCGCCGCGCTGCAGTTCTGCGCCGCCCATCCGGTGGTGGCCGCCGTCATCCCCGGCCCGCGCAGCGCTGTCGAGGCCACCGGGAATGCCGCCCTGATCGACGCCGAGATCCCTGGCCAGTTCTGGCGCGATCTGCGAAGCGCCGGCCTGTTGCCGGATGGGGCGCCGACGCCCGAGCCGTGATGCAGATCGACGCCCACCATCACGTTTGGCAGGTTGCGCGCGGCGACTATGCCTGGATGTCGCCGGACCTGGCGATCGCGCGCGACTACGGGCTGGGCGAGTTGCGCCCGCTGCTCGGCACCGTCACGGCGACGATCCTGGTGCAGGCGGCGGAGACCGAGGCGGAGACCGACTTCCTGCTCGATGTCGCCCGCGCGTCGGGCGGCCTGGTGCGCGGCGTGGTCGGCTGGGCGGACCTCGCCGCCGCCGACGCACCCACCCGCATCGCCGCGCGCGCGGCGGACCCGCTGTTGCGCGGATTGCGGCCGATGCTGCAGGACATCGCCGATACGGGCTGGGTGCTCCGGCCCGCGGTGCAGCCGGCGCTGGCCGCCATGGCCGCTCAGGGCTTGCGCTTCGACGCGCTGATCAGGCCGCGGCACCTGCCGATCATCGGTGAGCTTGCACAACGCCACCCGACCCTGGCCGTGGTGATCGACCATGCTGCCAAGCCCGATATCGCCGGCGGCGACTTCGCGCCCTGGGCCGGTCACATGGCGCGCCTGGCCCGCGAGACGCCGTGGTGCTGCAAGGTCTCCGGCCTGGTCACCGAGGCAGCACCAGGGTGGCGGCGCGAAGACCTGCGCCCTTACATCGACCATCTGCTGGCCGAATTCGGCCCCGGTCGCCTGATGTGGGGCAGCGACTGGCCGGTGGTGGACCTGGCCGGCGGCTATGCCAGATGGCGTGAAGCCGCGCTGGCCCTGATCCCCGCCACGGCGCAGCCGGCCATCCTCGGCACCACCGCCGCCCGCTTCTACGGTGTGTAGCGCGCTTCTACGCCTCCGGTTCGAACTTCATCGCCACGCCGTTCATGCAGTAGCGCAGCCCGGTGGGCGCCGGCCCGTCCTCGAACACATGGCCCAGATGGCCCTGGCAGGCGGCGCAATGCACCTCGGTGCGGGTCATGAACCACGAGCGGTCGGTGGTGGTGCCCACGCCGCCCTCGATCGGCGCCCAGAAACTCGGCCAGCCCGTGCCGCTTTCGAACTTGGTCTCCGACGAGAACAGCTTGGTGCCGCATCCGGCGCAGACAAACGCGCCGCGCCGCTTCTCGGCGTTCAGCGGGCTGGAGCCGGCCCGCTCGGTGGCGTGCTTGCGCAGCACCTTGAACTGCTCCGGCGTCAACAACGCCTGCCACTCGTCATCGCTGCGCGCCGCCGGCACCCGTGTATCGTTGTCCATTGCGACCTCCCGATCCTGACCCGCCCTACGATGTGGTGACGTGCTGGCCCGGGTCAACGTGGCACCGCGCTTGCCAGCCACCTTGTATCCTGCGCCCTTGAGGGCCGGCCGCGTCCGCCACTGTGGTGGAAAACCTGGTGCGGCTGACTTGGCCCTGCTGGCACATTGGCTGATCCGCCCGGGAGTCGTGCCCGAGGTGGACAGCCAGGCCAAGCGGGCCTTGCCGCGCGCCCGCTAGGGGTCGGTTCCGTCTAGGCGAAATGGCTCCATCCGCCTGAGGCGAGCGGCAGGGCCGCGCCATCCGGGCCATGGACCGTCACCTCGCTCGCCCCGGCCGCGAACCGGCCGATCCGGGTGACCGCCACCCCGCACGCCGCCGCCGCCGCACGCAGTGCCGCGGCCCGCGCCGCCGGCACCGCCAGCAGCAGCTCATAGTCGTCGCCGCCGCACAGGCAGCGTTCGAGCAACCCCGGCGCCGCCGCCACCGCCGCCGCGGCCGCCGGCGACAGCGGCACCAGCGCCGCCTCGATCACGGCAGACACCCCGCCGCCGCGGCAGAGGTGGCCGAGATCCTGCACCAGCCCGTCGGACACGTCCATCGCCGCGGTGGCGATGCCGGCCAGGCGCAACCCCAGCGCCACGCGCGGCTGCGGCAGGCGGTAGCGCCCGGCCAGGAAGCCGGTGGCGTCATCGAGTTGCCCGGTGGCCGCCAGCAGGCCCAGCGCGCCGTCGCCGATCGTGCCGCTGACCCACACCTCGTCGCCCGGCCGTGCCCCGGTGCGGCGCAGCGCGGTGCCGGACACTGCGCTGCCCAGGATGGTGAGCGACAGGCTGGCCGGGCCGGGCGTGGAGGTGGTGTCGCCACCCAGCAGGGCGAGGCCGTACTCCGCCTGGTCCGCCGCCAGCCCGGCGGCGAAGCCGGCGAACCATGCCTCCGGCGTGTCGCGCCGCACCGACACGGTCAGCAGGTAGCCGAGCGGCGCCGCGCCCATGGCGGCGAGGTCGGACAGGTTGGTGCGCAACAGCTTGCGCGCGATCAGGTCCGGCGGGTCGTCGGGCAGGAAATGCACCCCGGCCACCATGGCATCGGCCGCCACCACCAGGTCGCGCCCGGGCGCCGGGGTGAAGACGGCGGCGTCATCGCCAAGATCGAGCCCGCCGGGGCCGGCCAGGGGGCGGAAATGCTTGTAGATCAGGCCGAATTCGCCGGGAACGGCGGTCACGGGTGAATGAACCCGGAGGGGGTTTCAAGGATGTTCTTTTTTGGAAAAAAGAACCAAAAAACTTTCATTCGCTGGTGTGTGCTGGCACGGCGGTGCCACAACAAGGACAATGAGTGAAGTCTTTTTGCTTCTTTTTCTTCAGAAAAAGAAGGCCTTCCCTTGCCTTTCTCACCCTAGCCCTGCCCCTGGCCGGGAAACTCGCCGGGCCGCAGATGCCGCGCCAGCCGGTCGAGCACGCCGTTGGCCATGTTGGGGATTTCGCCGTCGAAGAACCCGTGGGCGATGTCGAGATACTCGTTGATCACCACCCGCACCGGCGGCCCGTCGGTCATCCACAGCTCGGCTGCCCCAGCGCGCAGCAGGGCGCGCAGCACGGGGTCCAGCCGCTCCATCGGCCAGTCGGCCGAAAGCGTGGCGGCCAGGGCGGCGTCCAGCGTGTCCTGCTCGGTGGTGGCGGTGCGAACGATGCGGCCGAACAGCGGCACATTGGCATCCGGCGCGCGGCCGTCGTCGAAGCCGCTGCCGGGCATGGCGCCCAGGCGGTGGCGCACGAACTCGTCGATCACCCGCTCGGCGCCAAGCTGGGCCTGCTCGGCCTGGAACAGCGCCTGCACCGCCGCCACGCGGGCCGAAGTGCGGGGACGGGCCGCCGGCGCGGTCGATCCCGGGGCGGTGCCGGCGGGCTTGGCCATCATCGCGACGCCGCGCCCAGCTGGCGGGCGGCGCGCAGTTGGATCAGGGCGGCGGCGGCGGCCTCGGCCCCCTTGTTGTGGCCGTCTGCGCCGGAACGGGCGGTTGCCTGCGCCTCGCTGGCCACGGTCAGCAACCCGTTGCCCAGGCACAGCGCATGGTCCAGCGCCACCCGGGTCAGCGCCTGCATCGCCTCGCGGCAGACGTGCTCGTAATGGTCGGTCTCGCCCTTGACCACGCAGCCCAGCGCCACGAAGCCGTCGTAGTTGCGGTCGCCGCGCACGGCGAAAAGGATGGCGGTGGCCAGTTCCAGCGCGCCGGCAACGTCCAGCACATCGGCGGTGCCGCCGGCCTCGGTGATGATGCGCAGGGCGCCGTCGCGCAGCCCGTCGACGATGGCGGTGTAATAGGGCGCGCGCACCACCAGCATCCGCGGCGGCCGTCCCTCCAGCGTGGGCGCCGTGGGCAGCCGGGCGTCAACGGTGCTCATCTCAGGTGTCCTCGATCGGCAACTGGGCGACGATGTTCAGGCCGTAGCCTTCGATGCCGATGATGGTGCGCGGGTGGTTGGACAGCAGGTTCATGTCGCGCACGCCGAGGTCCAGCAGGATCTGCGCGCCGATGCCGTAGTCGCGCAATTCGGTGCGCGGCCGTTCGGCGCTGGCAAGCTGGCGCACCCGTTCGGACAGGGTGGTGGCGTGCATCTCGCGCAGCAGCACCACGGCGCCGCGGCCCTCGCGGGCGATCATCGCCATGGCGCCGGCCAGGGCGCCGCGCGTGGTCTCGCCCAGCAGGTCGTTCAGCAGGTCCACGCCGTGCATGCGCACCGGCACCGGGCCGGGGGCGGACAGGTCGCCCTTCACCAGCACCAGGTGCTCGGCATGTTCCACGGTGTTGGCATAGACGATCAGCTTCCAGGCACCGCCCACGGCATGGTCCAGCATGCCCTCGGTGACCCGGCGCACCAGCCGCTCGGTGCGGCGGCGATGGGCGATCAGGTCGGCGATGGTGCCCAGCTTGAGGTTGTGGTGCTGGGCGAAGGTCACCAGGTCCGGCAGGCGGGCCATGGTGCCGTCGTCGTTCATGATCTCGCAGATCACGCCGGCGGGACTGAGCCCGGCCAGGCGGGCGATATCGACCGCCGCCTCGGTATGCCCCGCGCGCACCAGCGTGCCACCCTCGCGCGCCATCAGCGGGAAGACGTGGCCGGGGGTGACGATGTCGTGCGGCCCGCGCTCGGGGTTGGTGGCGACCGCGATGGTGTGGGCGCGGTCATGGGCCGAGATGCCGGTGGTCACCCCGTCCCGCGCTTCGATCGACACCGTAAAGGCAGTGGTGTGGCGGGTGCCGTTCGACTGGCTCATCAGCGGCAGGCCGAGCTGTTCCACCCGCTGGCGGGTCATCGCCAGGCAGATCAGGCCGCGGGCGTGGCGGGCCATGAAGTTGACGGCGTCGGGCGTGGCGAACTGGGCGGGGATGACCAGGTCGCCCTCGTTCTCGCGATCCTCGTCATCGACCAGGATGAACATGCGCCCGGCGCGCGCCTCCTCGATCAGGTCCTCGGCCGAGGCCAGGTACTGCGACAGCGACGTGGTCAGGAGTTGGCTCATCGTGCGGACCCTTGAGCGGCGTAGTCGGCGAGGCGCGCCACATAGCGCGCCACGGTGTCGATCTCGATATTGACCTTCTGCCCCGGCTTGAGAAGGCCGAAGCTCGTCACCTCAGCCGTGTGGGGGATGATGTTCACGCCGAAAATGTCGGCCCCGGCATCGGAGCGGGCGACTTCGTTGACCGTCAGCGACACGCCGTCGATGGCCACCGAGCCCTTCGGCGCGATGAAGCGGGCAATGGCGCCGGGCACGCGGAAGCTCCAGCGGGTGGAGCCCTGGTCCGGCACCGCGGCCACCACCTCGCCCAGCCCATCGACATGGCCGGACACGATATGCCCGCCCAATTCGTCGCCCACCTTCAGCGGGCGCTCCAGGTTGACGCGGGTGCCGGGCCGCCAGCCGCCCAGCGTGGTCTTGGACAGGGTCTCGGCGGAAACCGAGACCGCGAACCAGTCCGCGCCCTTCTCCACCACGGTCAGGCAGCAGCCGGAACAGGCGATCGAGGCGCCGATCGGCACGTCGGCCATCACCGCCCAGCCGGCCGGCACGCCCAGCACCAGGCGCATGTCCTGGCCGCCGCCGATCGGCGTGACCGCGCGCACCTCGCCCAGCCCGGTGACGATTCCGGTGAACATCAGCCCGTCGCTCCCTTCGCGCCGCCAACCACGCGGCGCGCCCGACCATACTCGCTCATCAGGTCCGCGCCCACTTCGCGCGCGCCACGCGGTTCGAAATGCGCCATCCCGGCCAGTTTCTCCACCCCAAAGCCTTGCGCCGCCGGCCAGCCGTCGCCGCCCATCACGGCGGGGGCGTGAAACCACACCAGCCGGTCCACCAGGTCGGCGCGCAGCAGGGCGGCGGAGAGTTGCGCGCCGCCCTCCACCAGCAGCCGCGTGATGCCGCGCTCGGCCAGGGTGCGCAGGGCGTCGGCCAGGTCGATCCCGGCCGGCGAATCGCCCACCCGCAGCACCGCGACGCCGGCCGACTCCAGGGCGGCGGCCCGGAGCGAATCGGCTGATTGCCGCGCCACCACCCAGGTCGGTGCGCTGGCGGCGGTGGCCACCAGCCGCGCCGTCAGCCGCAGGCGCAGATGACTGTCCGCCACCACGCGCACCGTCGGCACCGGCTTGAACCCGGGAAGCCGGCAGGTCAGGTCGGGATCATCGGCCAGGGCGGTGCCGACGCCGACCATCACCGCGTCATGCCGCCCGCGCAGGGCATGGGCCATGCGCCGCGCCGGCGCGCCGGTGATCCACTGGCTTTCGCCGCCATGGGTGGCGATCCGCCCATCCAGCGTCGAGGCCAGCTTGAGGGTGACCAGCGGCCGTCCGTGGCGCACGCGGGTGAAGAACCCGGCCACCACCTCCTCGGCCTCATCCGCCAGCACCCCCTCCGTCACCGCGATCCCGGCGGCGCGCAGCCGGGCCAGGCCGGCACCGTTCACCCTGGTGTCGGGATCGCGCACGCCGATCACCACCCGCGCCACCCCGGCGGCGATCAGCGCATCGGTGCAGGGCGGGGTCCGCCCATGGAAACAACAGGGCTCCAGCGTGACATAGGCGGTCGCCCCGCGCGCCGCGATGCCGGCCATCGCCAGCGCCTGCGGTTCGGCGTGCGGCCGTCCGCCGGGCGCGGTGGTGGCGCGGCCAACCACGCGGCCGTCGCGCACGATCACGCAGCCCACCGAAGGGTTCGGCCAGGTCAGGCCATTGCCGCGCCGCGCCAGCGCCAGCGCGGCGCGCATATGCGCGACATCGTCCAATACGCTCACGCCAAAGCCCTCACGCAGGCGGCTCCGGGTCCGCCGGGGCCTCCCCCTCGTCGCCACCGAGATTGCCAAGAAATGCTTCGAAATCCTTGGCTTCGCGGAAATTTCGGTAGACCGAGGCGAAGCGCACATAGGCCACCTCATCCACCTCGCGCAGCGCCTCCATCACCGCCTCGCCGATCTGCTGGCTGGCAACGTCGCTCTCGCCGGAGGCTTCCAGCTGGCGGACAATGCCATTGACGATGCGCTCCAGCCGCTCCTCGCTCACCGGGCGCTTGCGCACCGCCACCCGCACCGAGCGCACCAGCTTGTCGCGGTCGAACGGGACCCGGCGGCCATCGGCCTTGACCACCGTCAGCTCGCGCAGCTGCACCCGCTCGATGGTGGTGAAGCGCTGGGTGCAGCCGGGGCAGAAGCGGCGGCGGCGGATGGTCATGCCGTCATCGCTCGGGCGGCTGTCCTTCACCTGGGTCTCGTCATGGCCGCAGAACGGACAGCGCATCGCGCGACGCTACCTGGCGTAGATCGGGAAGCGCGCGCACATCGCCTGCACCCGCGCGCCGACCGCTGCCTCGGCGGCCGCGTTGGTGCCGTCGTTGGACGCCGCCAGCCCGTCCAGCACCTCGCCGATCATCCGCCCGATCTCCTGGAACTCGGCCACCCCGAAGCCGCGCGTGGTGCCGGCCGGAGTGCCGAGCCGCACGCCGGAGGTGATGGCGGGCTTCTCCGGGTCGAAGGGGATGGCGTTCTTGTTGGCGGTCATGCGGGCCCGCTCCAGCGACGCCTCGGCCGCCTTGCCGGTCACCCGCTTGGGCCGGAGATCGACCAGCATCAGGTGGCTGTCGGTGCCGCCGGTGACGATCGCCAGCCCCTGTTCCACCAGGGTGGCGGCCAGGGCACGGGCGTTATCGACCACCGCCTGTTGATAAGCCTTGAATTCCGGCCGGAGCGCCTCGCCGAACGCCGCCGCCTTGCCGGCGATGACATGCATCAGCGGCCCGCCCTGCAGGCCCGGGAAGACGGCCGAGTTGAACTTCTTGCCCAGCGCCGGGTCGTTGGACAGGATCATGCCGCCGCGCGGTCCGCGCAGCGTCTTGTGGGTGGTGGTGGTCACCACATGGGCATGCGGCAGCGGCGTGGGGAACACGCCGGCCGCCACCAGCCCGGCGAAATGCGCCATATCGACCAGGAAGAACGCGCCAACCTCGTCGGCCACCCGGCGGATGCGGGCGAAATCGATCACCCGGGGATAGGCCGAGCCGCCGGCGATGATCAGCTTCGGCTTCTCCGCGCGCGCCAAAGCTTCGAGCTGGTCATAATCCAGCATGCCGTCATCCCGGCGCACGCCGTACTGCACCGCACGGAACCATTTGCCGGACAGGTTCGGCGTCGCGCCATGGGTCAGATGCCCGCCGGCATCCAGGCTCATGCCCAGGATGGTGTCGCCGGGCTTGACCAGGGCGAGGAACACCGCCTGGTTCGCCTGTGCGCCGGAATGTGGCTGCACATTGGCGTAGCTGCACGAAAACAGTGTCTTCGCCCGCTCGATCGCCAGCGTCTCGGCCACATCCACCTCGGCGCAGCCGCCATAGTAGCGCCGGCCGGGATAGCCCTCGGCGTATTTGTTGGTCAGCACCGAGCCCTGCGCCTGCATCACCGCGGCCGAGACGATGTTCTCGCTGGCGATCAGCTCGATGCCGTCCTGCTGGCGCACCAGTTCGCGGCCGATGGCGGCGGCCAGCTCCGGGTCGGTCTCAGCCAGGCTGGCACCAAAGAAACGCTGCAACACGGCATGGTCGGCGCGGTCGTTCATACCCACTCCTTCGGGTCGCGGGGGGAGAGAGCCGCGTTCTAGCCGGTAACGCCGCTTCCCGCGAGGGCTCGTGTGACCGCCAGCTTTTCCAGCCGCTGCACGTGCCGCCCACCCTCGAACGGCGTGGCCAGGAACGTGCGCACGATCGCCCGCGCCTGGGCTGCGTCGATCAGCCGCGCGCCAAGGGCGATCACATTGGCGTCGTTGTGCTCGCGGCACAGCCGGGCGGTGGCGGTCTCGCTGGCCACCGCGCAGCGAATGCCGGCATGGCGGTTGGCGGCGATCGCCATGCCCACCCCGGTGCCGCACACCAGCACCCCGCGCTGCGCCCTGCCCTGTTCGACAGCCTCGCACACCGCATGGGCGAAATCGGGATAGTCCACCCTGGCCTCGTCATGCGTGCCCAGGTCCAGTACCGAATGGCCAGCCGCGCGCAGGGCATCGGCGATCTCCCGCTTCAGCGCGGGGCCGGCGTGGTCGCAGCCGATAGCCACGGTGGGCAGGGTTTCGCGATCCATGCGCGTTCCATATCACGCGCTCGTGTGCCGGTGGAATTCGGCGCTGCCGCATTCCCGCCATGCGGGGCCCGGTCAGTTCATCCCCGCCATGCGGGGCCCGGTCAGTTCATCCCCGCCATGCGGGGCCCGGTCAGTTCATCCCCGCCATGCGGGGCCCGG